>CAYFNN010000067.1:0-7320 GCA_964344465.1 uncultured Bifidobacterium sp. | reverse complement strand
CTGCAACGTGGCGATTGCAACAGCGACGTAGCGGGTCCACTGCGTGATCTTTCGCTGCCCAACCGCACCCTCTTGCTGCCATTGCTCGAGTTTGGGAATCACCACGGTGAGCACCTGCATGATGATGCTTGCGGTGATGTAGGGCATGATGCCGAGTGCAAAAATCGAGAAGCTACCGAAGGCACCGCCCGAGAACAGGTTCAAGAAACCCAGCGCACCTTGCGATTGCGAGGCTTCACGCAACTGGCTGACCGCTTGAGCATCGACGCCCGGGGCACGCACGGTGATACCGATGCGATAGATCGCAAAGATGAAGAGCGTGAAGAGCACCTTGTTGCGCAGGTCGGCAACGGTGAACAGGTTCTTGATTCGTGCGAACATCTTCGTTCTCCGATCCTCTGCGAGCGAAAACTAGCGGTTCGTGAACTGGCTGCCGCTGGCCGGCGGACGCACACCACGGAACGGCTTGGGCAAGATGGTGATCTTGCCGCCCGCTGCCGTGATGGCTTCTTGGGCCGTCTGCGACACTGCGTGCACTGACAACGTGAGTGCCTTCGACACCTTGCCGCGGCCGAGCACTTTCACGAGGTTGCCCTTGCGAATGAGACCCTTGGCGATCAGCATCTCGGCCGTAATTTCGGCCGTACCGAGCGAGTCGAGGGTGTCGAGATTGATTGCCTGATACTCGACGCGGAACGGGTTGTTGAAGCCCTTCAACTTCGGCACGCGTTGCTTGAGGGGCATCTGACCACCTTCAAAGCCGCGCGCAACCGTGTTGCGGGCGTACTGACCTTTTGTACCACGGCCGGCCGTCTTACCGCCCTTACCGCCGATACCACGGCCCACTCGCTTACGTGATTTCTTGGCCCCGTGCTTTGGGCCCATCTGGTCGACGCGCATGTTCAGCTGCCCTTCCCGTCGTTGATGACGATCTCGATGAGGTGTGGCACGCGCGCGATCATGCCGCGAATCTCGGGGCGATCGGGCAGCTCATTGGTATCGCCAATCTTGCGCAGCCCGAGTGCACGCATCGTTGCGCGGGTCTTGGGCATACTGCCGATTTGCGAACGCTTCTGGCGAACGGTGATGGTCTTGCTCATGGTGCTTCCTTACCGAGCCTGTGCTCGCTGCTTCTTCGATTCGTTGTATGCACGCAGCATTCCGCGCGGCACGAACTCATCTTCCGACAAGCCGCGACGCTTGGCCACTTCGTCCGGACGCAACAGTGAACGCAAGCCGTTGATCGTCGCACGTGCCACGTTGATTGAGTTCGGTGACCCCAACGACTTGGCGAGCACGTCCTTGATTCCGGCTTCTTCCAGGATGATGCGCGCCGCACCACCAGCGATAACGCCGGTACCCGGAGCGGCAGGCTTCAGCAATACGCGCGCCGCACCGTTGATGCCCTCAATGGCATGCGTGATGGTGGGGCCGGCGAGTGCGACATGGAAGATGTTGCGCTTGGCGTCTTCGGTGCCTTTTTGAATGGCGAGTGGCACTTCACGGGCCTTGCCGTAGCCGAGACCGACACGACCGGCCTTGTCACCGATCACGACGATGGCCGCGAATTGGAATCGACGACCACCCTTCACCACCTTGGCGACGCGGTTCACGTGCACCACGCGCGATTCACCGAACTCGCCCGGCTTTGCTTCGGGGCGTGGTTCGCGTGGCTTGCGTTCGCGGCGGTCACGACGGTCGCGACGGTCGCGACCCTCGGTTGCTTCTGGTTGCTGTACGTCAGTCATTAGAACTCCAGTCCTCCCTCGCGCGCTGCCTCAGCGAGCGCAGCGATACGTCCGTGATAGAGGAATCCACCGCGGTCGAAGACCACTTTGCTGATTCCCGCTTGTTTGGCGCGTTGGGCAACCAACCCGCCGAGAGTCTTTGCTGCTGCAACGTTGCCACCGGCTTGCTTGCCGCGGAATTCGGCTTCGAGCGACGAGGCCGACACGACCGTGCGGCCCGAGTCGTCGTCGATCAGCTGCGCGACCAGGTGCTTGTTGCTGCGGTACACCGCGAGACGCGGGCGTTGCGCGGTGCCGTGGATCTTCTTGCGCACACGACGGTGACGACGCAAACGACTGTCGCGACGCTTCTTGGCGATGATGGTCATGGTCGATGCTCCTACTTCTTGCCCGTCTTGCCGGCTTTGCGCAATACGCGCTCGTTGGCATAACGCACACCTTTGCCCTTGTACGGCTCCGGCGAACGGAATGAACGAATTTCGGCGGCGACTTGGCCGACGAGTTCCTTGTCGGCGCCCTTCACCACGATGCGTGTCGGCTGTGGCACCTCGAAGGTGATGCCCTTGGGTGCGGCATACGGCACTGAGTGGGAAAAACCGAGCGACAGCTCGAGCTTGTCCTGACCCTTGGCGACGGCGCGATAGCCGACACCGATGATGTCGAGTTCGCGGGTGTATCCCTGCGTGACACCATCGACCATGTTGCGAATCATCGCGCGCAACATGCCGTGGCGCGAACGTTCGTCGCGACTATTGGCTGCCCGCTCGACGACGAGTGAGGTGTCGACCTTCTTCACACTGATGCCGGCCGGAATCGGTCGCACCAGGGTGCCCTTGGCGCCCTTCACGGTGATGCTCTCGGCGCCGACGGTGACGTCGACTCCCTGCGGGATCGTGATTGCTGCTTTACCTACGCGTGACATTGGTTCCCCCGGTTCACCAGACGTAACACATGACTTCGCCGCCGACGTTGCGCTTGCGCGCCTCGCGGTCGGTCATGAGCCCGTGACTCGTGGACAGAACTGCAACACCGAGACCACCCAGCACACGGGGCACGTCGGTGGCACGGCGATAAATGCGCAGGCCGGGTGTCGAGACGCGCTTGATACCCGAGATGGTGCGACGACGATCGTCGGAATACTTCATCTGAATCTTCAGCACCTTCGTGCCGCTCGCAACGCCTTCAACGAGCTGGAAGTCGGCGATGTATCCCTCTTTCTTCAGGATGTCGGCCAATGCAACCTTCTGCTTCGACGATGGCATCAGCACCTCGTCGCGCATCGCCGAGTTGGCGTTGCGAATGCGGGTGAGCATGTCGGAGATCGGATCAGTGATCATGCGCTTACCAGCTCGACTTTCGCAGACCGGGAATTTCGCCCGCATGCGCCAACTCGCGCAAGCAGATGCGGCACAAACCGAACTTGCGGTACACCGCGCGGGCACGTCCACAGCGCTGACAACGCGTGTACGAACGCACCTTGAACTTCGGTGTGGCTGCTGCCTTGTTTCGGAGTGACTTCTTTGCCATGTGGTGTGTGTCTTCCTTTGTTACGAATTGCCCTGAACGACTGACTTCTTCTTGGTTTGCTTCTTCGTGCGCTTCGTCGAGGCCGGCATCTCGCCCTTGCGGAACGGAAAGCCGAAGGCATCAAGCAGCGCCTTACCGGTGAGGTCATCTTTTGCGGTCGTCACGATGGTGATGTCCATACCGCGTGGGGCGTCAACCTTGTCGTAGTTGATTTCCATGAACACCATCTGCTCGGTGAGACCGAAGGTGTAGTTGCCATGACCGTCCCATGAACGACCAGGCAAGCCACGGAAGTCACGAATACGAGGAATCGCAACGGCGAGCAACCGGTCGAAGAATTCCCACATGCGATCGCCCCGGAGGGTGACCTTGGCGCCGATGGCCTGGTTCTCGCGCACCTTGAACGACGCAATGGCGATTCGCGACTTGGTGACGATCGGCTTCTGGCCGGTGATCGCGGTGAGGTCGGCTACTGCCCCGTCAAGCAGCGACGCCTGTTGGGTTGCCTTGCCGACACCCATGTTGATCACGATTTTTTCGATCGTGGGCACCTGCATCGGGTTCTTCACACCGAGGCTCTGCATGAGCTCGCCGCGAATGACCTCGCGATAGTGCGACTTGAGACGTGGAACGTACGACGTGGTGGACATCAGACTTGGTCTCCTGTGCTGCGCGCAATGCGCACCTTGTTGCCCTTGGCGTCGACCTTGTAGCCCAGACGCGTGACTTCGCCCTTGTGCACGAACATCACGTTGGAGGCCGACATCGGCATGGGGATTTCCTTGATTTCGCTCTGCTCTTTTTCGTTGCGGCGAATCGAGTGACGCTTGGCAATATTGAGCCCGTCGACCACGACTTTGTTCGCCTCCGGCAGGACGTGAATGATCTTGCCTTCCTTGCCGCGGTCTTTGCCGCGAATCACGCGCACGATGTCGTCTTTACGCAACTTCATGTCACAACACCTCCGGGGCAAGCGAAACGATTCGCATGAACTTCTTGTCACGCAGTTCGCGACCAACTGGGCCGAAAATTCGGGTGCCACGCGGCGTGAGGTCTTCTTTGATCAACACGGCTGCGTTTTCGTCGAAGCGGATGTAGCTGCCGTCTGGACGACGCTTTTCCTTGGCGACGCGCACCACGACGCAACGCACCACTTCGCCTTGCTTCACGCCGGCGCCTGGAATTGCGTCTTTGACAGTGCCGATGAAAACGTCGCCGATCGATGCGTAACGACGGCGCGTGCCACCGAGCACCTTGATGACGAGCACCTCGCGGGCACCGCTGTTGTCGGCCACCTTGAGGCGGCTCTCTTGTTGAATCATTTCGCACGCTCCAGAATCTCGACCACGCGCCAGCGCTTGGTCTTGCTCAGCGGACGCGTCTCGACCACGCGCACGCGGTCGCCCACTTTGGCCTCGTTGGCCTCGTCGTGGGCGTAGAGCTTCTTTGTGCGGGTGATGAACTTGTCGTACTTCGGGTGACGCACGCGCTCGACGAGGGCGATGACAATGGTCTTGTTCATCTTGCTCGACACGACGAGACCGTCGCGTTCTTTACGGGCATTGCGTTCGGTGGTCTCGGGCATCAGCGGCTCGCTTTCGTCTTGGTGCGGGTCGACTTCTTCTTCGGCTTCGCCACGATGGCAGCCTCGGCAGCCTCAATCTCGCGGGTGCGAATCGCCAGGTTGACTCGCGCAATCTGCTTACGCAGAGCGCCAATGCTGGCGGTGTCGGTCAACTGGCCGGTGGCCAACTTGAAACGCGCGTTGAGCGAATCTTGCTTGAGGTTCTCCAACAGCTCCACCAAACCGGCGAGGTCGAGCTCGTTGATTTCCTTCATCGACTTGTCGAGGTTCTCGGCCATGACTAGATGCCCTCCTCACGGTGGATGATGCGGCACTTGATCGGCAGTTTCTGCACCGCGCGGCTCAGCGCCTGCGTTGCGACATCCGAAGTCGGGTACGACAACTCGAACAGCACGCGACCCGGCTTCACGACGGCCACCCACAATTCGGGGTTGCCCTTGCCGCTACCCATGCGGGTTTCCGCCGGCTTCTTGGTGACCGACTTGTCGGGGAACACGTTGATCCACACTTTGCCGCCACGCTTGATGTGACGGGTCATCGCGATACGCGCGGCTTCGATCTGGCGCGACGTGACCCAACCGGGCTCGAGCGCCTGAATGCCATACTCACCAAACGCCAACTCGCGCGCGCCCTTCGACTCACCCTTCATGCGACCGCGATGATGCTTGCGGTGCTTCACTTTCTTCGGCTGCAACATGATTAGTCCTTCTTGAAGTGCGGGGTCTCAGTGGAGTCGCTCAAACGACGCTCGATTTCTTCCTCGGCGTCAATCAGCGACTCGATGCGTTGATCGGCCTCGGGCACGAGCGGATCACTCTCGTCGCGCGGACCAGCCGAAGTGATGACGCTTGCAGTGCGCGGGGCGGCCGACATGGTGTCGCCGGCAGCCATCTGGGCTTCGCGCACGACGCGGTCGGCATTGTCGGTGGAGTACGGCAGGATCTCGCCTTTGTACAACCACACCTTGATGCCCACTCGGCCAGCCGACGTGATGGCTTCACGGAAGCCGTAGTCGATGTTTGCGCGAAGCGTGTGCAACGGCACGCGGCCCTCGCGGTACCACTCGCGGCGGGTCATTTCGGCACCACCGAGACGACCTGAACACTGAATACGAATGCCTTGCACTCCTGCTTTCTGGGCGTTCTGCACGGCGCGCTTCATCGCGCGACGGAAGGCAACACGGTTGGCCAACTGGTCAGCCACACCCTGAGCCACGAGCGCGGCATCAAGCTCGGAATCTTTGATCTCGTTGATGTTCAACTGCAACTTGTTGTTGCCGGTGAGTGCCGAGAGGTGCTCGCGAAGCTCATTGGCTTTGGCGCCGGCTTTGCCGATGACCACGCCCGGGCGAGCCGTGTGAATGTCGATGCGCAACTTGTCGAGCGTGCGCTCGATGTCGATGCGGCTGACGGCAGCATCGGCGAGTCGCGCCATGAGATAGCCGCGAATCTTCCAGTCTTCGGTGAGGTATTCGCGGTACTGCTTCTTGCCCGCGAACCACTTGCTCTTCCACTCTGTCGTAATACCAAGACGGAAGCCGTACGGATTGATCTTCTGGCCCATTACTTCGACTCCTCGTTCGTTGCTGCACTGGCGTCGGCTGCGTTGCCCGCGTCATCGGCGGTTGCTGCCTCGTTCTTTGCGTCGCTGGCCGCTGCGGCTGCAGCGCGCGCCTGGCTGGCTGCCACACGCTTGCGACGATCAGACTTCTCGGTGCCGCCTTGTGCCGCGACCGTCTTCAGGGTTGCCTCGTCCATCTCATCGACGACGATCGTGACGTGGGCACCACGACGCAGTCGGGTGTTGGCACGACCACGCGCACGCGGGCGGAATCGCTTGATGGTGGGTGACTCGTCGGCGAAACAAGCCTTGACGTAGAGCTTTTCTTCTTCCATCTCATTGTTGGCGACCGCGTTGGAAACCGCCGACTTGAGCAGCTTCTGAATGATCGATGCTGCTTCGACGCTGTGCAGGCTCAGCACCTCGCGCGCCGTCACGACATCGAGGCCACGCACCTGGTCGAGCACGGGGCGGAACTTGGTGGCCGACATGCGCACCCAGCGCAACTGTGCCTTGACACCGCCACGGGCACCCGCGACGCGGTTGGCTTCGTTCAGCTTCGGGCCGGTCACGACGCGGCTCCTGGTGCCGGCGCGGCTTCAGCGCCGGCCATCTTCTCAGAGCTGGCGTGGGCCTTGAAGGTGCGGGTGTTGGCAAATTCGCCCAACTTGTGTCCGACCATCGACTCGGTGACGTACACCGGCACGTGCTTGCGCCCGTCGTGCACCGCGATGGTGTGGCCGACCATGTCGGGGATGATCGTTGAACGACGCGACCACGTCTTGATCGGCTTGCGATCGCCACTCTCGTTCATGGCGTCGAGCTTCTTCAACAGATGCTCGTCGACGAACGGACCCTTCTTCAGACTGCGAGCCATGCGTTAACCACGTGCCTTTCCTG
>CAYFNN010000066.1:0-7353 GCA_964344465.1 uncultured Bifidobacterium sp. | reverse complement strand
TGCGCACCGCAACGGCCTCTTGGCCGGTGACGAGTCGAGCAGTCGCATTCAGCACGGGTTGGGCCTTTGGGTCGGTTGCTGGCACGACGTCGCCATTGAAGTTGCACACTTGCACCGTGACGTGCGGATTGTTGCGAATTCGCTTCACCTTGCCCACGTTGGTCTCGGTAATCACGCCAAACTCGTTGCCCATGGCCGCGAACCACACCGGAGTCGCAACCGAACGACCATCGCGTCGCATCGTGACGAGCGAAACGTATTTCTCCTTATTGCTGAGTGGCGCATCCATCGTTCATGCTCCTTGCGCGAATCATTCGTGCACTGTCGTGTGAATCCGTCGGGATGGCAGGATTTGAACCTGCGACCTCCTGGTCCCAAACCAGGCGCACTAGCCAAGCTGTGCTACATCCCGCTGGCTCTTCAGGCTAACGAGTGCACCACGCGAAGCAGACGCGCAACATCGTCGTGTGTCACGTACCGAACCACACCAGCACGCACGACGCCGCCCGATTCGGCGAGGCCGAGTCGTGATACGACTTCAACGGCATACGAACTGCCATCCCACACCGCAATCTTGTTTGCTGCGAGAACGGTCGCCACATGCTCGGGTGTCTTGCCGCGAACGGTGAACGCAACGGTCGGTGTTCGTGACTCGAGTGTCGGTGGCCCCCACACCTGCACGTGAGGCATCGCGAGCAGACCATTGAGTAACGGGGCAAATACCTCACGCTCGCCGGCGGCAACGTTGTGCATTCCTTCTTCCAGCAAGAATCGCGCAGCCGCTTCGGTAGCGGCGATGTTTTCGAGGTTCGGTGTGCCGGTCTCGAAACGTCTCGGTCCAACATCATCCGCAGGTCGCACCTTTGCCACCGGTAGCGAGTTGAGCAGGTTGGGCTCGATGCACAAGACTCCGGCGTGGGGTCCGTACCACTTGTATGGGCTGGTGGCGAGCACGTCGCAACCAATTTCACGCACGCTCACCGGCATGTGCGGCACGAGATGAACCGCGTCAACGAAGACGCGCGCGCCCACGTGTCGCGCAAGAGCGATGACTGCACGAAGATCTGGCATGGTGCCGATCAGGTTCGACGCCCCGGTGACGGCCACCCATTTGGTATTCGGTGTAATGAGGTCAGCGAGTCGTGCCATGTCGAGGCGTCCGTCGGGAATTGAGAACGGGGCCAGCACGTGCTCGGCGCCAGATTCTTCGCACGCGATGCGCCACGGCGAAACATTTGCATCGTGGTCAAGTTGCGTGCCGACGATTCGATCACCCGGTCGAAGCGTGCGTGCGATTGCTCGTGTGAGCGCGAAGGTCATTGTCGTCATGTTTGCCCCAAAGCACACACCTCGCGGGTCGGCATCGAGCAGCTGGCCGACGACTACGCGAGCACGCTCGAGCAGAGCATCGGTGGCATGTGCTTGCGCGAATGCACCGTGAGTGTTGGCATTGTTGCCGCCTGCCGACCATTCGCTGGCAGCTCGAATCGCGACATCGACCATTTGTGTTCCGGCGGGGCCGTCGAAGCGGGCCCATTCGCTGTGTGCGCCCGGGAAGTGGGCGCGTGGGTTGCTCACTTCGCGCGCTTGGCGGCCTTGGCGAGGCGTTTTTTGGCACGACCAATTGGCGCGAGATGTCGGTGGTCAAGGTCGCTCAACTCGGTGCCATCAGCGAATCGCACCCAATATCGCTGCCATTGAAAACCGTTTGCAAGTATCACGCGCCCCTGCGTGCCCGTCGGCACCCCGGGAAGTTCCACCGTGCTCACGACGCTGTCGCCAATTCGCAAATCGAGTTGCCCTTCATGCGGTGTGGCGAGGGAATGCGGCTTCCAAAACGGCATGTACTCAGTATGGCACTTGTAGCCTTCTCCCTTCATGCACAGCACGGTCGAAGCCCTCGAGGGCAACAAAGTCAACGTCAATATCTCCGTCGACGAGACTGAATTTGAACGCGATGTCGAGGTTGCGTTTCGCAAACTGGCGCGACAGGTTCGGATCCCGGGTTTTCGACCCGGCAAAGCACCTCGCCGTGTGATCGAAGCTCATCTCGGAGACGCCGGCAAGCAAGCCGCACGAGCGCAGGCAATCGAAGATGCCGTTCCGAAGTACTTGGCCGAGGCAGTCAAACAGCACGACATCGACATCATCGCCACCCCAAAGGTCGACCACGTGCACGGGGCCGAAGAGCTTGGTGCGGCGATCTCTTTTCATTGTGAGATGGAGGTTCGCCCAGTCGTCTCGGTGGCCGGTTACGCGGGTTTGCGAGTCGAGCTGCCTTCGACTTCGGCAACCGATGCAGAAATCGATGACGTCGTCAACAACGAGCGCAAGCGCCATGGCTCACTTGTCGATGCGACGCGCGCCATCGCAACAGGCGATCAGGTAACGCTCGATCTTTCTGCGGCACGTGACGGCGTACCCGTGCCGGGTCTCAACGTCGAGGCGTGGCTCTATGAAGTTGGTCGCGGCTGGGTTGCCGACGGTTTCGACGCCAAGCTCGTCGGCATGTCGGCCGGAGAGGAAGCGAAATTCTCGGCGGTACCAAATGGCAATACCGATGAGGCCGAGTTTTCAGTCAAGGTAATCAAAGTGCAAGAGCTGCAATTGCCAGAGCTCACCGATGCCTGGGTGGCCGACACCTTCGGCGAGTTCGACACCGTTGCAGCCTGGCGCGGCGCCTTGCGCGAGCGAATGAGCGAGTCGCGTCTCAATCAGGCGCGCAACAGTGTTGTCGACCGCGTGACGGACGAGTTGGCAAAACTCGTCGACATCGACCTGCCAGAACCAATGGTCGAGGGCGACCTGCAGTCGCGTGTGCGCAACACGGTCGATACGTTCCAGCGACAGGGCATTGCCATCGCCCAGTTTCTCCAGATCACGGGGCAGACCGAAGAGCAATTCATCGAACAGCTACGCGAACAGTCGCGAAAGGCAGTACGCGTCGACCTGGCGCTGCGGGCCATCGCAACGGATCATGATTTCACCGCCGCCGATGCCGACCTCGAGAAGGAGTACGCACGTATCGCTCAGCGCGCCGGCGTCAAGGCACAACGCGTCAAGAAGTTGTATGAAAAGAACGACGCAGTCGGTGATCTCAAGGCGCAGATTCGCAAGTCGCTAGCCCTCGAGTGGCTCGTGCGTGAAGTCACATACGTGGATGAGACGGGTGCACCAATTGCCACCGATCTCTTGTTGCGTGATGGTGTGGATATTGACCCTGCGAGTGATACGGGCGTCGGCACGGGTGCGGGCGGTGAATCCAACACAGAGGAAGAGTCCACCAGTACGGTGGCTGGAGAGCCGGAAGGCGACTAAACCCCCATGGATTTTCGCAACTATTACGTCCCCAACGTCACGGAAGTGACCAGCCGCGGCGAGCGCGTGTACGACCTGTACAGCCGATTGCTGAAAGAAAACATCATCTTCCTCGGCACACCGATTGACGACACCATCGCCAACCTCATCTGCGCGCAGTTGATTCATCTGGAGAGCGAAAATCCAGATAAAGACATCAACATCTACATCAACAGCCCAGGCGGCGACATCACGGCCTTGTTCGCCATCTACGACACGATGCAGTTCATCAAGAATGACATCGCCACCATCTGCCTCGGTCAAGCCGCGTCGGCAGCGGCGGTGTTGTTGGCGGCGGGCACGAAGGGTAAACGACTCGCGTTGCCGCACGCGCGAATTCTGCTGCACCAGCCCTATGGCCAGGTGGGCTACGGCCAGGTGACCGACCTTGAAATTGCTGCACGCGAGATTCTGCGCATGCGCGACCTGCTCGAGCAGATTCTTGCCAAGCACACTGGTCAGACCATTGAACGGGTGCACACCGACACGGATCGCGACTTCGTAATGGAAGCCGACGAGGCCAAGGCGTACGGCGTCATCGACGAAGTCATCAGCACGCGACAACTGGCAGACCGCAGCGGACCAATTCGGTAACCGGGAGCACTCACCTTGGCCAAGTTCGGTGATACCGCAGAGCTCGTGAAGTGTTCGTTCTGCTCCAAGACGCAGAAGCAAGTCAAGAAGCTCATCGCCGGCCCTTCGGTCTACATCTGCAACGACTGCATCGAACTGTGCAACGAAATCATCGACGAAGAAGTCGACGAAGGCACCACCGCTGGTCTTGAGAACGTTCCCACGCCACGGGAGATTCGCGCATTTCTCGACGATTTCGTCGTGGGGCAAGACGCCGCGAAGAAGGTGCTCGCCGTTGCGGTGTTCAATCACTACCGACGCATCAAATACGCACAAGGCAAGAAGCCACGACGTGACGACGTCGAGTTGCAGAAGAGCAACATCCTGTTGCTTGGTCCGACTGGTTGCGGCAAGACCCACATGGCCCAAACGCTGGCGCGCATGTTGAATGTGCCGTTTGCAATCGCTGACGCAACCGCACTTACCGAGGCCGGATACGTCGGTGAAGACGTCGAGAACATCCTTCTCAAGTTGCTGCAGGCAGCCGATTTCGACGTGAAACGCGCCGAGATGGGCATTGTCTACATCGATGAAATCGACAAGATTGCGCGTAAGAGCGAGAACCCATCAATCACGCGAGATGTCTCCGGTGAAGGAGTGCAGCAGGCGCTGCTGAAGATTCTCGAAGGTACCGTCGCATCGGTGCCGCCGCAGGGTGGTCGCAAGCATCCACATCAGGAATTCATCCAGATTGATACGGCCAACGTGCTGTTCATTGTGGGTGGTGCATTTGCTGGTCTCGACCAAATCATCGGTTCACGATTGGGCGACAAGGGCGTGGGATTCCATGCCACCGTTACTTCAAAGCGTGATCGCGACCCGGGTGATTTCTTTGCCAAAGTGTTGCCCGAAGACCTGATGAAGTTCGGGTTGATTCCAGAATTCATCGGTCGCCTGCCGATGATCGGGGCGGTGCACTCTCTGAAAAAAGACGCACTGATGCAGATTCTCACCGAACCGAAGAATGCGTTGGTGAAGCAATACCAGAAGTTCTTTGAGTTCGAAGATGTCGAACTCGAGATCACGAGAGCGGCCCTCGATGCCATCGCTGAACTGGCACTCGAACGTGGCACTGGTGCCCGTGGATTGCGGGCGATTCTCGAAGATGTGTTGCTCGAGACGATGTACGACCTGCCGGGTCGCACAGACGTCGCCAAGGTAACGATTGATGCCGACAGCGTCACAGAGCGCGCGATGCCGAAGGTCGTCACCCGCTCACCACGGGTGGCAAAGCCCAAGCGCGCCGCATCCTGATCATCGCGGCAACTACCGTCGTGCCGTGACGTTGACACCAATCGAAACTGCGCGCCAGTTTCTCGACAGTCACTCGGTCTATGAAAAGACCGGTCGCATCGAATCGCCGAGCCTCGACAACATCGAACGCCTCGTTCAACTGTTGGGCGACCCACATCGCGCGTACCGCACCCTGCACATCACGGGAACCAACGGCAAGGGTTCCACGACACAGATCATCACCAGGCTGTTGATGGCCCACGGGCTGACGGTGGGCACCTACACGAGTCCGCATTTAGAGCGCGTCAATGAACGAATGATGATCAATGGCGAACCGATTGACAACGACGAACTCGCAGAAAATGTGCTGGCAATCGCAGATCTTGAACCCCTGGTTGGGCGGCGAATTAGTTATTTCGAGATTCTCACGGCCGTGGCATTTCGCTGGTTCGCCAACAGTGCAATCGATGTTGGGGTTATTGAAGTGGGGCTGCTCGGCCGCTGGGATGCCACCAACGTCGTAGAGAGCGATGTGGCAGTGCTCACCAACGTTTCGCTCGACCACACGGAATTCGCCGGGCCTACGCACGCCCACATTGCCAGCGAAAAGGTCGGCATCGTCAAGTCGGGCAGTGTCTTCGTGCAGGGCGAAACGCGCCCCGACGTTCAAGATGTGCTTGCTGCCGCCACGTGCGTAAAACGTGTGGTGCGCGACGAGCACTTCGAGGTGTTCGAAAATGAACTCGCCGTTGGTGGTCGTCTCATCAGCGTTCGCACGCCAAGAGCCGAACACCGCGACATCTTCGTTCCTCTCCATGGCAAGCATCAGGGCGACAATGCGGCCGTTGCAATCACCGCAGTAGAGGAGTTCTTTGATCACGCCATTCATCGTGATGTGCTCGACGAAGGTATGGCTGGTGTGATGATGCCGGGGAGATTCGAAGTCATCGCCCACCAGCCGCTCGTTGTGGTCGACGGAGCCCACAACGTCGGTGGGGCAGAGGTATGTGCCGAAGTGTTCTTCGATGATTTTCAAGTGGATGGTCGTCGTGCGCTCGTCGTCGGCATGTTGAAGAGTCGAGACCCGGCAGAACTGCTCGGAGCGTTACGAGCCGATGAGTTCGATGTGGTGGTGTGCTGTACGGCACCAACGCCGCGCGGTACGCCGGCTGCCGAGCTTGCTGCAGTAGCACGCGAGATGGGCTGCGACGAGGTGCATTCGTTCGAACGAGTCGATGCGGCCTTGGCATTCGCATACCGCGGTCTACGTGCCGAAGACGCTCTACTCGTAGCCGGATCGTTGTACGTGGTGGGCGAAGCGCGGCCAGTGCTTCGCACCATCATCGCGTAGCGGTAGCCTTGTCGCGTGACTACGTCGTCTTCGCGTCGCACGTTGGTGTTGCTCAAACCCGATGCGGTTGAGCGACACCTGGTCGGCGACATCATCTCCCGGTTTGAACGCAAGGGTTTGACAATTGCAGCAATGCAATTGCGTACCCTCAACAAAGAAATCCTCGCCAAGCATTACGAAGAACATCAGGGCAAAGGTTTTTATGCCGACTTGGTGAGCTTCATGTCTCGCGGGCCCGTAGTCGCGCTCGTGGTTGAAGGGCCAGACGACACGTGGGAGATCGTTCGCGCGATGATGGGCGCCACGAATCCCCGAGCCGCGGCGCCAGGCACCATTCGCGGTGATCTCGGCACCATCTTCACTGAAAATCTCATTCACGGCAGCGACTCGGCGGCATCGGCCGAGAGGGAAATTCAGATCTTCTTCCCGGGGCTCTGAGGCGCGCGCAGCATGGCTGGCACGAATCCGCTGTCGCTCTCGCGCGATATTGCGATCGACCTCGGCACCGCCAACACCCTCATTTACATCAAAGGTGAGGGAATCGTGCTCAACGAGCCGAGCACGGTGGCACTCGACGTGAATACCGGCCAAGTCGTGGCAACAGGGCACGAGGCAAAACGTATGTGGGGTCGCGCACCCCGCAACATTCGCGTGGTTCGACCGCTCAAAGACGGCGTCATCGCCGATTTCGACCTGTGTGAGCAGATGTTGCGGGAGTTCATTCGACAAGTGCACACCAGTCGTTTCAGCAAACCGAGGATGATCGTTTGCGTGCCATC
>CAYFNN010000065.1:0-7557 GCA_964344465.1 uncultured Bifidobacterium sp. | reverse complement strand
AACGCAATGCCGATGCTGGCAATCAGTCGCGCGCGGTCGAGGCGACGGGCCATGCCTCCATTCTCGCGTGACCGCGTCGGGTCTCGGCAGTAGTTTGGGGCGGTCCATGGATGACCGCGATTCCTTCCTTGGCGCGACGGTCGCAGGTCGCTATCGACTTGAGCGTCTGATCCCCGGTGGCGCCGATTCGACCAGCGTTTATGAAGCAACTGACGCGCGCAGCAACGCCTCGGTCGTCGTGCGATTGACCACGACGGCATCATTGGTCGGCCCGGGTCGGGCCGCCACTGCCGCGGCCGCCACCGAGGATTTTCAGCAGCAGCTGCTTGCGGTGGCGGGGGTGCAGCACCCCGTGCTCGTTGCGCCTCTCGACTGGGGCGCGGTTGCACTGGACGGCTCGTCGTTCGTGTTCGTTGTCACCGAGCGACTCACCGGCACGTCGGTGCGCGAACTACTCGACCGTGGCCGGCGACTCTCGGCCTCTCAATCGTTGACGATCGGCATCGACGTCTGCCGCGCCCTGCATCATCTGCACCAACTCGGTCTTGCGCACGGCGACGTGCGGCCCGCCAACGTGTTCGTCGACGCATCGTCGCGGGCGCGATTGGCGGGTCTCGGCACCAAACGCGCGGCAACGAGCATCGCCGACATGAGCATCGAGCAGGCCCGATATGCGGCTCCCGAACTGGCGGGTGACCAGGCCGCCAGCGGTGCCGCCGACATGTACGCACTTGCACTCACGATGTTGGAGACCATCACGGGTGAAGTGCCCTACGCCGCAGATTCTGCCGCTGTTACGTTGGCCAACCGCGCCGGCAAACTTCTGCCGGTCTCGGCGGAAATTGGTCCGATTGCCGTACCCATCGAAAAGGCCGCCCGTCCAGATGCTGCCGAACGCTCGTCGGCGCTCGAATTCGGCCAGTCACTGGCCCAACTTGCCGCGCGACTGCCGCGACCCGAGCCGATTGAGTCGCTCACCACCGAGTCGTTCCGCGACACGATCACTCGTCAACTCGAAGCCGTGCCCGCACCGCAACCCACGACCTCACCGGCACCAGTTGCACCGACACCATCGACGACTGCCGATGTCGCAATTGCCGCACCCAAGGCCGAGCGTCGGCGCTATCGGACGTTGTGGTCGGTGGCTGCCGTGGTGGCGCTGGCGGTGTCTGGTGTGTTGGCGTGGCAGAACCTCAGTGCGGCGAGCTACGCGGTGCCTGATCTCGTCGGGTTGCCCGAAGGCGAGGCACGTAACGCCGTGTCGCAGTTCGGATGGAACGTGCTGATTCGCGCCCAGCGATCTGATGAAGTACAACTCGGCGATGTCATCAGCACCTCACCATCGGCGGGCACCGAATTGCGCGAGGGCAACGACATCACGCTCGTGATCTCCGAAGGCGCCACGCTCGCAGTGCTGCCCGATGTCGTGGGTTTCACTCGAGACGATGCCGTCGCAGCATTGCAAGCCGCCGGCTTGACGATCAGCGAGTCGGTGCGTGACGACGACACCCTTCCCGCCGGCAGCGTGATCGGATGGATTGTGACTGAGCAACCGAATCTTGTCGCCGGCAATCAGGTGTTGCGTGGCACTGAAGTGGCCATCGTGGTGTCGGGTGGGCCGGTGTTGCGCGCCGCGCCGAATCTCATCGGGTTGTCGGAGACCGATGCCGCAGCGGCGCTCTCGGCCGTGCAACTCGTGGGTCAACGCAACGACGACGTCTTCAGCGGGGAGATTCCCGTTGGCCTCATCGCCGCACAAGAGCCGGCCGTCAATGCGCAGTTGACGCGTGATGGCATCGTGGCGTACTCGTTGTCGAAGGGCCCCGAAACCATCGAGTTGCCCAATGTCGTCGGCCTTGTGTTGACCGAGGCAACGAAGCGTCTCAATGAGGCAGGTCTGTCAGTTGGAGCCACATCTGGTCGTACTACGAGCAAGGTGCGGGCAATGCAACAAGATGGCAAGACCCTGAAGCCTGGCGAGTTGGTACTCAAGGGCAGCGTCGTCGACCTGGTGTTCCCGTGAGCGCCGCAACATGACGGCCGGCGTCGACGAAGTCGCCCTCACACCCCTGCGAGAACGGGTGCGCAGCGCACTCGTGGAGCGCATCGGCATCTCGCGTCGCAAGGCAACCATGTCGGTGCTGTTGGCTGGCGTGTTCACGGTGAGTTTCACCATCACGTTGCTCGTCGTGGTCTTGTCGCGTGTTGCAGAAGACCTCGACTCCACCGTCAGTGTGGTGAGTTGGTCGATCACCGCACCGATGTTGGCCTTCGCCATCACGGGCCCGGCCTTTGGCAGGCTCGGCGATCTGGTCGGCCATAAGCGCGTCTTTGTCGGGGGACTGTTGGGCGCCGGACTCTTCGCCGGATTGGCCGCGCTCGCGCCGTCGGCGTCGTGGCTCGTTGCGCTGCGTACGTTGTCGGCTGCCAGTGGCGCCGCAACGGGGCCATCGGCGATGGCGTTCATCAACCGCATGTTTGATCCGCAAGAGCGTGTGCGACCGCTCGCAACCTGGTCGTTCGTGACAGCAGGTGCTCCCGTCTTGGGTGTCGTCGCCGGCGTGCCGCTCGTCGAGACCGTTGGTTGGCGGGTGATCTTCCTGGCACAAGCACCGTTGTGCGTCGCGGGCGCATTGTTGGCGTGGTGGTTGCTGCGCGACACCGAGAAACAGTCGGGAGTGCGCTTCGACGCAGCAGGGGCAATCACGCTCGGTGTCGGCGCGGCTCTCGTGTTGTTGGGCGTCAACCGTGGCACCGCATGGGGTTGGAGCTCGCCGTTCATCGTGGCATCGCTCGCTTCGGGGCTCGTCTTGTTGGTGGTCTTCGGCACCATCGAGCGCAGGGTGGCTGCACCAATGGTGCCGCCGCGTTGGTTTCGCACGCGCAATGTTGCGTTTCCAGTGCTCAGCGTCTCGCTAAACAACTTCGGTTACATGGGCGGCTTCATCCTCGTGCCACAGATGCTCGACAAGGGTGTCGGACTATCGCTCGAGACCATCGGCTGGGTGATCATCGCGCGACCGCTGACCTTTGCCCTCGCGGCACCACTTGCTGCCCGCGTCACTATGCGCACCGGCGAGCGCTTCGCAGGCATGTTCGGCTCAATGACGGTCTTCACCTCGATGATCGTGCTCTCGACAGTGCGAGAAGCAACGCCGCTGTGGGTGATTGCGCTCGGCCTGGCGTTCTCGGGGCTCGGGCTCGGAGTGGCCTCACCCGCGCTCTCATCACTGTTGGCCAATGCGGTTGACGACAGCGAGATGGGCACCGCCAGTGCGATGCACCAGTTGATGGCCCAGATCGGCGCGTTGCTCGGTGCCGCCGTCATGATCAGCGTGCATGAGGCAACCCTCGACCAGGGTGTGCTACCGAGCTACTCAAACGCACTCGTCGTCGGGGCGGCGTTGTGCGTGGTCGCGGGATTGCTGGCCGGCGAGGTGCGCTCGACGGTTCGTTAGGAAGTAATCGCGCGAATCTCGGCGGCCACGGTCTGGGCAACTTCGTTGTTCGGCATCGCCACCTGCATGCCCATCAACTTGAGCATGTCGCCCTCGACCTTTACCTTGCCGGTGAGGAATGCTTCCATCGCTTTCTGCGGATCCTGATCGAGGAAGATGCGCCGTGCCGTCTCATAGTCGGTGGTCAGCGTCGCATCTGCAGCGTCGAGATGTCCGAGGTCCATCACCACGACACCACTCGAGGTATCCATGTGGCTGTGAATGGTGCCGTCGCCGAACGGCACGCCGGTGACCACCTGATTGAATCGCACGACCATCGATACCTTCGGCGCATGGTCGCGGTAGCGCTCTCGAATTTCGCGGGCCGCGTCCATCCATTCGGCGGAGAGAAACGGGTGGGTCATCGTGTGGCGTCCTGACGAAAAATAAACGAGGACCCAACACGATAACGCTGCACTGGTTGGCATCGCGGTGTTGCATCCGCCACGATGGAGGGGTGGCGCGCGTGCTGGTGACCGAAGAAATCGCCGAACGTGGTCTTGATCGTTTGCGTGCAGCAGGCCACGAGGTGGACGTGCAACTGGGCCTCAATGGCGGTGCATTGATTGCCGCTCTGCAGGGAGCCCAGGCATTGATCGTGCGCAGTGCGACGAACGTCGATGCTGCGGTGTTCGACGCCGTTTCCGACCTGATCGTGGTCGGTCGCGCCGGTGTTGGCCTCGACAACGTGGATGTCGAGGCTGCGACCAAGGCCGGCGTGATGGTCGCGAACGCCCCCGAGTCGAACATCGTCTCTGCCGCTGAACACACCATCGCCCTCTTGCTCGCAATGGCGCGCAACGTGCCGCAAGCCCACGCTGCACTCGTCGCAGGCCGATGGGAACGCAGCAAGTGGGAGGGCGTCGAGCTTGCCGGCAAGACGCTCGGCATCGTGGGGTTGGGCCGTATCGGCAAACTCGTGGCGCACCGCGCGATTGGTCTCGGCATGAAGATCGTCGCCTATGACCCGTACATTTCCGCCGAGCGCGGTCGGCAATTGAACGTCGACATGCTGCCACTCGACCAGTTGGTGGCAGCGAGCGACTTTCTCACGGTGCACCTGCCAAAGAACAAGGAAACTCGTGGGCTCATTAATCGCGATCTGCTGTTGAAGGCCAAGCCCGAGCTGCGCGTCATCAACGTGGCACGCGGCGGCATCGTGGTGGAAGACGATCTCACCGAGGCGTTGCGTGACGGCATCATCGCTGCGGCGGCGCTCGACGTATTCGAGCAGGAACCCGTGACGGATTCGCCGTTGTTCGCACTGCCAAACGTGGTGGTGACCCCACACCTGGGTGCCAGCACTCGCGAAGCCCAAGACAAGGCCGGCGAGGTGATCGCCGACATGGTGCAACTCGCGCTTGCGGGCGACTTCGTGCCGTTCGCCGTCAACGTGAATGCCTCCGAAGCCAATGAAACTCTCAAGCCCTTCATTCCACTTGCCGAACGCCTCGGTGCGCTGTTCGCCGACGTGGTGGGCGAGCGGCCGACCGAACTTGAAGTGGAGGCCAGCGGCGAGATCGGTGCCTACGACACTCGCATCCTCACCCTGGCCGCGTTGAAGGGCTTCCTCGGTCGCACGACGAGCGAGTCGGTCACGTACGTGAACGCGCCAACCATCGCCGACGCTCGCGGCATCACCGTGCGCGAGCAACGCAACGATGACGTTGCTCATCAGGACTATGTGAACCTCATCACCCTGCGTGCCGGGGCACACAACGTGTCGGGCACCCTTGCGGGCCGGCGCCGCGAGGCGCGCATCGTCTTGATTGACGACCACCTCAGCGATGTGCCTCCAGCAAAGTTCATGCTCATCGTGCGCAACGACGACCGTCCCGGCGTGATTGGTCGAGTAGGCACGTTGCTGGGTGACTCGGGCATCAACATCGACAACATGGACGTCGGCAAGACCGTGAGGGCGGGCAGCGCGATGATGGTGATTGCCACCGCGACACCGACGCCGCCCGAAGTAGTGCAGCGGTTGCGTCAGATTGCCGGCATCACCGAAGTGATCACCGTCGGCTGAACGGCCCCTGCGCCAAGGAACAGTCTGCGGTTAGCGACGCGCGGCGTTTAGTTCGTCGCGTAACGACATGGCCGTCGAGCGTGCCGCCGAGGCAAAATCGTCGCCGTCGGATGCGTACAGCACCGCCCGTGAACTGTTGACCACGAGTCCGGTTCCGTCCTTGGTGGCGCCGTTGCGCACCACCGTGGCGGCGTCGCCGCCCTGCGCCCCGACACCTGGCACGAGCAGCGGAAGTTCGCCCGCGATCTCGCGCACACGCCGCAGTTCGTCGGGTTTGGTCGCGCCCACCACCAGGCCCACCGCGGCCCGCTTCGACCACTCGTTCGCGGCGCGTTTGGCGACCGTTTCGTAGAGCGCTTCGCCGCTCGCGTCGCGCAAGCCCTGCAGTTCGCCCGATCCGGGGTTGGACGTGCGGCAGAGCACGAACACGCCACGGTCGCTGCGCGAAAAGAACGGCTCGAGCGAGTCGGTGCCGAGCCACGGGTTCACCGTGACTGCGTCGGCCCCGTATCGGTCGAATGCCTCGCGGGCGTACATCTCTGCAGTATCGCCGATGTCGCCGCGTTTGGCATCGAGGATCAGCATGACCCGCGGGTGATTGCTTCGGATGCGCTCGCAGATCTTTTCGAGCGCCTGCTCTGCGCCGTGTGCCGCGAAGTAGGCGATCTGCGGTTTGAAAGCACACACCAAGTCGGCGGTTGAATCGACGATTGCATCACAGAAAAACCTGATTGCACGTGCGTCTTTGCCGACGGAGTCTGGGAACCGCGCCGGATCAGGGTCGAGCCCGACGCACAACAACGAATCCGACGCGGCCCACGCGGCAGCCAGACGATTGCGGAATGTCACGCGTCAGTCTTCGAGCGTGATTGCACCGGTGGGGCAGAGATCGGCGGCTTCCTGCACCGAGTCGTACAACTCGGGGCTTGGCCGCTCGTGCAAAATGTGCAAGTAGCCGTCGTTACGAACGACGAACACCTCGGGCGCCACTTGCGCGCATGCTCCGGTTGATGCACACACGTCGAAATTGACTGTGACTTTCACCGCACCTCCCGCGCCAGACGCTAGTTCGCGTCATCGTGGCTCGTAGCCTCTGCATGCCCCCATGTTGAAAAAAATTGGTTCGTTCGCCCATGCACGCCGTCGCTTCGTCATCGGGGCGTGGCTGGGTCTCATCGTTCTGCTCGTGGCCGGATCGGCGGCGCTCGGCAATAAGTTCTCGACGCAGTTCAGCCTGCCCGATGTAGAAAGTGCCCAGGGCTTCGATCTGCTGGCCGAGCGCTTCGGAGGTGACGAAAGCGGTCGCAGCGGCACCATCGTGGTGCGCTCGTCCGGTGGTTTCAGTGAAGCTCAGCAATCGGCATTGAACGAGTACTTCGGGGCCCTCGACGCCCGACCGGACATGCGGGTGGTGAGCCCGTTCAGCGAGGCCGGCGCGCTCCAGGTTTCGCCGCGAGGAACCATCGCATTCGCCACCGTCACGTTGGCGGCCGACCTTGACGCAGCGGAGGAGTTCGAAGCTGTCTTTGCCGAGATGAAATCCATTGAGCCGGCGGTGGCCGATGTGCAGATCGAATATGGCGGCGAAGTGTTCGCCGCCTTCGAAGCACCCACCTCCGAGGTGCTCGGTCTCGCGTTTGCCATCGTCATCCTCATCTTCGCCTTCGGCTCGGTGCTCGCGATGGGCCTGCCGATCGGTACGGCATTCGGCGGCATTGGCGTCGGAGTGTTGGTGGTGACCCTTCTTTCGAATGTCTTCACCATTCCCGACGTCGCAACCACGCTCGGAGTGATGATCGGCCTCGGCGTCGGCATCGACTATGCGCTCTTCATCGTCACGCGATACCGCGAGGCTCGACGACGGGGCGAGTCGTGTGAGGCGGCGACTGCCGAATCCGTCGACACGGCTGGCCGCGCAGTGCTTTTTGCGGGCACCACCGTCGTGATCTCGCTCCTTGGGATGTTGATCATGGATGTGTCATTCATGAATGGGCTCGCCGTTGGTGCCTCAATCACCGTGTTGTTCACGATGCT
>CAYFNN010000064.1:7423-7599 GCA_964344465.1 uncultured Bifidobacterium sp. | reverse complement strand
CGTTCTGGATTCGCCAGGCCATCGGCCGCGCGCTCGACCAGAAGGCGAGCCTCATTCGAATCCCAGGCGACCGTTCAGCAAACCTACGCGCAGCCTTGCGCCAGGGCTCGGGCGATGCCGAAGGTCTCACGGCGGAGAACGCCGAGTTGCACCGCCTCACCACGCCGGTTTCACTC
>CAYFNN010000064.1:7202-7413 GCA_964344465.1 uncultured Bifidobacterium sp. | reverse complement strand
GGATCGCTTCATCCGCGCCAATCTTCGACTCGTCGTGTCGATCGCGCGTCGCTATCCGCTGCCTCAGGGCATGGACTTGCTCGACCTCATTCAAGAAGGCAATCTCGGTCTCGAGCATGCCGTCGACAAGTTCGACTGGCGCCGCGGTTTCAAGTTCTCGACCTATGCCACGTTCTGGATTCGCCAGGCCATCGGCCGCGCGCTCGACCAG
>CAYFNN010000064.1:0-7192 GCA_964344465.1 uncultured Bifidobacterium sp. | reverse complement strand
AGAATGCCGAGCTGCACCGCCTCACCACGCCGGTTTCACTCGATAAGCCGATCGGCGACGATGGCGATGCGACGCTCGGCGACCTCGTGCCAAATCACGACATGAGCCCCGAAGAAGCCGTGATGTCACGCGCATCTGACGACATGCTCAATAAATTGCTCGACACGCTCGACCCACGTGCCCGCTATGCCGTCGAGGCACGTTTCGGTTTGTTCGGTGGCGAGCGTAAGAGCTTCCGCGAAGTCGGTGAAGAGCTCGGCGTTACCGCCGAAGCCGCTCGCCGCCTCGTGAGTCGCGCCGTCGAGTCGCTACAGGCCGATGCGCCCGACTACCTGACGGTCGGCTAACACGTCGTCGACTCGCTCGCGCGAGCGACGGGTCATCGCACCAGCAGCCATAGCCTGAAAAGCGAGGTTTCATGCCACGCAACTGGAACAAATCGTCATGGCAGGCATTGCCCGCCGCCCAGCAACCGGCGTGGCCCGATGACGCCGAGTTGCAGCGAGCGCTGAAGCAGATTGAGTCATATCCCCCACTGGTGTTCGCCGGTGAGGCACGAACCCTCTTGGCGTCGCTCGGTCAAGTTGCGCAGGGCAACGCCTTTTTGTTGCAGGCGGGCGACTGCGCAGAGAGCTTCGAACAATTCACGGCGGTGAACATTCGCGAGAAACTGCGGGTAATTCTGCAGATGGCCGTGGTGCTGACGTATTCGATGGGCGTGCCAGTGGTGAAAGTAGGTCGTATCGCGGGCCAGTTCGCCAAGCCGCGTTCGTCAGACACCGAAAAGGTGGGAAATCGAGAGCTGCCGTCGTTCCGCGGGCACATGGTGAATGATCCGGCGGCGCACGAAGAGGCGCGAATTCCAGACCCACAGCGCTTGGTGCAGGCCTATCACCAGTCGGCGAGCACGCTCAACCTGTTGCGCGCCTTCACCAAGGGAGGATTTGCCGACCTGAGCCGTGTGCATGCGTGGAACCAAGAGTTCGTATCGTCGAGCGCCGAAGGTCGTCGCTACGAGCAAGTCGCCGCCGAAATCGAGCGTGCACTTGCCTTCATGCGGGCCTGCGGCGTGGATACTGAAAGCCACAGCGCGTTGCATGAAGTGGATGTTTTCACTTCGCACGAGGCGCTCATTCTTGGCTACGAAGAATCACTCACACGCCAAGATTCGCTTACCGGAGAGTGGTACGACTGCTCTGCCCACATGTTGTGGATCGGTGAGCGCACGCGACAACTCGATGGGGCTCATGTGGAGTTCCTCCGCGGTGTCGGCAATCCGGTGGGCGTCAAGATCGGCCCGACGACGACTGCCGATTACGTGCTCTCGCTCTGCGAGGCGCTCAACCCCACCCGCGTGCCTGGTCGCCTCACCTTGATTTCTCGTATGGGGGCAGACAACGTTGACGGTGCGTTGCGTCCGCTCTTGCGCGCAGTGCGCGACGCGGGGCACCCCGTGGTGTGGGCTTGCGACCCGATGCATGCCAACACCTTCACGGCCGACAACGGTCGCAAGACTCGCCACTTCGACGACGTATTGCGCGAGATCGTGAACTTCGTTTCCGCGCATCGCAGCGAGGGCACCTGGCCCGGCGGTATCCACATCGAACTCACCGGCGAGAACGTGACCGAGTGTCTCGGAGGCGTCGAGGCGGTTTCCCAAGACGACCTTGACACGCGTTACGAGTCGGTATGCGACCCGCGCCTCAATGCACGCCAATCGCTTGACTTGGCATTCCACGTTGCGGAGCTGATTCGCAACAAGAATTAACGAATGCCGGCATTCGAGCTGCTCGACGCCTGGCCGGTCGACCGAGTGTCGGCCGCGGTGATTGATCGTCGGGGCGAAGTACACCTACACGGTGACGAGACGCACGAGTATCGCCTCGCCTCAATCTCAAAGGTGATCACTGCCTGGGCCCTCTTGGTGGCATGCGAAGAAGGCACCGTGTCGCTCGAGGATGCCGTTGGCCAAGAGGGCTGCACCCTGCGACATCTCCTCGCGCACGCCGGCGGGTATCCCTTTGAAGGTGAAACTCCGATTGCCGGGCCAGCAGTGCGACGCACCTACTCGAACACCGGTTATGAACTCGCCGCTGCACATCTCGCCGAGGCAAGCGGCATTGCGTTCTGGCAGTACGTCGACGAGGCCGTGTTCGCACCACTGGGCATCGTCGCACGCGAACAATCTGGTTCGCCGGCCAAAGACGTGCATTTGGACGTGTTCGCGCTTTCGCTCTTTCTTGCCGAGATGCGTCGACCGCGACTACTTGCACGCGACACGTTCGTTGCTGCCGTCACGCCCCAGTTCGGTGAACTCGACGGCATCGTGCCGGGCGTGGGTCGTTTCGACCCGTGTCCGTGGGGTCTTGGGCCAGAGCTGCGCGGCAACAAGTGGCCGCACTGGACTGCGGCGAACAATTCCGCGGCGACCTACGGCCACTTCGGTGGCAGCGGCACCTTCGTGTGGGTCGACCCGCTGGCCGACGTGGCGTGCGCCGTTTTGACCGAGCGAGAATTCGACGAGTGGGCGCTCGCCTACTGGCCCACGTTCTCAGATGCAGTGCTCAGCGAGTTTTCTCGCTAGCTCAGACGCTCGACGATCATGGCCATGCCTTGGCCACCGCCAACGCACATCGTTTCGAGACCGAATCGCTTGTTGCGATGCTGCAAACCGTTGATGAGAGTGGTCATGATGCGCGCGCCAGTCATGCCAAACGGGTGACCGAGGGCAATCGCACCGCCGTGCACGTTGAGTTTGTCCATCGGAATACCGAGGTGCTTGGCTGACGGCACGACTTGTGCTGCAAAGGCCTCGTTGATTTCGACGAGATCAATCTGATCCATCGTCATGCCGGCTCGCTTCAACGCTTGACGTGAAGCCTCGATTGGTCCGAGTCCCATGATTTCGGGGTTGAGACCCGACACACCCGACGACACGATGCGAGCAAGCGGTGTGAGGCCGAGTCGTTTGGCTTTGGTGTCGCTCATCACAAGCACTGCCGCGGCACCGTCGTTGAGCGGGCAGGCATTACCGGCGGTGATCTGACCATCAGGACGGAAGGCGGGTTTCAGGTTGGCCAATGCCTCGGCAGTGGTTCCGGGTCGCGGGCCATCGTCTTTGCTGATGACGCGGCCGTCAGGCAAGGTAACGGGCGTGATTTCGCGCTCGAAGAAACCATTGTCGACGTTCTCGCAGGCGCGTTGCTGAGAGCGCGCTGCGAATTCGTCCATCTCCTGACGCGTGACGTTCTCCAACTCGCGAACATTTTCTGCGGTCTGACCCATCGCGATGTACATGTCGGGGATTCCCATCGGCGCAGTCCACACACCTTGGCCACCCGCCGAACGAGCCTTCGTGCGCTCACCCGGAGTCTTGAAGATCGGGTTCGGTGCCATATCGCTCGCACCGCTCGCATAGCGACTGACGGTCTCCACGCCTGCAGCAATGAAGCAATCGCCCTCTCCCGCCTTGATGGCGTGCGCGGCCATACGAATGGTCTGCAAGCTCGACGAGCAATAGCGGTTCACCGTGACACCCGGCGCGTTGTCGAGACCAGCCAACACTGCGACGACGCGTCCGATGTTGAAACCGGCTTCACCGGCTGGTTGACCGCAACCCATCAGCAGGTCTTCGACATCGTCAGGCTTCACCTGAGGCACCTTGGCCATCAGTGCACGCACGATTTGGGCGCTCATGTCATCGGGACGAAGGTCGACGAGTGACCCCTTGTTGGCACGGCCAATTGGGCTGCGGGCGGTGGCGACGATTACGGCTTCGGTCATGGTGTGGTCCTCTCGGGTTCGTGCCACGGTACCATTCGGACATGCAGTTGACCCCAGTGAATGTCGACTCCATCGACCTTTCCGACCCAGAGTTTTGGACTGCCCCGCGCGAACATCGCGAATCGGTGTTCTGGTCGCTGCGTCGAGAGTCCCCAATCAAGTTCTTCAAGGAAATGCCGCTTGTCAATTTCCCCGTCGGACCGGGCTATTACGCACTCACCAAACACGAGGACATCTGGGCGGTGAGCCGCAATCCCGAACTCTGGTGCAGCGGCCAGGGCTCGAACATTGCGACGTTGACCCCCGAACTGAATGAATTCTTTGGCTCGATGATCAACATGGACGACCCAAAGCACTTCCGCCTCCGATCGATCGTTTCAAAGGGATTCACCCCCAAGGAAATTTCGCGCGTCGAGGAATATGTGAAGACCAAGGCCCGCACGTTGGTGGATGAAGTTCTCGAACAACACGCCGATGACGAGTTCGATTTCGTCGACAAGCTTGCCGCGCCGTTTCCGCTGGAAATTATCTGCGACATGATGGGTATCCCGCGCAGTGATGCCAAGCAAATTCTCGACTGGACCAACGTCATTCTTGGTGCCGGTGATCCAGACTTCGGCGGCACGTTGGAAAACCTGATGAAAGTAGCGCTCGAGATCTTCAGCTATGCCCAGGCGCTCGGCGAAGCGAGATTGAAGAAACCAACTGACGACCTGACGTCAATCATGATGCAGGCTGAAGTCGATGGCCAGCGCATGACGAGCCAGGAATTCGGCAGCTTCTTCATCTTGCTGGTGGTCGCAGGTAACGAGACCACGCGTAATGCCATTAGCCACGGCATGCTCGAGCTGACGCGTCGCCCCGAACAACGCCGCATCTGGTTCGGCGACTTCGAGAAGCACACACGTACCGCAGTGGAAGAAATCGTGCGCTGGGCCTCGCCGGTGATTCACTTCCGCCGCACAGCCACGCAAGACACCGAGCTACGGGGCATCAAGATGCCCAAGGGCACCAAGGTGGTGATGTGGTACAACTCAGGCAACCGCGACGAAGAGTTGTTCGACGATCCGTATCGCTTCGATGTCACGCGCACGATTCAGCCAGCCCAAATCGGCTTTGGGGCCGGCGGCCCACACTTCTGTCTCGGGGCCAACCTTGCGCGCCGCGAAATTGCGGTGATGTTCGACGAGATTCGCCGTCGTTTGCCCAATCTTGAGGTGACTGGCGAGCCCGCCTACCTGCGCAGCAATTTCATCAACGGCATCAAGCGCATGCCGTGCCGTATTCGTTAGCGACTACTGGAAAATAGTCTCCGAGTTGGCACCTAGGATGGCGCGGCGTATCAAGACTTGCACCAGTTGGATTGGTGCATCTGAGTCTGCATTAGCCACCATGTACTCACGTTCACGCAGCCATTTGGCTGACACAGCTTGACGACTCATTGAACGCAATTCGTCAAGCCTTGTAGCGAATTGTTCATAGCTGGGTTCAGTGAGCACCCAATCGCCGTCAACGGGGAATCCGTAGTAAGAACCGGTATTTGGATCCTGTTTAACCATCAATACCTTATTCCCTCGAGCAAAGCTTTCTGTTAAGGCTCCAGTGGGAACGCCGACAGTAATGTCGGACTCATCGCTGGCTCGGTAGCTTGCATAAGAATCGGTTGGATCGGTGAAACTTAGATGGACTCCCGAAAAAGCTTTCTCATAGTGGCGACGTTCATTAAGTGATTGCTTCGGTTCCAATATTGCTGACGCAGGTGGTCGCAAAGCAACATGCAGCGGCAGATGGTGTTCGATGCAATATCTTCGAAGATGCGCCTTAATTAACGTCAATATCTGGTTTCTTTTAGAAGTTGACGAAGTGTCTTCTTCGTCTTGACCAGAGTATTGCGAAATGAAAAGTAGAGGTACTCGAGCTACGCGTGCAGAATTCAGAGGATGCAGGCGGAGGTATCCAGCGTTTCGCAGCGATCCGACGGGCTCACAATAGACCGACTGGTGTTCCCCGATTCCTTTCGCATATATGTCAGCGTCGCTTTTCCCCCACACGCATAGGACTCGATTATCGCGGTGAGGCACTCGATGAAACTCGGCGAGAACCTGTTCCCGCTGGGAGCCGTGGGCAATGAGAATCTGAGGTAAGTCTGGGAGTATTCGCCCTAGTTCGTTGACGACCTCGAGCGTCTGATCGACTACAAGCAGAACCTTCACGCCTGAGCGATGGAGTCGGGCGGCCATTGATGCATAACCAATACTTGTTTTGTCAACAATGATGTGGCGTAGGACTCGGCGTGTGTCACGCAGATTCAGTGGAGTTTTGATCGTCTCAAGTTCTAGAACTGAGAAGCCCTCAATGACTTCCCTCAACACAGGCCATAATTCGAGATTGCGTGTGAGTACTGCGACATCGGCCCGCAGAACAGAGGCAATTTCAATACGACGCATACGAGGGGTTACGCAGTCGCTTGTTGCATTGCGGCTGCAACATCTCGCTGGTGAGCATTTCTGTTTGCCGTAGTAAATGCAATAACCGCCTGTAGCAAATTCATACGTGAGCCAGACAGCGTGGTCAAGCCGCGCGCCCTGGCGTGCTGCAACAGCAAGGTGGGGTCAGGCTGGTAGACCACATCAAACACCGTGCAAGTGGGGTGGAGACTGGCGAGTTGAACATCGTTCATGGGTGACATGTCAACATCGCTCCCCCATCCGATAGTGGTGCAGTTAATGAGTACTCGTACACCCGTGAGATCGACATCGTCGAGGGTGGCCGAGCAGGCAGCGAGCCCGAGTGAATCGAGCCACAGCCGGTGTTGCGTGCTGCGAATGGCAACGGTGAGATTGGCGGGCTTCGTCTCGAGGAGGAGACTCGCGATCACGGCTCGCCCAGTTCCGCCGCACCCGAGTACCAACACTGGCATTCGGGCATAGTCAGGTCTTACCTCACGCAGTGACTCAATTGCAGCAATGCCATCGGTATTGCTGCCGAAGAACTTAGTCAGGTCGTGGCGGTTCGGGTTACTTGAGACTCCGTTTGCTCCTCGCGACATAAGGTTGATTGAGCCGCAGTCGCGTGCGGCCGCCGATAAACGACCAGCGAGAAGTTGTACGAATTCAGTCTTGTAGGGCGCCGCCACCGCTACCCCGACGACACGCTGGTCGCCTTCTAGCAGGCGAAAGACAGCCGCAAGATTTTCCTTTGAGACGTCGAGTGGGAACATCGCACCATTAATGCCGAGTGCTCTGTATGCGGCGTTCCACAATTTGGGCGATCTGGCACCTTGGGATGGATTGGCTCCGATGATGAAGGCGACGGTGCTCGGCAGTCCCGCTGGCAATTCATTGCCGACCAACGGCCGCAGATTGTTAAGCAGGTCGTCGGACGGCATCTCGCACGCGATGGACTTGCT
>CAYFNN010000063.1:0-7626 GCA_964344465.1 uncultured Bifidobacterium sp. | reverse complement strand
TACAACAGTTTCGTCACCCTGCCTGACGGTCACCTCGTCACGAAAGACTTCAGCGGCTCGCGGCCGGGTACGGAGGCAAGCGAACCATATCCCGCCACGCAACTCGCCGTGCTCGAGCCGGAGAAACTTGCAGTTGTCGCGACACTTGATATGCCCGAGGCCTCAATTGCGCGGCTCTCTGCCGATGGAAGTGACGTCTATGTGGTCGGTACGACGGCGTTGTGGCGGGCGCATTGGAGTGGTTCGTCGCTCACTCTGGATGAGGCACATGGCAGGTATCGACATCTTGACGGCCAAGGTTTCGGGTGGGATGCCGTGATTGCAGACGGCAGCGCATGGTTTTTAGACAATGGTGAAGGCACGCATCGATTTGCAGGCACCTTGCGTGGCGTGGGTGTAGCGACCGCACCGTTGCACTTGGTGCGGGTGCGGCTCGATAACTTTCGGGTGTCGCTCACCGAGATATGTGGTCTCTCTGGTGGTGTTGTAGCGAACCCACCAGTGGTAGATGACCAACGAAAAATCGTGGTCGGCTTTGATAGTGGCAACGGTGTGCTCGCGGCGTTTCGTTATGACGAAGCGACGGTTCGACCAGTGTGGTCGCACGATCAAAATCACGGCTCGCACATGCTGTGGTATCCGGAATCTGGTGAGGTGGTCTCGGCGCATCATGATGCCGAGCGCGGCCTCGAACAAGTAGTGGTGCGAGACATCGCGACGGGCGCTGAAAAAGCGAGGGTCGACACGACGTCACCGATTCAGTCGGTGGTGTTTCCGGCATGCGGCACGCGCCGCGATTTCTATTGGTGCAGCATGCTTGCGGTGAGTCGCATCAGCGTGGCGTAGGTCGGGGTCAAGTGGCGTGTGGTGGGCACGCCGTCACATTGCGGGTCGCTGCGTTACGACGTCATGCCACGCAGGCCAACGAGATGACGTGCGTACTCAATTTCGCCCATATGCCGAAGCGCGTGCTGGTAGATCCAGCATTCAAGACCATCGAGCACGGTGATGCCAGCGTCGCCGCCGACTCGAGCCGAATAGGTTGATGCGACCTGAGGCGGGTACGGCTTGGTGAAAATCACGCGATCAAGGTCGCTCAGAGTGAGAGTGGTGATCCACTGCTCGACTCGTGCGAACACCTCTGCCATGTACTGCTTGAAGGCGTCGTAGTCGCCAATTTGTTGGTGCACCATCTCTTCGACCGTGCGATGTTTGCCGTGATCCCTGAGCGCAGGCGCGACACGATTTGCCCACTCGTCGTTCCACAGCGGTGCCTGGCCGCTCAACAGCATGAATGACGCATCAATCATGTTGACGATGTGAAAGAGGCTGAAGGCAATGGGCAGAACGTCGTCGCGTTCTCGGTAATTGACATGGTGCAGCTGCATCGAGTCGGTGGCGTCCTCGTACAGCGAGAAGATGGCCCGCATGCGCCGTTGCAGCGAATCGAGTACGAGTTCGGACATGGCGCGAGCGTACACTGACGCCGTGCACACGTATCGCCTCGGAGTCCACGAAGTTGCCGACGGCTGCCACGCCTACCTGCAGCCTGACGGCGGTTGGGGTTACAGCAATGCCGGACTCATCGTGGGCGACGGTCGCTCGCTGCTCGTCGACACGCTCTTTGACTTGCGCCTCACCGACGCAATGCTCGCCGCAATGGCACCCCTGACACGGGGTGCACCCATCACCACGTGCGTGAACACCCACGCAAACGGCGACCATTGCTATGGCAATGAGCGAGTCGCCGGGGCGGAGATCATCGCATCGCGCGCGGCGGCCGAAGAGATGCAGCACGTGCCACCCGCAATGCTGGCGGCGCTGAACAAGGCACCGGGAGAAGTTGGCGAATTGTTCCGCAGGTTTTTCGGTGACTTCGACTTCGACGGCATCTCACTCACATTGCCGACTCGAACCTTTGAAGGGCGTCTCGACATCGACGTTGCTGGTCGGGTTGTTGAACTGATGGAGGTTGGCCCGGCACATACCAATGGTGACGTGATCGTGCATGTGCCCGATGCGAAAGTTGTCTACACCGGCGACATTCTCTTCATTAATGGCACGCCAATCGTGTGGGCCGGCCCACTCGATAACTGGATTGCCGCATGCGACCTCATCGTGTCGCTGGGCGCCGATGTAGTGGTGCCTGGTCATGGCCCAATCACCGACAACTCTGGCGTCGTGCAAGTTCGCGACTATCTGTCGTTTGTGCTGACCGAAGCATCTGCGCGACAAGACCAGGGAATGGACGCATTCGATGCCGCACGCGACATTGCACTCGGCGCCTATGGGAATTGGGGTGAATTCGGAAGAATATGTGTCAACGTCGACACGGTGTATCGCTCGCGTGATTCGAGCTACAAGAGTCCCGACGTTGTCGAGCAATTTCGCCGCATGGCGAGCCTCGAGTTGGGTCGCTAGTGGCGTTCGGGCAAGATCACTGATCGGCCATCTGCGGTCGTCGTGACTTGAATCTTCTGGTGGTACACGTTGCTGAGCAACGCTGGAGTCAACACCGATTGGGGTGAGCCGCTCGCCACGCAGCGCCCCTCGTGTAGTACCACAACCCTGGTTGCATAACGCATCGCGACGTTCAGGTCGTGCAGCACTGCCACTACTGCACGGCCCTCGTCGACGAGTGAGCGGGCAATCGCGAGAAAGCGCTCTTGTTGACCAATATCGAGCACGGCGGTGGGCTCGTCAAGCAAGAGCAGAGGCGTGTCTTGTGCCAGCACGCGCGCCATCGAGACTCGTGCCTGTTCGCCCACCGAGAGAGTTTGGTAGGTGCGATCAGCGAGCGATGCGACATCCATGCGTTGCATCGCGGCGTCGACCTTGGCGTCGTCGTGCGCGTCGAGCCACGGCCCGCGACCCATGGCCACGATTTCTCGCACGGTAAATGGAAACGAGATAGTTATCTGCTGCGGAAGTACCGCACGCACTCGCGCCAAGTCGCGGGGTGAAAAGTCGGCGAGACTGCGGCCGTTGATGGCAACCGCACCGCCGGTAAGCGCGAAGTCACCCGCCAGAGCACCAAGCAGCGTCGACTTGCCAGCACCATTTGGCCCCAAAACGGCGACCAATTCGCCGGCGTGCACGGCGATGTCAACATCGTGAAGCAATACGGCACCATTGCGCACAACCCGAACCTGGTGTGCACTCAACGTGCTGCTCATGCCCATCCACCTTGGCTGCGACGAGTGCTGCGTAGCAAAAGCAGGAAGAACGGCGCACCGATAAGTGCAGTCACCACACCGAGCGGTAATTCGGCGGGGGAGAGCAGCGTTCGTGCAGCGAGATCCGCCAGCAGCGTGACGCTCGCGCCGAGCGCGGCAGAGGTCCACAAGAGATGTCTGTGGCGGGGCCCCAGCACCAATCGCATGATGTGGGGCACCAAGAGACCGACGAATGCAATCATGCCTGTTGCGGCGACGGCACTTGATGCGAGCAGACCGACGACGGCGATTGCCTGCAGACGTACGCGTTCAACTTTGATTCCCAGATGACCGGCCGAACGGTCGCCCAGTGCCAGCGTGTCGAGCACTCGCGAAAAACCGATGCTGGCCAGCATGCCGAGCAGTGCGAGGGGGATCACGACGCCCACGGCCTTCCACGTTGCCAGACCGAGGGTGCCGAGACTCCAGAAAGTGACGCTACGAATTTCGTCGTCGTCGGCCACGAATACGGCGAAGCCAATGACAGCACCCGCGAATGCGTTGATGGCGATACCCGTAAGAATCAATGTGACGACTTCGGTTTTACCGTCGGTGCGCGACAACACGTAGACGAGCGCAGTCGACAAGGTACCGCCGAGAAACGCTGCAATCTGCACGCCGAGTGGCAGTTGATTCAGTCCGACGATGATTGCGATCACTGCACCGACGGCGGCGCCTGCAGAAACCCCGACGGTCGCCGGCTCAGCGAGTGGGTTCCGGAATATGCCCTGCATGATCACGCCGGCCACCGCGAGGCTTGCACCAACGACCACTGCCAGCACCACCCGAGGCAGGCGCACTTGCCAGAACACGTCGTGAGCAATCGAGTCGACGGTGTCACGAGTTGGTCCCTCGGCGATGATGCGGAAGAGATCACCGAGCGGAATTCGAAACGCGCCTGTCGCGAGTGAGAGCAACGCAGTCATCGCGAACAGCACTGCTAAAAACACACCGACGGCAGAAACCTTGGGTCGGCGGGCGGTGGTCATGCGTCGCTACTGAAGGTTCGAAGGATCTCTGCCAGCCGCTCGATGAGCGCACCGGTGCGGGGACCAAATGACAGTAGTAGGTCGTCGTCGACGGCTATTACGGCTCGAGATGCAGCGGCGCGTGTGCTCGAGACTCCGGGTAGGGCGAGGAGCCCATCGATACCCCCGACGGATTCAAGACCGCGGGTCATCACGAGCAGAACATCAGGGTCAGCTTGCACAATTGCTTCGGCAGTTAGTGGGGTGAAAGCAGCCAACCCATTGAGCGCGCCAACGTCGACACCGCCGGCAGCCGCAACAATCTCGTCGGCGCCCGAACCAGAACCGCCGAGCAGATATACCGATGCGGTACCGCGCACGTACAAGAACGCGACCCTCAGAATTGCCGACGCCTTGCCAACGTTCTTCAATGCATCATCGATGGCTGCCTGACTCAGCGCGATGAGGCGTTCACCGGCCTGCGGCACACCGAGGGCGACAGCCAACAATGTGACACGACCGGGCAGATCAGAGAGCGTCCACACTTCGGGAGCAATTACGACGGGCACGCCCGCACCGCGCAGTTGTTCGAGTGCCTCGGGTGGGCCGGTGCGCGTGTCGCCAATCACCACAGTTGGTCGAAGCGACAACACGCTCTCTGCGCTCACATCATGGCCGTTGCTCACTTCGTCGATTGCCTGCAGAGATTCCAATGTGGTCGTGGCGTCTCGGCCGATGATGTTGTCGCGTAGACCCAGCGACACCACAATTTCGGCGATGGCTTCGTTGAGCACGACGATGCGTGAGGCATCGGTCACGGTCACGGTGGTGCCGCTGGCATCGGTCACGCTGGCAGGAAGCCTGGGCGCTTCGCGCTCGACGACGGGCAACTCATAATCCTGCGACAGAATGAAGCGTGAACTTTCGCCCGTTGGCTCGTCGGCGCCAGAAGCACCGCAGCCAGTGGCCAACACGATGATCAACGAGCACGCCATGACCCGCCGCAACATCGCCTCTCAGGGTACGAGCCGTGCGTCTGGGTGCCCGAGTCAAGCAGTGAGACGTCGGTTACTCGTTGGCGCAATCGCCCCACTCTTCCTGCTCGGTGCTTGCAGCGAACCGACTGCTCCAGCGCCATCAGCCACGTCACGTGCGGTATCGACTTCTCCCAACGAAGACGTCGCGAGCGGTGAGTCCACAACTCTTCGGCCAACCACCACAAGCGTGGTCTCAACGACGGTCAGCGTGGCTTCGGAAACGGCACCAACATCACTTACTCAATCTTCCTCGAGCGTAAGTCGCTCACGCCCAAGCCTCACCGTAAGCCAGTCCGACGATCTTGATCCGGCTGGAACTTTGGTCACCGTGAGCGGCAGAGGATTTGACACGACCAAGGGGATCTACGTGTTCGTCTGCAATCAGGCTCGCTGGGATGCGAATCGTCGCTGCGTTGGGGGAATCAATCTGGACGGTTCATCACCGCTCTCGCAATGGATTTCGTCGAATCCGCCTGGGTATGCCAAAGGTCTCACAGTCCGCTTTGAGGCTGGCGGCTCGTTCTCCGTACCGTTGCTTGTGAGGGCGATCGACGAAACTACGAATCTCATTGACTGCCGAGTGGAGCAATGTGGTGTCGTGGCCTTCGCCGATCACACTCGCCGCGACGATCGATCGCAAGACGTCTTCGTGCCAATCACATTTTCGTCGGGCAACTAAGACGAGAACAAACAACGAGGAGCCAGTACAAATGAAGTCAACTCGCCGATATCTACAACTCTTGGTTGGAACTGTTCTAATGCTTGCTCCGGTCATTAGTGCCGGCCCAGCGTTCGGAGCAGCAACCGTCAACGTCAGCAAGACCACCGGCCTTGTCGATGGCGACACTGTCACGATTTCTCTCGCTGATATTCCTGCGGGGCAGGGCGTGTACATCAGACAGTGCTATCGACCGGCAGTTGGTCAGCGAGATGTCAGTGGGCTGAAATGCAATGGCAGTCTGCAGCGCGTTAGTGAAATGATTTGGGCAAGTTCCAACCCGGCGTTCTTGCGTCAAGGTGCGCTCAACGTATCGACCGCAATGTCGCTTGTAGTGAAATCGAATGTAGTTATGTACGAGTCAGACGGCAAGTCGGTGAAAGAAACACTGCCTTGTGGAATTTCTGATTGTGCCATCTTCGTGCATCGTGATCACCTCGGGCTGCAAGACACTGCGCTTGACACCGTTGTTCCTCTAACTTTTTTCGGATTGCAGACTATTAAGGCTCGGCTCATGGGATTTCCGAGCGATGGATCCAAGGTGATGGCTGAGAAGAGTCTCACCCTGAAAGCAAGTCAATTGGTCACTGATCAGAAAACGAAACTGCGTGTCCTGAGTGAAACCCCCAAAGTGTGTGTGGTGGCAAACGGCAAGACCTTTACCGCAATTCAATTCCTGAAGAAAGGAAGTTGCACATTGCAGCTGGTTGCCAAAGCGACGTCAACGCATCTGCGCTTTACGACGTCACTCACCTATCTCGTTGGGTAGGTGATTCCGCAATAGCGCTATAACCCGGCGCACGTGCCGACCACGCTGCGAGCGTCGGCGCCACCTGCCATCGTGCCGTCGTCTCGAACGACGATGGCATTCGCGTGACCGAACCCCGAGTCGAATCTTCCACGGCGTTCAACGGCGTGCCCACGTTCGGCGAGACCGTCAACCCAAGCATCAGGGGCATGCCCTTCAACATTGACGACCGGCGCTACACCTGCAGTCCACGTATCGAAGCCGGTCTTGGGGCCACGCAGTGCGAACCGACCAGCATTGACAGTTTCCCATGGGAAGCGAGACTGACCGTGACGCAAGAGTCGAGTGATGATTTGCAGCATTATCTGTGGTTGCGCATCACCACCCATCGTGCCCAGTACCGAAAACAAAGAGCCATCGTTCCGCGTGATGATGGCCGGGCACAACGTGTGCGGAGGTTTGCGACCCGGCGCGATCATGGCCGGGTGTCCGGCCGCCACGCTGAAACCCAGACCACGATTGTGCAGGTTGATGCCGGTGGACGGCTCGACGAGCAACGAACCAAAACCCGATGCATTTGAGTTGATGAGCGATACGCCCATGCCGTTGCGATCGGTTGTGCAGAGATAAGTGGTGTCGCCGTCACTGGCAGGAGATGGACGAAGCGACGCGAGCGATGGGTCGACCATCGTTGCACGTGAGACGAGCGACGGAAGTAGTGCAGCCAAGTCGGCATGATCGTGCAACACCGCCGGTCGATCATGGCTGACCGCGGTCGTGGCCTCAACCAAGAGATGCGCCCACTGGGGATCGTTGGGGTCGTCGGGTAGCTCGCACTCTTCCACGACGCCAAGTGCGGCGAGAAAGAGGTAGCCCTGAGATGGCGCGGGCATCGACCAGATGCCGTGACCAAACGCCGCGAGGTGAAGTGGTGCAACCC
>CAYFNN010000062.1:0-7728 GCA_964344465.1 uncultured Bifidobacterium sp. | reverse complement strand
ATCAGGCGGGCAACATGCGGGGCGAACCAACCGGCGTAGCGCTGCTGCAAGTGCGGGAGCCTCCAATCGTCGCCGCTCATCTGCCCACGGCACGATGATGACGCGCAGCGACACGTAAACGCGATGAACGAGTTCGTGTCGCTCATGGCATAGTCGAACGTCACTGCTTCACCCGGCGAGATCTCGCGCATCGCGACGAGTGTCGCCCCGTCGGTAAAACCACAGTTTGGGTCGCAGCTGTGATTGATGAAGTCGACCGCGACCAGCTCTTCGTCGCTGTGAATGAATGCATCGTCATCTACCTGCAGCAATTGGTCACGTTCAAGGGCGGGGAGCTTCGCTGCTTCCCGCGCGGTAATCGTCGGCCCGCGCCAGACGGCGATCACTTCGCCGCGCACGAATACCCGTTCGGCAACGACACCGCGACCAAGCGATTGCAGCGTTACCACTCGTAGTCCGGGTGCGGAGTAGGTGTGTTGCTCGGGCATTCGTCTGCGCCTGTGCGGTCAGACGACGACGTTCACCAGGCGTTGCGGCACGACAACCACGTTCCTTGCCGGCTTGCCAGCCATGGCCTTCGACACCGACTCGTCGGCCAGTGCGAGTGCCGTGAGTTCGTCGTTGGTTGCCCCGCGTGGCACGGTCAGGCGCGTGCGCACCTTGCCGTTGACCTGAACGGGAATTTCCATGGTGTCGCTCACCAGCAGTGCGGGGTCGGCGACGGGGAAGGCAGCGTAGGTGATTTCGTCGGTGCGGCCCAGACGCTGCCAAATCTCGCTGGCGAGATGCGGACACAGTGGGCTCAACATTTGAGTGAGAGCCTCGGCCACCACCCGCGGTGTCGACCCCGTGGCTTCAACGTGTTTGGTAAGCGCGTTGTTCAACTCGATCAACTTGGCAATCGCGGTGTTGAAGCGCATGCCATCCATATCGCGGCGCACACCATCGATTGCGATGTGCAGTGTGCGCAAGAGCGGCTCGGGGCACTGCGCGTCGCCGATGGTGAGTTCGCCAGTGTCTTCGTCCACCATGTTGCGCCACACGCGTTGCAAGAACCGCTGCATGCCCACGACGTCGCGGGTGTTCCACGGTCGGCTCGCATCGAGCGGGCCCATTGACATCTCGTACAAGCGGAACGTGTCGGCACCGAACTCGTCGTACATTTCGTCGGGAGTGACGATGTTCTTCAGGCTCTTGCCCATCTTCCCGTATTCACGTGCCACCTCTTCACCCTCGTAGAAGTACTTGCCGTCACGCTCTTGCACTTCGGTTGCGGGCACCGTCTGGCCACGCTCGTCGCGATAGGCGTAGGCCTGAATGTAACCCTGGTTGAACAACCGGTGGAACGGTTCGCTGCTCGACACATGCCCGAGGTCGAACAGCACCTTGTGCCAGAAGCGCGAATAGAGAAGATGCAGTACTGCATGCTCGACGCCGCCGACGTAGAGATCAACGCCTCCCGTGTGGCCGTCGTGCTGCGGGCCCATCCAATAGCGCTCGACGTCTGCATCAATGAAAGCAGTTGAGTTCGTCGGGTCGAGATAGCGGAGTTCATACCAGCAACTGCCAGCCCATTGCGGCATCACGTTGATCTCGCGACGCATGAGGGCGCTTGGCTGCTTCGCGCCGGTGATCGGGTCGTTGACTTCCATCTCGACTTTCACCCAGTCGGCCCGCCGTGCCAGCGGCGGAATCGGGTCAGTGACCTCATCGTTCGGGTCAAGTGACTGCGGTTTGAAGTCGGCGAGCTCTGGCAGCGTCACGGGCAACAGCGAGTCGGGCACGGCAACGGGCATATTGTCTTCGTCATAGACGATGGGGAAGGGCTCGCCCCAGTAGCGCTGACGTGAAAACAGCCAGTCACGCAGTTTGTAGGTAACTGCACCGCGACCAATGCCGCGTGCCTCGAGCCAGTCGATGGTGAGTCGTTTGGCTTCGGCCATCTCGGTAATGCCGTCGAGTCTGAGCGAGTCGTTGCTCGAGTTCACGTAGGTGCCTTCGCCAACGAAGGCACCAGACCAATTCGTACAGTCGGCCGACGGCGACACCTTGTGCGCCGCAAACCACGAATCGGGCGGCATCTGCGTGGCGACGATTGGCAGTGAATATTTGCGGGCGAAAGCAAAGTCACGCTCATCGCCAGAAGGCACCGCCATGATCGCACCTGTGCCGTAACCCATCAGCACATAATCGGCAATCCACACGGGAATCTCGTCGCCGGTCACCGGGTTCGTTGCGGTGGCACCGAGTGCGACGCCGGTCTTCTCGCGCTCGTCGCTTTGGCGGTCGGCTGTGCTCACTGCTGCGGCTTGTGCGCGGTAGGCGGCGACAGCGTCGCGTTGATCGCTGGAAGTGAGCCTGTCAACCAAAGGATGCTCGGGTGAGAGCACCATGAACGTTGCGCCAAAGAGTGTGTCGGGTCGTGTGGTGAACACTTCGATGTCGCCAGCCTTCGATGCAAAGCGAACATGAGCGCCTTCGCTGCGGCCGATCCAGTTACGTTGCATCAACTTGATCGACTCGGGCCAGTCGAGACGCTCTAAGTCATTGAGCAGTCGGTCGGCATATGCGGTGATGCGCATCGTCCACTGGCGCATGTTGCGCTTGAACACGGGGTAATTACCGATGTCGCTGCGACCTTCGGCAGTGACTTCTTCATTTGCGAGAATCGTGCCCAGCCCCGGGCACCAGTTGACGGGTGCGTCGGCGAGATAGGCGAGGCGGTGATCGTTGATGAGCTGTTTCTGGTCGCGGGGCGACATCTGTTTCCAGGCTGTTCCGCCAGTCGGGCGCTTGCCTGACTCGAACTCGGCAATCAACTCGCTGATCGGTCGCGCCTTCCCTCGGTCGGCATCGAACCACGAGTTGAACACCTGCAGAAAGATCCATTGCGTCCAGCGATAGAACGCCTCGTCGGTCGTGCTCACACTGCGGCGTGCGTCGTGCGCCAACCCGAGTCGCCGCAGTTGTCGTCGCATGTTCGCGATGTTCGACTCAGTGTTCTCACGCGGATGAATGCCCGTGGTGATCGCGTGTTGCTCGGCGGGCAGGCCAAACGAGTCGTAGCCCAACGCGTGCAACACGTTGAAGCCAGTCATGCGCTTGAACCGCCCGAACACATCGGTGGCGATGTAGCCGAGCGGGTGGCCCACATGCAGACCTGCCCCCGATGGGTAGGGGAACATGTCGAGAATGAACAGCTTCTTTCGCCCCGCTATTTTTTCGGGCTCAGCCAGCGGCCCGGCGGGATTCGGGGCCTCGAAGGTGCGGGCAGCCTCCCAGTGGTCTTGCCATCTGGACTCAATTTGTGCCGCAAGCGAGGCGTTGTAGCGGTGTTTCGGAGTCGAATCACTCGCAGACATCTTGCTTTAGCGTAGTTGTCGTGGCGCGAAATCATCGTCGACCGGGACGCGCCGACGACCGTCGTCGCAACGAACGCAACGCGCGCATGAGCGAGACGCTGCGTGAAGTAATCGCCGACGAGCTGGCGAAGCTCGACGACGACCGCCTGCAGATGGTCACGGTTACCGCGGTCGATGTCGACTCTGAGATGAACCACGGTGTCGTGTATTTCGACTCGCTCGAAGGTGTCGCTGGCGACGAAAAAATCATCGAGGCGCTGAACGAATATCGCAAGCGCATTCAGCATGAGATTGCTCTTCAGGTGCGCTCGCGGCGCACACCGGTGCTCGAGTTCAAGCCCGATGAGACCATGCGGGCGGCTGAGCGAATCGACGCGGTGTTACGCGAAGATGCACGACGACGGGCGAACGGTGCGTCTTCGTTGACGGCCCAGGATGGTTCAGCGAACCAATCCAGCGCCGACTCGGCGAACCCACCAAGGGCCGACTGATTTCACTGCATGGCACGAAAGCCGGCCGTCACTCACGGCTTTGTCATCGTCGACAAACCTGCCGGAATGACGAGCCATGATGTGGTCTCACGTGTTCGTCGGCGTTTTGGCGAGCGCAGAGTGGGGCACTCGGGCACGCTCGACCCCGATGCCACCGGTGTTCTCATTGTCGCCGTGGGCAACGCCACGCGATTGCTGCAGTTCTTCGGCGACTTGCCCAAGACCTACACCGGCGAAGTGGTCTTCGGCGCCGCAACCAACACGCTCGATGCATCGGGAGAAGTTGTCGCGACATCTGATATGTCGTCACTCGTCATCGAACGAGTGCGTCAAGCAGCGCGCAGTTTCGTGGGCGACATCATGCAGGTTCCGCCGATGGTGTCGGCACTCAAGGTTGACGGCCGACGCCTGCACGAGATAGCGCGCGAAGGAGGAGAAGTTGAGCGCGAGCCTCGGCAAGTCACCGTGCATCGCTATGTGGTTGGCGACGAGGTGGAGCGCATCGACGGTAACCCGGTGGTGCGCATCGAGGTGACCTGCTCGTCAGGCACCTACATTCGCACACTTGCTGCCGACTTGGGCACGGCACTCGGCGGCGTGGCGCACCTGCGTAATCTTCGCCGTCGTGCAATCGGCGACTTCACCGTGGGTGAAACCTTGGATGCTGCGTCAATCGACCACTCGCCACTGATGCCGGTGGTGGTGGCGCTGACGCATGTCGACGGTTCGGGCGCTGCATTCGTTTCGGTCACCGACGACATCGCACGCATGGTCGGCAACGGACGCGTGCTTACAACGTTGGGTGAGTCGGAACACGTCAGTGTCGCTCTCGCTGGCGAGGTCGATCTGCAGCGCCGTTTCGTACTTGACGCAGAGCATCGCCTTCTTGCGGTGTATGAACGCTCGGGCAATGAGTGGCGACCCGTCGTGGTGATGCCCGCAGCGTTAGCGTGACCACGCGTGAAAGCCGTCGTTGAGCCGACGCGCGAAGCGGTATTCGCCGCCATCGGAGACGCGCGAACGGTCGTCACCATCGGTGCATATGACGGCGTCCATCTCGGGCATCGCGCGGTAATCGCCCAGGTACGCGAGCGGGCCGAAAAACTTGGCGCAAAGAGCGTGTTGGTCACATTTGATCGGCATCCTGCGTCGGTCGTGCGCCCCGAGTCGGCTCCGAGGTTGCTCACCGACCCTGCTCAGAAGCTGGAACTGCTTGCCTCGACGGGTATCGACGCCACGTTGGTTGTGCCGTTTGGTGCGGCCGAATCACACGAGGCACCACGTGACTTTGTTCAGCGAGTGCTGGTCGATGCGCTCAAGATGTGCGCGGTAATAGTTGGCGAAGACTTCCATTTTGGATACAAGCGCGGCGGCAACGTTGCCCTCTTGCGCGAGATGGCATCAGCGAACGACTTCGAAGTATCGCCTCTCACGTTGGTCGCGCGCGCAGACGGGGTGAACGAAGCCGTGAGCAGCACCGCTATTCGCCGCGCACTGTCGGGTGGCGATGTTCGTCGCGCTTCGCAGATGCTCGGGCGTCATCATGAAGTGCGTGGCAACGTGGTGCAGGGCGACAAACGTGGTCGCACCATCGGTTTCCCCACGGCGAACGTCGTCGTCGATTCCGCCCTGTGTTTGCCGGCTGATGGCGTCTATGCGGCTCGAGTGACAATCGGTGACGGTTCGTCGCACAACGCCGCAATCAACATCGGTCGACGACCGACGTTCTACGAGCACGCCGAACACTCACTCCTCGAGGCCCACCTGCTCGAGTTCACTGGTGATCTCTACGACCAGACCTTGCGCGTGTCGTTCGTGGATTTTCTGCGCGGTGAGCGCAAATTTGCGGGCATCGACGAGTTGCGTGCGCAGTTACAGACCGACATCGCACAGGCCCGCGCTGCGCTTGCCTAACGCGTGGCGTACAGCGTGGTTCGCTGACGAAGTGGTCGCCCCAGTGGCTTGACCATCGCCGCAAAACTGTCGGGGGTCATTCCCTGCCCGTGGCTTGCTCCGGCGGCGCGCGAGATGTTCTCGTTCATCAACGTGCCACCTACATCGTTGCAGCCTGCCTGCAGCAGTTGTCGAGTGCCGTCGACGCCGATCTTCACCCATGACGCCTGAATGTTGTCGATCGCGCCACGATATGCGAGTCGCGCCACCGCATGCACGAGCAAGGTCTCGCGGAAGGTTGGCCCACGACGCGATTTGCGTTGCAGATAAATGGGCGATGCCATGTGCACGAACGGCAGCCCGACGAACTCGGTGAAGCCGCCGGTTTCGTGTTGCAGGGCTCGAGTTCGCACAATATGTCGGGCCCACGCAGTTGTCGACTCGATCGAACCGAACATCATCGTCACATTGCTGCGAAGGCCCACGCTGTGCGCCGCGCGATGCGCTTCGAGCCACTCGTCGGTGTTCACCTTGTCGCTGCATAGCACTGCACGAACGTCATCATCCAAGATTTCCGCGGCCGTTCCTGGCAACGAAGAGAGACCGGCTTCCTTCAGGCGCGCGAGATACGACGGCAGCGGTTCGCCGAGTCGCCGGGCGCCCTCGGTGACCTCGAGCGCGGTGAAGCCGTGCACGTGCATGTCGGGCACCGCTTGTTTCACCGCACGGGTCACGTCGATGTAGTAGTCGCCGTCGAAGTCGGGGTGAATGCCGCCCTGCAGGGTCACCTCTGTCGCGCCGAGCTCCCAGGCCTCACGCGCGCGTTGTGCAATGTCATCGAGTGTCAGGAGGTATGGCGTGCCGCGCAGGTTGAGACTGAGCGGCCCTTTCGAGAAGCCACAGAACTTGCACTTGAAGGTGCACACATTGGTGTAGTTGATGTTGCGGTTGTGCACCCAGGTGACGTCGTCACCAACGGTGGCACGCCGCAACTCGTCGGCAGCGCGTGCGACGGCAACCACCTCCGGCCCGCGCGCGGCAAACAGCGTGACGATTTCTGCTTCGCCGAGTTCGTCGCCGAGCTCGATACCGCGCAGAACCTCGCCGACCGGACCATGCAGTTTGCGCGAGCGCTCAACGACACTTCGCAACGCTCGCCCCGCACGTTCTGGTTGCGAGTCTGCGAGCAGTTGTGGCGGGGCATTGTTGGCGCCCGAGTACCACTGTGTCGACCGATGCCCGACGAGCACCACTTCGGCGCCGTCGTGCACCACATCGGCGGCGGTCACCTTCTCTGGCCAGATTGCACCCGGGTCGTCGCGACCGAGCCCTTCGGCATCGCTGCGGTCGAGCACGCGGAAGCGCAGCCCCGAATCGATCCACTGCGGTGTCTCGCTCAGGCCCACATCGGCGATGAACTGCGGGTACACCGTGAGTCGCGGCGCGAGCGCGCGACCTGCCTGTTCGGTGACCATGCGCAACTTGTCGAGATCGGGCCACGGGCGTTCGGGGTTCACGTGGTCGGCGGTGATCGGCGAGACGCCACCCCAGTCGTCGATGCCTGCGGTAAGTAGAACGCCGAAGTCGTCGCTCAGGTTCGGCGGTGCCTGCAGGTGAATCTCAGGCGCAAGAATCTGGCGCGCGACCGCAATCGACCAGAGATACTCGTCACCGTCGCACGCCGGGTCGTGTTGCATGCCCGTGCGCGGCTTAGGCAAGAAGTTCTGCACGATGACTTCTTGTACGTGACCGTGCCGTTCGTGCGACGCGGCGATGGCTTCGAGTGCAGCAATACGGTCTTCACGCGTCTCACCAATGCCCACCAAAATGCCCGTAGTAAACGGAATCTGCAGTTCTCCGGCGAACTCGAGCGTGTCAAGTCGACGCTGTGGCACCTTGTCTGGCGCGCCGCGGTGACACTCAAGGTCGTCACGCAGCGTTTCGATCATCATTCCCTGCGACGGTGAAACGCGGCGCAGCAT
>CAYFNN010000061.1:6702-7766 GCA_964344465.1 uncultured Bifidobacterium sp. | reverse complement strand
CAGCGTGCGAGCGCATGATTGATCGACACCCAGGTGAGCGAGTCGTTGCGGTGTGCCACGGTGGTGTGATCAATCAGTACCTCGCGCACATCTTGGGCATTCAGACGCAACTTGGTTTCTTTTATCCGCAATACACGTCGATTCACCGCGTGGTGGCGTCGCGCGAAGGTTTGCGCTCGCTCTCGACGTTGAACGAAGTCGCCCACCTGCGCGACTAGCGCAAACCTACTTCAGCGCCAAGCGGCGCGCACCTTGTTTACTTCAGCGCGCTAAGTGCTGCGTCGTAGTTTGGCTCGTTGGCGATTTCGTCGACCAACTCGGTGTGCGTGACCTTGCCGGTTTCATCGAGTACGACCACGGCGCGAGCAAGCAGACCCTTCAGCACGCCATCAACGATGTTGAGGCCGAACACCTTGCCAAAATCGGTGCGAAACGACGAGGCATTCTGCACGTTGCTGATGCCCTCGGCGCCGCAGAAACGCTTCTGAGCAAATGGCAGGTCAGCGGAGACACACACCACGACAGTGTTGTTCATGGCGGCGGCGAGCTCATTGAACTTGCGCACGCTCTTGGCGCACGTTGGCGTGTCGACCGAGGGGAAGATGTTGAGCACCACGCGCTTGCCACGTAGGTCGTTGGCGGTGAGTTCGCCAAGGTCGTCTTTTACGAGGGTGAACGCAGGAACGGGAGAGTTGGTGGCGGGTAGTGACCCGCTGGTGTTGACGGGATTACCGCCGAGTTTGGTGGTTGCCATGGCGAGCAGTCTCGCACATGGGTGTGCCACGCGCCAAGCGGACCCTCGTACGCGCATGCGCTCGGGCCTGCGCACGTGTAAGCGCGCGCACTGCAAAAAATTTTTGGTGCCTCCTACGTAGTAGGAGGCACCAAGTCGGCGGGAGAGTTGCAATTTCGTACACCGCTACTTCATAGTGCTGCCCCATGTTCAACGAAACAGACACCAACACACTCACCGAAATTGACCCGGCAGCCGCCCCGGCCGAAGATGCCTTCCCCGAACTCGATGCCCAGGCCGGGGCTGCACTCGTCGAGCCAGCACTCGTCGA
>CAYFNN010000061.1:3250-6602 GCA_964344465.1 uncultured Bifidobacterium sp. | reverse complement strand
GCACTCGTCGAGCCAGCACTCGTCGAACCAGCACCTCGATTTACCCAGCGATGGCAGTGCCCGGACTGCGACAACGGCATCACCCTGCACGTTCGGGTTGAGCATGCCCCGATCTGCAACAACAAGGCCCGCCACAGCCGCCGCCACATCGACATGAAGAAACACAAGAAAGGCAACCCACAATGACCGACCAACCCAACCCAGCCCGCACGCTGTACACCGCCCAAGAGATCGCCGACCTCGCCCTCAAGTGGGGAGCGGCGGCAACGCTCTCGCAAGACGAGGAGGAGGTGATTGTCTCGCTCGAGCGCGGCAATGAGGCGATGCAACTCAGCTTCGGAAGCCCGCAAGAGTTCTACTCAGATGTGATCTGTCGGTCGTGGTTGTTCATTGAGAACGCCCCGCACAGGGCTTGCGACCGCTGGAATGAGTTTCCATATTTCGCAACGTTCTCAGTCGTCTACGACGACCACGACGTGCCGATGACGTGCGAGTACGGCTTCGTGGTGCGCGGAGTGCAGCTCATCGAGTTCGAACGCGCCACGAGCGAAGACGACATCATGATGCAAATCCTCTTGTTCTGGTTCGCGATGTCACTCATCCAGAGTCATGTGGCATCGGGCAGTATCGATCTTTCAGAAATCGACCGATTCAGAATTCCGGGTGAAGCCATGCGCTGGTGGCTGGGCGAGGACACCGACGACGAATCGGCGGCTGGTATTGATGACTCGGACAACGACGTCTAGGAGGCGGTGGTTGCTGCGTCAGTCGGGGCGGCTTGGCCCGCGTCGCAACTGTCCCTGCAAGAGCGAGAGTGCAAACAACCCGATCACGATCCACCATTGATAGGCGTCGATGAAATCGAGAAAGGCGCGAATCTCATCGTCAAAGAGTCGTCCGAATACCCGCAGCAGCCACAATTTGATTGCAATACCGATGCTGACGAAGAGCAGAAACTTGCGAGCCGGCATACCGCGGTGTCCGACCAAGAGACACACCACGTTGCTGCCCGGGAAAATGATTACGGCCCACACGCCCAACTTGTCGACCGCACGCTCGAGCCACACATAAATACGTGGTGGCTCTCCGGCTTGCCCTTCGAGCCAGCGCACGGCTGTTTGACCGAAGAATCGTCCGCAGAAATAGAGGGCGATGGCGGCGGCAAGCACGCGGAAGAAACCGATCACCACGTATGGCGCCAGATCGATATACGGCACTGAGCCAAAGAGGTTGCGGTTGCGCGACGACAGCAGCAATACGAGTTCTGGTCGTTCGTCGACCAGCGCAGGGCCAATGTTCGAACCGACGGTGCCGAGCACGAAGAGGCCGGTGGTCGCCGCCAGTACCGAGCGACGGGCGAGCGGGGTGGGCACACGAGAACGGTAGTACCCTTCGGACGACGCAGTCGTTGATGGACTGACAGAGAGAGGGGACACCGATGAAGGGTTTGATGCAACCGACGCAACTCACGCTGGTGCATTTGTTCGAGCGCGCCGAGCGGTACGGTCGAGACAAGCACATCATCACGGCGACGGCGACCGGCAAGACCACCACGACCTACGGCGAGTGGGCAGCACGCACACGACAACTTGGTGGCGTCATCGACTCATTGAAGATCTCCAAACACGGTCGTGTTGCGACACTCGCGTGGAATTCCGCGCGACACCTCGAGCTGTATTTCGCCGCACCGTGTTCCAGTCGTGTGTTGCACACGTTGAATTTCCGACTCTTCCCCGAACAGCTCACCTACATCGTCAACCACGCAGAAGACGAAGTGATCTTCTGTGACACATCGCTATGGACGATTCTCGAGCCGCTGATGCCGACGTTCAAGACGCTCAAGCATCTCGTGTTCATGAACGATGGCAAGGGAGAAGTGCCAAAGAGCGTGCCGGGTGTGCAGGTGCATGAATATGAGTCGTTGCTCGCGAGCGCCAAGCCGGTTGACTGGCGCGTTGATGACGAGAACCAGGCGGCGAGCATGTGCTACACGAGTGGCACGACGGGCAACCCGAAAGGTGTGGTGTACTCGCATCGTTCCACCTTCTTGCACACGATGGCAGAGATGGTCGCTGACTCACTCGGTATTCGCGAAAGCGACACCGTGTTGCCAGTGGTGCCGATGTTCCATGTCAATGCGTGGGGTCTGACTCACGCTGCGGCAACCTGCGGGGCGAACCTCGTGATGCCGGGCCCCGACCTCTCGGGCAAGGCGATTGCCGACCACATCGTGAACGAGAAGGTCACCGTCGGTGCAGGTGTGCCAACAATCTGGATGGCGGTGCTGCCCGAGTTGAAGGGCCGCGACACGTCATCGCTGCGCGCAATTGTGTGTGGTGGAGCCGCAGTGCCAAGGGCGCTCAGCGAGTCGTATCGCAAGGAGATCGGACTACCGATCTTGCAGGCGTGGGGCATGACTGAAACCTCGCCAATCGCGGCGGTGTGCACGCTCAACTCCGCCGAACAGCAGCTGCCGGTTGAAGAACAGGCTGACCTGCGAACGACGGTGGGTCGCATCGTGTTGGGTGTTGACTTCCGCGTGGTTGAACCCGACACCACCACGATGGTGCCGTGGGACGGCGAGACGAGCGGCGAACTGCAGTGCGCGGGCCCGTGGATTGCAAGTTCGTACTACAACGATCCGCGGTCGGCAGAGAGTTTCACCAAAGACGGTTGGTTGCGCACCGGCGACGTTGCGGTTGTCGACTCGGCCGGACGAATTCGCCTGGTTGATCGCACCAAAGACCTCATCAAGTCGGGCGGCGAGTGGATCTCGTCGGTCGAGATCGAGAACGAGCTCATGTCCCACCCGAAAGTGAAGGAGGCCGCCGTCGTTGGTGTGCCGCACCCAAAGTGGTCCGAGCGTCCGCTCGCGTGCGTGGTGCCAAAGGATGGCGAGACGGTGACGAAGGAAGAGATTCTTGCGTTCTTGGCGCCCAAGCTCGCCAAGTGGCAGTTGCCCGATGACGTGGTCTTCATTGACCAGGTGCCAAAGACCTCAGTGGGCAAATTTTCGAAAAAGACGTTGCGCGACCGATTCGCCGATTACCAACTGCCCGGCGCCTGACTCCGTCGCCTGAACCGGGCGCCTGACTCCGCCGCGGGTCTCGCTACAGCATCTCAAACCACAGCGGAGATACCGCCGCGCAGACCATCGCGACGATGGCGATGCCGGTGGTGATCACATAGCGCTTCATCGACGCGAGGTCGTCGAAACGTCTGTCAATCTTCTCGAACCTCATTTCGAGCCTTGCCTCGAGGTGTTCAAATCTTGCGTCGATCTTGTCGAACCTCTCCTTGGTGTCGGTGCGTACGTTGTCAAACTGCTGAGCAGTGTCGGTGCGAAGCGCGT
>CAYFNN010000061.1:0-3150 GCA_964344465.1 uncultured Bifidobacterium sp. | reverse complement strand
TTGGTGTCGGTGCGTACGTTGTCAAACTGCTGAGCAGTGTCGGTGCGAAGCGCGTCAATGTCGGAGGTGCGTGCGACGTCGCTCCAGCCCGCGGGCAGAAGGTGCGACATCAGGGTGTCGGCGACTGCCTCGGGCATGAGGGTGCGCAGAGTTTGGTGCAGCGTGAAGCGCTCGGCTTCAGATGATGACACGATGATTCCGTTTCGGTTGCTGTTCATACCGACTGGTGTGCCGTCCACGCCAAATGCGGTCGGGGCGAGCAAGAAGTGCAGTCACGGCGGGCACTGTAGGCCGATGGGGCGGATTGTCAAGTCAGGGGTAGGGCTGCGGCGTTCCCGAGACGCTGATGTCACACCTCGGTCGAGTTCGTGCGTACCTTTCCTACCCCGGTCGGGGGACCAACCGATCGGGGCACCAACGAACAATCCCAACATCAACCCACGAAAGGCAATTCCATGACCAACGCACTACTCGGTGACATCACCAGCTTCAAACCCGGCACCCCCGTTACACACGAGGGCATCACGTTGATTCCGATCTTCGCCCCTGAAGGCAAAGGTTCAAACATCAAGATTGCGGGCGACGAACTGGTCGTCACCGAACTTGCAACCCCGACCGTGCCGCAATTGCAAGTGCACAACCCGACTGCAGGAGACCTGCTGATTCCGGCCGGAAAAATCCTCCGCGGCGGACTCCAGACGCGCGTCGTCAACGTGTCGATTGTGGTGCCCGCGGGTGCCACGCTCGTCATTCCCGTGTCATGTGTCGAGGCCGGCCGCTGGTCGGGTCTCGGTCGCTTCGCCGACTCGCGTCGGTTCGCTTCGCGCCGCGTGCGTGCGACCAAGGCACGCAGTGTGAAGCGCAACATCGATGAGTTCAAGTCGAAGGCATCAGCGCAAGGTGCAGTTTGGGGCAGCATTTCGCACGAGCTCAACATGCGCGGCGTGCAATCCGCTGGCGAACTCATCCTTGGTATGGACGAAAATCTCGACGACCGCACCGATCGTGTGCAGGTTGTCGAATCGTTCATCCGCGAAGGTGTGCAAGCCGGCCAGATCGGTGTGGCGGTCGCCCACGGCGAGAAAATTCTCGGCGTCGAAGTGTTTCCCAACACCGAAGCTCTGCAGGCCGCGTGGGAAGGCATCGTGCGCGCAGCGGTGATCGACGCAGACGAGTTCAGCAGCAAGCCTGAGTCGCTCGACGCATCGCGCGGCATTGCGGCGTTGGAAAAGTTCCTCGCTGAGATTGCCGCAACGGAGGGCACGCTCTCTGACGGCGTCGGTCGCGGCACCGAGGTGCATGTCGAGACCCCGGGCTATGTGGCCCACGGTCTGCGCGTCGACGGCCAGCTCGTTTACGCCAACGCCTTCGCCAGCTGACGGTCTCGCACAACTGCTGACCATCCGGCAGGGTTTGGCATCATCGGCGGGCTACTGCCACGCTTGATGGTGTCGGTTCTGCCGATGGCGGGCCCCGTGGTGTCTCTCCGCCGAGCGCCCGGGGCCCGCGTTGCAAAACATCAACGCTCGAGATGAGTGTTGCTTCGCCGACCTACTCTTGTCGAGGAGGTACATCGCATGAAACTGTTTCCCGGTCTTACGTTCTCATGGAAGCGCGCGCTCGGCATCACGGCTGCCAAGCGAAAAATCTCGCGCTCAACGGGCATACCCCTAACGCGCCAGGGGCGTCGCGCCAAGCTCGGCAAGTGGATGGGAATGCGCTGACACGCCGCCGGCCGATCGTCGCAACACAAACCTGATGAAACTCACGCTCGCCCCGAAGGCCAACAACAAAGACTCCATCATCGGCGCAGTCGGCGCTGCACTTGGCATGGTGATCACGTGGCTGTTGTGCGACTGGCTACTCAACGGCACCGCGCCAATCTTGGTGATGTCGATGGGTGCGAGTGCGGTGTTGCTGTTCGCCACGCCGATGAGCCCGCTCGCTCAGCCAGTGCCGGTGATTCTCGCCCACAGCTTCGGTGCGCTCGTCGGGGTAGTGGCCGCCCAGAACATCGACAACACCGCGATTGCGGTTGGAGTCGCCGTCGGTGTTACCGCAGGTGTGATCATTCGCTTTGGCATCACTCACCCGCCGAGCGGTGGCACGGCACTGAGCGCCGTGATCGGTGGAGACGCCATCACCAAGCTTGGCTATGAGTTCATCTGGCGGCCAGTGCTGTTGAATGCCGCTGTGCTGGTCGTATTGGCAGTTGTCGTGAATGCACCTTTTGCATGGCGCCGGTATCCGACGCGGTGACACGAGTCCGCGTTGTATGAATCGCGTTGCGATTGTCACTGGTTGCGGTTCGCCAACCGGCATTGGTTTTGCGACGGCACAGCGGCTGGTGGCGCGCGGTCTCGATGTCGTGGTCACGAGTACCTCCGGACGAATTCACGACCGTGTGAGTGAATTGCAAGTGGGCGGCTCCCAACCTGGCCGCGTTCATGGCGTGGTCGCCGACCTCACCGACGAAGCTGACGTCGCACGGGTCGTAGCCACGGCAACCGGCGAGTTCGGTGGCCTCGACGTGCTGGTGAACAATGCTGGCATGGTCACGGTGGGCGAGCAGTTGTACAACGCACCACTCGCCTCGACCACACTCGATGACTGGAATCGTTCATTGGCCCGCAACCTCACGACGTGTTTTCTCATGACGAAGGCGGCACTCACTGCGATGCGCGACAACGGTCGCATCGTCAATGTGGCGAGCACTACCGGCGCGTTGCAGGCTGGCATCGGTGACGTCGGCTACAACGCGGCCAAGGCAGGCATGATTGGGCTTACTCGCGCCGTGGCACTTGAGGCGTCGTCGCGCCGCATTCTCGTGAATGCCGTTGCGCCAGGCTGGATTGCCACTGGCTCGCAGACCTCAGCCGAAGCAAAGGCCGGCAACGCATCACCCCTTGGCAGGTCTGGTACACCTGATGAGGTGGCGGCGGTCATCGAATTTCTTTGCAGCCCTGATGCGTCGTACGTGACGGGCCAGATGTTTGTGGTCGACGGCGGCGATGCTCTCCCCGAAGATCGCACGTGGACCCCAGGCTCGTAGCCCAGCGTGAGTAGTTCCCGCTGTTCGGCGGCTAGTTCAGGCGGCTACACCCGCACGCGGCGTAGGAACTGACGGGTGCGTTCGTCGCGCGGCGCGCC
>CAYFNN010000060.1:0-7772 GCA_964344465.1 uncultured Bifidobacterium sp. | reverse complement strand
CGCTAAATCGTGATGTAGATCGCGCCGCTGCGCTCGGTGGCTTTGTATTGCGTCAGCGCGCGAGTGGCCGGGCCCTCGATGACCGCACCAGTAGTGAGGTTGAACAACGAGTCATGCGAGATGCAGTACAGCTGGTTGGCGGAGTTGATCGTCACGAGCGTGCCCTGGTGCGTGCATGCCCGATTGAATGCCACGACACCGCTCGACGTACGAGTTACAACGACTGCATAGTTCTTGCCGCCAGACGTAACGACGACGTTCTGGCTCGTTCCGACGGCGAGAGCTGAAGAATCGAGTACTTTCACATCACTCGTCGCAGAATCACTCGGCGTTTTTGCGGTACTCGAAGCCTGCACCCGCCGCCAAGTGCGGACTCCGCCTCGTTCGACACACTCGAACGTCTTGCCGCCCGAGGTTTGGCGTCGGCCCAGTTTCTTGCAAACGTCACCTGCGCGAATCTCTGGTGCGGCGTTGAGCGCTGATGGTGCCGTCAGAAACGCCACAAAACCACCGGCCAACATGCCAAGTACCTTGCGTCGCGAAACTTCTGCCATGCCCACAGGGTAGGGCAATACGCTGTGTCGCGATGTCGCGCTGCTCGTTGATTCGCCGAATGTTCAGCGGGATACGTGTCGTTGTTGCCATCGTGCTGACGATTGCCGTTTCGGCCATCGTGCTGAAACCGATTCCCGCCGAGGCGGGGAGACCAGCGGCTCGGGTGTTGGTACTCGGCGACTCGGTGTTCAATGCCTTCGTGCATGTCGAATCGGCGGCAGAACTGATGAACGACCGGCAATCGACCATTTTTGCCACCCAGGGCTGTCAGCGACTGATCAACGAAGGCTGCATGGATTTCGCCAAGCTCAGTGCGCTGCAGCAACTCCGACGTCATGCCGGCAAATTCACCGATGTGGTGGTTGTCGGCACTGGTTACAACGATCGTCTTGGCCCGGATTTCAAGGAAGCCGTGGTTGCAATCACCGATGAGGCACGCACGCAGGGTGTCGACGTGTTGTGGGTGACTTATCGCGTGGCCGGCAATGTGCGTGGCAAGTCACGTGTGCTCAACGAACAACTGGCACGTCTGGACGGCAAAATCGACAATCTCTCGATCGCCGACTGGGATGCCTTCAGCCGCGGCACCGACGGCTGGTTTCGTGAAGACAACGTGCACCTCATCACCCGTGGCGCGATCGGTTTGGCGCAGCTGCTGAACAGATCGCTTGCGCCGATTCTTGCCGCACGTGACGCGCGGGCGACTACGCCGTAGTTAGCGGAATTCGAGCGAGGAATACTGGCCGATGCGGTCGGCACGATGGCGTGTGTCAATGGTGCGAATCGTGCCACTGCGCACCCGCATGACGAGGCTCTGAGATGTGGCGCCATAGGTGTCATAACGCACGCCGCGCAGCAAGTCACCGTCGGTTACGCCGGTGGCGGCGAAGAATGCATCCTCGCACTGCACAAGGTCGTCGGTGGTGAGCACGCGATTCATATCAATGCCCGCGGCTTTGGCAAGGGCGCGGTCCTCTTCGCCTCGCGCCCAGAGCAAGCCCTGAATTTCGCCGCCGAGCGCCTTGATCGCCGCAGCCGCAGTGACACCCTCGGGTGTGCCTCCGATGCCCATGAGCGCATCGACACCGGTCTCCGGCCAGGCCGAGGCAATGGCGCCGAAAATGTCGCCGTCGGTGATCATTTTGATGCGGCAACCTGCGGCGCGAATTTCTCCGACGAGATCTTCATGACGGGGACGGTCGAGCACCACGATGGTGACCTCGTTCAAAGTTTTGTGTTTGGCGCGGGCAATCGCATGCAGATTGTCGGTCACCGATTTGGTGATGTCAACTGCGCCGCGCGCTTCGGGCCCGACGGCGATCTTGTTCATGTAGACGAACGGCCCGGGATTGAACATCGAACCACGCTCGGCGACCGCGATCACGCTGAGAGCGTTGCCTCGACCGAGCGAGGTAAGTGTGGTGCCGTCGATTGGGTCGACCGCGACGTCGGTCACTGGTTTGCTGCCGTTGCCGACATGCTCGCCATTGAAGAGCATTGGCGCTTCGTCTTTCTCTCCTTCGCCGATCACGACGACTCCGTCCATGTTCACCGTGTCGAGCAAGTTGCGCATCGCATCAACTGCGGCGCCATCGGCGGCGTTTTTGTCACCCCGGCCCACCCATTTTGACGCGGCGAGTGCAGCCGACTCGGTGACCCGCACGAGCTCCATCGCCAAGTTGCGGTCGGGCTTTTTGGAGAGTGGCACCGCTCTAAAAATAGCCGAAGCAGGCTCGTACTAGCGTTCGCCACGTGACCGATTGGGACCCGAAAGACCCCGACGCACCAACGGTCCGCTACGACTTGGCCGACTGGTCGGTGGATGAGCGGGTGGAGTTGGTCGAGTTGCTCGCTGATGCCGAGATTCGCCATGACTGGGACGGCAATGAATTGCTCGTGCCCGCCGAGTGCGAAGCGGTCGTCGATGCGATGCTCGACGACGTTGAAGACGACGACGGCCCGCCGACGCTGACCGGCGAAATCGAAGAGTTCGAGTTGGACGAGTGGAACCCAGCCGACCGTATGGAATTTGCGGCGCTGCTGGTGGAACGGGGCATCGGTCACCGCTGGGAAGACAATCTTCTGCTGGTATCAGTTGACGACGCCGACACGGTCGACGATTTGCTCGATGAGTTTGATCGCTGACATACCTGCGTCACTAGCGTCTCTCCGGTGACCGACACGGCTTCGCATGCGCGCAGCTCGCAGCAGACCAGCGATGTGCTGGCCGAGGTAGAGATCTACCACTCTCGATCGCATTCGCCGACGCGGCGAATTGCCCTCGGCCATCTGATCTTGCCCGTCGAACCTGCCCCTGGAGTTGGCGGAGTCTTGCTGGCTGCCATGCTCGCCTCGCACCTGCCGCAGATTGATGAAGACCTGGTGCCTGACGTGCATCGACTGTTGCAACAAGTTGATCGCGCCGACAGAGTCGTGCAGCCACGCCTTCGGCATCGGTATCAAATCGATCGTCATGGCTTGTCACGCACGACGCATCGACTGGTCGGCGACGGTAACGAATTTCGTTATGAGATTGACGGCAACGGCACGGCAGTGCAGCACGTATTAGGTGCCATCTACTGCCTCGAACGACTTGAAGTGTTGGCACGTCATGCGGTCGCACCTGCATTGCAAAAGGCAATGCGCTGGCGTGGCCCCATTGATGCAACGTTTCTCTCGTATCTGGTGGGCGGTGCTGGCTCAACGATGGCGTCGGTGGTCGACCCGCGTGCCTGGGCGCTCGAGTTGCTCGGGTTTCCGGCCGGCACGGTGCGACCGTCTAAGCGTGACGTGCAGCGTAGGTATCGCGACAGTCTGCGTGAAGCTCATCCCGACCACGGCGGTGATGTCGCACTTGCGAGCGGCCGAATTGAGCAATTGGGTGAAGCACGCCGTGTGTTGTTGGCTTCGCTCACCTAACGCGGCTGCGTCAACGGTGCCGTTGTCGTGCTGACGCCCGCAGCGGTCGTGCCATGACATTCGAAAAAGTGCGTGGAGTTGTGTTGTTTCCTGGCGCAGGCTCGCAGGCCAGCCACTCTTCACTCGTCGCCATCGAACAGAGGCTTGCTCCGCTTGCAGTGCACCGCGTGGACTTCCCCTATCGCCTTGCGGGCCGAAAGATTCCCGACCGGGCACCGGTACTCGTCGACGCCGTACGTGCCGCCGTTGATGCAGCGTGTGATCAATGGGAGTGCTCGCCGAGCGAAGTCGTAATCGGCGGCCGTTCGATGGGCGGGCGGATGTGTTCGCTGGTCGCGGCAGGCTTCACGGGTCACGATCGCGTGGCGCAACCCGCCACAACGAGGCTTGAAGTGGCAGGGCTCGTCTGCATCGGGTACCCGTTGCATCCACCACGCAAACCTGCACAGCTACGTGTCGCCCATCTGTCGCACATTCACACACCGTCACTCTTCATCAGTGGAACCAAGGATGAATTCGGCACGCCTGACGAGTTGCGTCTGCACCTCGGCGCGGTTCGTGGGAAAACGACACTGCAATTTATTGATGGTGCACGCCATGACCTGCGCAGTCATGATGCGGCCGTTGCCGAACACGTTGCCCGCTGGCTGGGTGCCGAGAAGTAGCGTCGGCATTCATGCGCGGACTAGGAACGCTCATCAATACCGGGCTCGTCATTGCCGGCAGTGGGCTGGGGGTGGCGGTGGGTCATCGAATACCCGAGCGCATGCGCACCACGCTGCTGCAGGTCATCGGTCTGGTCACTATCGCGCTTGGCGTCAGCGATGCGATTGATACCCGCAACATGGTGTTTCCACTCGTTGGCATGGCGCTCGGGGCCCTGATTGGCGAAGCCATCCGCCTAGAAGACCGTCTTGAGAGTCTCGGTGCGATGTTGCAGCGGCGATTCGACCGTGGTGTCGCGCAGGGTGAGAATCTGTTCGTGAAGGGTTTTGTCACGGCGTCGGCGCTGTATTGCGTGGGGCCCCTCACGGTGTTGGGCGCCATCGAAGATGCCAGTGGAAAAACTCCCCAGCTCTACATCATCAAAGGATTGCTCGACGGCTTCGTATCGATCATGTTCGCTGCCACCTACGGCATCGGTGTGGCGTTCAGTGCCTTGTCGGTGCTCTTCGTTCAGGGCTCACTGACGCTCGGTGGCGCAGGCCTCGACTCGTTGCTTGACGACCGTATGCGCACGGAATTGTTCGCCGCCGGTGGTCTTGCGGTGATTGGCATCGGCCTCAACCTGCTGCAAGTCACCAAGATTCGCCTCGCCAACTTGCTGCCAGGCTTGGTGCTCACGCCGGTTCTCGTTGCCCTGTTTGCGGTGTAGCGCGTCGAACGGCACCCCACCGAACGACGTCGGTTAGGTGCGCTCGTCGTTGCGCGATTCGTACAGCGGAGACCGCTGACTCGTGTCGCCGTTGGCAGGGTCAGCCTTGCGCGGTGTGCGCTTTTTGCGCCGTGGTGGCAGCGCCGACTCGGCCGCCAGTGGCGACAGAAGCCCACGCAAACGTTTGGCTTCGCTGGCAACGAGGTTAAGCCGTTCTTCGAACACGCCCAGGTTCTCGCTCGTCAGATCGATGCCGAGCATCACCGTTGCATGGTCGTGCCACATTCGCGTCAGGTTGCCCGACGCGTTATGTGCATTGATCTCGCGCAGTAACGCCACGCTCTCGTTTGCATCTTCTTCGAGCACTGCGTCGAGCCGCATGAGCGATTCATCACTGTCGTGGTGCTGCAGGAAGGTGACACGAACCGTGATCTCGTCAATGAGCACATGAAACTGGCCGATGTCAGTGGTTTTCCACTTCATCTTTTCGCGCTCGAGAATGCCCTGCACTCGCTCGCGCAGTTCACTGACCGGGCTCTTCATTACATCGCACATCACGTGAAACGTCGGGCACCATGCAAAGACCTTGGTCGGGTCGTCAAGATCGAACGCGAGGGTCCACTCAGCGTCGGGGTCGCTGCAGGTGGCCAGGGCGTCGACGAAGTCAGAAACCATCTTCAGTTGACCTTTGCCGTGGGTGACTGCCGCAACTCGAGCGGTCATGTCGTACAGCCCGCCGCATGTCCAGTCGCTCGACACGGTGATGCTGTCGTCGCCGATCTCCAGAAGGTGGGAGTCGGGAGACGACGAGTTCTCGTCGCGGAACGGGTTGAACTCAAAGGGCATGCCCGCCCCTGCGAGCACGAGCATACGCAGTTCTTTGCCACCAACTTTTGCCCTAACGACTCGGGTCGACCTGCGCACACGGGTGACTTCCGGAACCGCCGCAGTAGAGCAGGGCACGGTTTGGGTGCCGAGCGCCGTGATGCTGGTGACGCGATCGTTCTCAACGACAAACTCGACACCACCAGGAAGTGAGCCAACCTGGCGTCCGACGTTGGCGACTGCAGTGAGTGGCAAGGAATATGCGCCGGTGAATTCGCAGTGGTCGCCGACGATCGTGATGGCGTACGAGCGATTAACGAGATGCCAGTGGCGCCGACCGTTCTTGGCGAACACGGTGATGCGACCCTTGCTCTCGTCACTGGTGCGAAATGGCCAGAGCGTGTCGAATACCCTCTCAAGCTCGCTGGAGTCGACGTGGCCGAGTGAGATGCGGTTGGTCATGAGTGGTCGTCCGATGAGTGATTGGGCTTTTGCGGATTGGGAAACGTGGCGATCTGGTAGCCGACGGGAATGCTGACGATGCCATCGGTGGTATCGCGCAACCACGCATCGGTCGAAACGTCTTCGGTCGTTGCAACGACGGTCGCGGTGATGGGGTTCATGCCGAGTGCCGCCGCAATTTCGGTGAGCCACGTGGCGAACGCACGTGCGGTTGCGGAAGTGAGTGTGACAATGCCACCGCTACCTTTTTGTTCGAGCGTCTTGGCATTGATGATGTCGCCGAGTCCGGCGTCGTGTGCTGCGGAGATCAACTGCCGCTTGGTGCTGTCGCTGAGTGCGTGTTGCGGACTCGGGTCGGAGTAGGTCATTCGTGCCTCCTGAGCATGGGTCTGATGTTGGGGACCGCCACCATAGACCAACGGTGTGCGGTGACGGTGGCTACGCACGAACGAAGCGATGCGGTGACGACATCATCACGCGATTCGGGTCGGCCCCGCCGCGCCTAAGAGTGACGACATCACCACGTGGCGCGGTAACGGCCGCCGCTCCGTGGTGTGCGTAGTTACTCGTCGGTATCCGCAAAATCGAGGCGCAAAAGAAACGGCTGGTGTTCGTGATGAGAGTTCAGCTGAAAGAGGGCAGCCGGCTTGCCGTAACGATCAAAGGTCGGGCGTGACGACCCTTCCACTGCCGTGAGAATGCCGAGTTTTTGTATCTTCCTTGCGAAATTGGTGGGGTCGAGCCGTTTCAGCAGCCGTGGAGATCGCGGGCTGCGAATCGCACTGCTCTGGCGGGCAAGACGCTGCCAAAGTTCGGCAAGCTCACCAGGGTCGGCGCTCGGGGTTGCACTGCGGCGCATCCACAGTGCGTCGCTGAGCGAAGGCGCTTGCCGCAGTCGCGGTGACATCTTGCTCTGGAACTTGAACTCCATCGTCTCGTCTGCCGTCACGAGGTCAGGTCGGCTGCGGTCGTCGTCGGGCAGCATCTGGGCGAGTCGCCACACCGTCTGTTGCAACTCTGGCGTCTGATTGCGCTGGAGAGATTCCACCTTTGCGAGATACGCGCGCACCTTATCGACGTACTCGGGGCGTTCGGCGAGAGCCGCAGAATCAAGCGACTCATGGAAGAGCACCTCATATACGCGGCGAAGTTCGCCGATGGTGAAGTGATCGCGACAGAACTTGGTAGCCAGAGGGGTTGAGAGCACCAGCTGGCGCAACAGCCGAATTGCAGCCATCACGATGTCTTCGTGGTCAAACTCAAGTCGATTCGGACGTGCCAACACATCGATCACTGGGCGAAACTGCACCCGGCTGACGTGACCGACGGCGTCGTCGGGGTGGCGAGCGAGGTCGCGGTCGTCGCCAATCACGGCAAGGTAGGCGATCGACACGGTGCGGCCACTGCGCGGGTCGCGGTCAGCGTCACCGAATGCGCCCACTTGGTGTAGGTCGTCGGCACTCAGGGTGAGGGCGGTCTCTCGTTGTAGCACGCGAAGTGCGGCTGCCTCGAGGCTGGCGTCGGGGCTCGGGCCGGTGCCATAGGCATCTCCGAGCAGGGTGTGGCCGACATGGCCACCAGGCAGCGCCCAGTGGTGCAGGGGGTCGCGGGGCACTTCAACGACCTGGCGGGGGGT
>CAYFNN010000059.1:0-7844 GCA_964344465.1 uncultured Bifidobacterium sp. | reverse complement strand
GCCGGCAACACCTTCGGAGGCTGAACACTCGTTCGCACCACAGTCAGGCTACGGCGCAAGTTCACGTGCGGCTGTTCACGAAGAATCTTCGCGCTCGGTTTGGCACAAGGTAGGTGATGTCCGTTTCACTCATTGCCCTCACACATAGTTCGTGAGCAGCTCGCTGCGATCGAACGATTCACTCAACGAAGGAAGGCAACCGTGGCGGAACGGATGTCCGACAATGCGGTGCGCGCGCGCTTGCGTGACGAACCCGAAACAGACGAAACGACGGCGCCCCGTCGTCGACTTTCACCCGAACTGCTCGTAGGCCTTGTGCTCGTCGTGGGTGGTGCACTTGCGGGTTTCACGCTCGTCGAACGTTCCAGCGACACGATCACGGTGGTTGGTGCAGCACGCAATCTTCCCCGTGGCACCGTGTTGGCGCGTAGCGATTTGGTCGCTCTTGATATCGGACAAGTTCCCGCCACCGCCATCATTCAGGCCAAAGATGCCAGTGGTGCGCTCGGTCGACGTCTGCTCGCCGATGTTCCTCAAGGCACACCAATTGCGCCCTATGTCATAACTGAACCAGCAGAGCTTGCTGATGACGAGGCGCTCATCCCAGTGGCTCTCGAGCCAGGCTTGGTACCGGCGGGGCTTGCCGCGGGTGACCATGTGCGGGCAGTGATCTCGTTTCCGAATGGTGGCACCGATGCCGCGCTGCCCGAAGTTCTACCGGCCACCGTCGAGGTTGTCGATGTCGGGACCACGGGCGAATTCGGCGATCAACTGCGAGTCACGTTGCGGGCTCCGGCAACGATGGCTCTTGATCTCGCCCGCGCTGATCGCATCAGTCTGATGAAAGTGCAATCCGACCGATGATGACCGACATTGCTCTCGTGCGCGCCGTCGCTGATCGTGTCGGAGATGTGCTCGCTGATGAACGCCTCAGTCGTAGCGGCGGTTTTGACGACGGGATGGAGTCCGAACAGCAGTTGGCCCGAGAGACTGCTCGCGCCGAAGTGGCGCGTGCCCTGGCGCTACAACCGAGCAACACCTGGCCACCACTCGACGAAGACAACATCGTGCAAGAAGTGATTGCACTGGTACTCGGTCTGGGTCGCCTTGAGACGTTGCTCAACGACGATGAGGTGAGTGACATTCACGTGCGCGGCTGTGACTCTGTTTGGGTCAAACTGCGCGATGGCAGCCGTGAGCGTCGGTCTCCGATTGTGGACTCTGACGAGGAACTCATCGAACTCATCCGTCGATGCGCGACCCGCTTCAGCCGCACCGAGAAACGTTTTGATGCCGGCACCCCGGAACTCAACATGCAACTTCCCGACGGGTCACGGTTGTTCGCGGTGATGGAGGTCTCGACAAGACCAAGCCTCATCATCCGCCGCCATCGGTTCGAGCTGTCATCGCTCGACGAACTACGTATCAGGGAGGTCTTTGACCCGGCCGTACAGTCCCTACTTGCTGCAATGGTGCGAGCCAAGCGGAACATCGTGATTGCAGGTGGCACGGGCTCGGGCAAGACCACACTCTTGCGCGCACTCATCAACGAGGTACCGACCACCGAGCGCATCGTCACCATCGAAGATGCCTATGAACTCGGTCTCGAGCATTTCGCAGAGCGACATCCCGACTATGACGCTCTCCAGAGTCGCGGCGCCAACATCGAGGGCGAGGGCGAAGTAACCCTCGCCGACCTCACACGCATGGCACTGCGTATGGACCCCGATCGCGTCATCGTGGGTGAGGTTCGTGGTGCTGAGGCGTTTCCCATGCTCATGGCAATGAGTCAGGGAAATAACGGCTCGATGTGCACGATGCACGCCGACGGAGCACGGTCGGTGTTCCCCAAACTTGCCGCTTATGTCTCGATGGCGTCAACGGGCTTGCCGGTCGAAACGGTGAATGTGCTCATTGCGAGTGCCGTGCACTTTGTAATCTTCATTGAGAACCGCGACGGGCGTCGCACGGTGGCATCAATTCGTGAAGTGGTGGACACTGACGGTCTTCAGGTGATGTCGAATGAGGTTGTTGCACGCGGCAACGACGGAAGTTACGAGTGGCCGTTCCCGCTGCGAACATCCACCGAAGAGCTTCTGCGCAAACATGGCTTTCAACGACGACAACGAGTTGGAGCAAAACGGTGAGTAGCTCACTTGTCGCGCTGTGCTCTGGTGCAGTCGTCGGGCTCGGCTGTTTCATGGTGTTGGCCGCACGTCGTGGCAAACTCACCGTGCGACTAGCGACAACATCGCGATCACCGATGTCTCTGATGCATCTCTTCTTTGGCGTGGGTATTGCGATCGTCGCCTGGCTGGTCACCGGATGGACCATCTCGGCGGTCATCATCGGCATCGTTGCTGGGGCGACGAGTGCCGCCGCTCGCCAGCGACGGCGCCGCGATGAGCAGGTAATTGTTGAGGCACTTGCTATTTGGACCGACCAATTGCGCGACATGTTGGCCGGAAGCAATGGTCTTGAACAAACCATCATCGCGACTACACCGCACGCACCAGCGGTGCTTCGCCCATCACTTGAGCGCTTGGTTGCAACGATGGCATACACACCTCTGAACCAGGCACTCGATCGATTTGCCGACGATATAGATCATCCGACGGCCGACTTCATCGTCTCTGCACTCTCCACGGCGGCCACTCGACAGGTGCGAGACCTAGGGGTGCTGTTGGGTCATCTCTCGACATGTGCCCGCGACGAAGCACGCATGCATGTGCGTGTCTGGGTTGGACGTGCGCGTACACGCAGTTCGGTGCGCATCATCGCCGGAGTCATCATCGTCTTCGTTGGTGGTCTCGCCGTCTTCAGTCCGCGATATCTCGAGCCGTATCAGACCGCACAGGGGCAACTCGTGCTGTCAGTCGTCGTGCTTACCTTTGCCGGTGCACTGTTGTCGATGCAGCGACTTGCGGCTCTCGTCGTACCGGAACGTTTCGTCGGTCGAAGAAGAGGTGACGTGCAGTCAGGCGCCGCGCAACGAGGTGCATCATGATGGTGCTTGGCGCAGCGCTTGGTGCTCTCGTTGGTACGGGCGGCTGGATGATGCTGACTCCAAAAGCCGGACGGTCTGCGCGTGCGTCGATCTTGCGATGGTGGTTACACCTACGACGCAGTGCCGACGACAATGTTGGACGTCGTCATGCCGCCGATCTGGCGATAGTCGGCTGGTCACCCACCGATCTCGTGGTGCGTCAATTGATAGGCGCTCTCATCGGGGCCATCGGTGCGGTGCTGCTCGCATCGACGGCGCTGGGAGGCATCACCCTGTTGGCGGTCGGGGTGTTGGGTGGAGCAGTCGGGTTGCTGTCGCCAGTCCAGTTGATGCGCCGGCGTGCGAAGTCCCGGCGGCGAAGCGTGTTGCATGCATTTTCTGCCTTTCTCGATTTGGTGAACGTCTTGCTCGCCGGCGGTGCGGGAATCGAAACGGCACTCGTTGCCAGTGCCGAAGCTGGGGATGGTTGGGTGTTTGAGCAACTGCGCGCGTGTATTGTGCGAGCGCGACTGCGTCGGCGATCACCGTGGCAGGAGTTGCGAGGATTGGGCGTTCGCTGGGGCATCCCCGAGCTCATTGAGGTCGCGGGCAGCATGAGTTTGTCGGGCGAACACGGCGCTCGCATCCGCACCTCACTGGCCGCGCGTGCTGACTCGATGCGTTCGCGGCAGGTTGCAGAAATCGAGGCCATCGCCCAGTCGGCGACTGAACGCATGGGTCTACCCGTGATGCTGCTCTTCGTGGGCTTCATGGTGCTGCTCGGATACCCGGCCCTACAGGAAGTGGTGATGAATATGTGAGCAATAAACACCGACCGAGATCTCATCTCAAGACACACCAATAAACGAAATCACTTCACACAGGAGGAAACACGAAATGTCCACCACCAAGCAACTCTGGCACTATTACGCGACTCGATTTCGCGCCTCACTGGAGCACGATCACGATCGTGGCGAAGTCAGCGCTACCACCGTCGTGATGGCTGCGGCACTCATTGCCCTGGCACTCTTCGTCGGGGCAACGATCACCAGCCGAGTGCGCGACAAGGCCAACTCACTCGACCTTGACTAAGCGCTTCGACCGCGGGGAAGTGTCGGTCGAGTCGGTCATCATCCTGCCGGTCATCATCGGGATGATCTGGCTCGTCGTGCAAGTTGCCCTCGTCATCCATGCAGGAAATGCTGCCCATTTCGTGGCATCCCAAGCCGCACTGGCGGCTGCCCGACATGGTGCGACGTTGGCTTCGGCCGACACTGCCCTCGCCACCGCCGTCGAATCGGTGGGAGCCCGATTGGCGAGCGCGCCGCGCGTTGAATGGGCCTCCGATCACGTCACCGTGCGCGTTGACATAGTGGTGCCACGCGTGGCGCCGTTCTTCGGTGATTCAGTGTCGAGATCGGTCACCAGCCCACGCGAGCGGTTTATCACCTATGCCGAGCGTTAATTTCGGGCGCCACGACCGAGGCTCGGCCACGGTCGAGGCGGTGTTACTGGCACCCGCCCTGGTGATGTTGATGCTCTTTGTCACTCATCTAGGTCGTTGGAGTAGTGCAGAAGCCCGACTCCGTACCGCCGCAGATCATGCTGCACGTGCTGCGTCGCTGGTGCATCCGGCCCACATGAACACGGCGGCGCGCGCGGCCGCGCTCGACAATCTCACGACTGCAGGGCTCACGTGCGAACGCTATTCAATCTCGGCAGCCATCGTGCACCCGAGTGACCCGCGAGTTGTCGAGGTCTCTCTTCAGTGCGACATCGCGCGAACAGGTCTAGACGTGCTCGGTGTGACTGCGCGCCAGGTATCTGCGTCGTCATCTGAGGTAGTCGATCGATGGCGAACCGATTCATGAAGCTTCGTTTGCATACCTCGCTGACTCGAGTACATGACTCCGGCATGGTGTCGGGCTTGCTCGTGGGCATGTTCATGAGCATCATCGCACTTTCTGCACTCGTGTTCGATGGCGCACGGCTCGTGGCTGCTCGGGCTCAACTTGAAGACCATGCCGCGAACGCAGGTCGTGCGGCGGCGCAAGAGGTGATTGACATTCGTCTCGGAACCGAACGAATTGATCCCACGGCGGGTCGTGAAGCGGCCCTGCGATACCTTGAGTTGCACGAGTTAGCGGGAACCGTGCAGATCGCCGGTTTGCGTGTCAAGGTGGCAGTAGCGCGTAATGTACCGATGACGCTGTTGTCGTTCGTTGGCGTTACCAATCGACATGTCGCCGTCGAGCGTGAAGTGTGGGTGATTGATTCGTGAGTGCTCGACGCACCCTGCGACACCTCACGGCTTTGATGCTGGTTGTCACAGTGTGTGGCGGCGCGTGGCAGTTTGGCAATCAACCCCGTGTCGTTGTCGACACCGTTATGGCCCTCATCAACGATTCGCAGTTGGTGTCGGTCAACGAGCTGTTTTCGGTTGCACTCTGGGGCGGCCTTTGGATTCTCCTAGCTACCGCACTCCTCGGGCTAGCCGTGCGTGGCTTGCTTTTGACGGCACATTCCACGGTGCGTTGCTGGCGGCGAATCTCACGGCGTGGCGTAGCCAGCCGCCTCTCGGCCGTGGTGGCACTCGGTGGTGCCGCCGTCGCTACGGCCGAAGCGACTGACGAATCCTCCCGACAACACGTCGCCGAGGCAACCGACCAACAGGTTGAACAACAACGTGGTCGCGAGACAGGCCGTCCACTTGGTGCGCTGGCATCGGTGGGTCTGGCGGCTGGTGTCGTAGCCCACATCCGAACCGAGCGCGCGCTGCTGCTGCGTGATGCATCGTCACGTCAGCGACTGGCTCGGCCCCCTGCACCAAGTCTCGTGCGCGGCGCGACCCTTTTTGCACGTTGTGCCGACTACCAGGCACCAGTGGGCGAGGCGGCAGCGGTAGTGGTACCACTTGGGATGTCGGGCGAGCGGCTCGTGCAACTGCAGGTGCAGCGGGGCGCGTGCGTCTCCGTCGAAGCACCACCCATTGAGTGCCGCAGCGTGCTTCGGCACCTAATCAACACCATCGCCCTTGCTCCGTGGTTACACAACCCGCAGGTCATCGCCGTTGGTTTCGATGTTGAAGATGTCGTCGTGCTCCACAACATTGAACTGTGTGCCAATGTTGATGTAGCGCGGACGCGTGCGACGCAGGCCATCGCCGACGACCCGCAACGCGCGGTGGTGCTCGTGATGGATGAAGCGGCGACACACACCTCGGTACTGGCGGAATTGCACGAACTCGGTGTCACGGTGATTGCCTCCGCCACGACTGGCGTGTCACCGCAGGTGCGAATTCAACGCCAAACCATGCACTGGCATATTGCACCGACTGGTGAAACGTTTCGACCGTACGGAGTCAGCCACGACGAGGCCGCCGACCTACGCACCACGGTAAGTGACCTCACGATGTTGACGTCAGATGGTCAAACTCCACCACAAACACAGATGGTGTTGTGCAGCGAGTCGAAGCCCGCATCGTTGGCACTATTGCGGGTGCTTGGGCCGGTTGAACTCACTCTGCTCGACGGTGCGGAGGTGAGCTTTCGAAAAGCCAAGTCGCTTGAACTCGTCGTCTGGTTGGCGTTCCACCGTGAACGACCGACAGCATCGGCAGTGCGCACGGCGCTGTGGGAAATTGATGTCGAAGACGCAACCTTCCACAACGTGCTTTCCGAGGCGCGGCGCGGTTTGAGCCAAGCCGGTCTTCCCGATGCGGTTCAACGAGTGACAAAACAGCGACTCGTACTCACCGATGAGCTGATCACCGATGCTGACGTGCTGCAACATGCCCTCATCTGTGCTGAGTCATCCGCCAATGCCATCTCGCATGATGTGCAGCATGCGTTGGCGCAACTCGTTGGCGAACTACGACTGGTGCGTGCTTTGCCGTTTGCCGACGCAAAGTACGTCTGGGCCGACGCAGAGGGCATTACGGCCAACCTCGTCTGGCTCGTGACCCGCGCCGTCACACAGGCCGTCGCTCTCGCCGAGCAATGCAAGGATGCAGTATCGCTGCTCGACGCTCTCGCAGCCGGCCTGCGCATGTTTCCCGGTGACGAGCAGTGGTCAGCCTTGATGAAATCGACGCTGCAGGCCCCACGCGGTGACACGACGCATCGACTCGCTGATGATGGTCTTGTTCATCTTTGATTCACCCGCGGTGCGCTCGATGTAGAGAATCGGTACCTCAGACATTCGTACATCTCCCAGTTGGTGGAGACGCATCAGGCTCTCGGTCAAAAAGGCATAGCCATCTGATCTGGTCGCAGCGACATCGACACGTTGAATCACCGCGGCACGGTAGGCGCGAAAACCCGAGGTGCAGTCGCGCAGGGGCAAACCGAGCATGGCTGCGGTGTACCAGTTGCCCCAACGGGAGAGCAACCGGCGGAAAAGTGACCAGTTGCGCACACCACCCCCGACCACGTATCGCGACCCAATCACCACATCGTCACCAGCCGCCACGCGTTGCAGCATGAGCGGAATCACCGCGGGGTCGTGAGAAAGGTCGCAGTCAAGTGTGACAATCACGTCGTAACCCTGTGCTGCGATTGTTGTGAGGCCTTCTCGGCTGGCGGCCGCGTAACCACGTTGACCTTGGCGAGAAATCAGGCGAATCTGTGGGTTGCTACGGCTATGTTCGTCGACACGCGCTCCGGTGCCATCGGGGCTGTTGTCATCGACGACAAAGACATCAGCGTCTGGTACTTCGACAACGACCCTCCGCAGAAACTCGTCGATGTTGTCACGCTCGTTGTATGTCGGTGTCATCACCGCCACTCGCACGCGCCGATGCTATGCGCTACATCGCGGTAGTGAGTGCTGCGTTCAGCGTGGCTACGCGCACGATCTG
>CAYFNN010000058.1:0-7882 GCA_964344465.1 uncultured Bifidobacterium sp. | reverse complement strand
ACGTACATTCGCCAGCCATACGAATTTCACCTCACTCACTCGTCATCACTCTTGGTGAGGAATGTCCAGGAGTACTCGTCATCAGTAGTTTCAACTGGAATTTCCCCATTGCTAACCATCACGACGGAACTTATTACCGGGGCAGGACTGCTTGCTGTGCTTTTTGCAGTCGAGCCATTTGTTACTGCTGCACTGCTGGCGCTATTTGCGTTTAGTTCTTTCCTTATCCTGAAGATTTCACGACCCAAAGTCAGACGGTGGGGTGCTGACAGAGTGTTGTACCGCGGTCAGACCATCGAGGCGTTGATGAGTGGTTTTGGTGGAGTAAAGGAAATTAAGCTCTTTGGCCGCGATAAACAGGTGCTAGCTACGCATCGTGATGGCTTATACCGAGCAGCTCGAACCTCGTACCTCTTGTCGCTAGCCCAGAGTTTTCCGAGAGCTGTCTTCGAAGTCACTGCGATACTCAGTGTCGCGTTACTGGTCGTATTTGCGACGCTACGTGGTTCAGATTTGAAGAGTGCAACCCTCATCGTTGCGCTGTTCGGAGTTGTTGCCTTTCGAATGCTTCCTTCGGTGAACAAGATAATTAATGCTGCTCAGAGTTTGTCATTTGGTCGCGCCGGTATTGAAGGTGCGGTAGCTGGTCTCTCACTTCCAGTGGCTGAAGCTCCAGTGCGACGCCAGACCGGGATTGAAGCCTTTCGCGTGTTGAGTGCAACCAACCTCAAATATCACTACCCGAATTCGCAAACCGAAGTTACGAATATTGACCATCTGGAGTTACGTGCAGGTGAGTCAGTCGGAATTGTTGGCGCGAGCGGTTCCGGAAAGAGCACGTTGGTGGATCTTCTCATCGGAGTCCTTACACCAAGCTCGGGCCTCATTACGGTAAATGATCAACGAATTGACTCCGACCCGCGCTACTGGCAAGATCGTATTGGATACGTACCACAACATGTCTTCCTTATGGATACGACGGTTCGCCGAAATGTGGCCTTCGGACTTTCGGACAAGGAGATCAACGCTCCAGAGGTTGAACGCGCTCTGCGCTTGGCCAATTTGTGGGAATTCGTCCAGACGTTGCCTCAGGGCTTGGAGACTGTGGTGGGTGAGCGCGGTGTTCGGCTATCGGGTGGTCAACGTCAACGTCTCGGCATCGCTCGAGCCTTATATGGTGGGCCGGAAGTTATTGTTCTCGACGAGGCCACTTCCGCTCTGGACGAAGATACAGAACGCGAGATTGTCGAATCGATGCGTGAGATCTCTCGCAATCGAACATTGATCGTCGTTGCCCACCGCACGTCGACCCTTGCGTATTGCACACGCCTCATCCGCCTCGATGCGGGCCGAATTGTTCAGGAGGGAACCTTCGAAGAAGTGGTTGGTAGCCTTCCCAACGCATAATCACTGCGACTCGACCGCGGTGACAGGTACGTAGAGGGCAGTAGCTCAGTTGGTAGAGCATCGGTCTCCAAAACCGACGGTCGGGGGTTCAAGTCCCTCCTGCCCTGCAAGTTTCGCGTTACGGGCGTTGAGCCGCGCGCGCCCGGGCGCAAGCCCTCAGCACAAACCCCGCCGATAGCGTGCAAGCTCCGTATGTCTATGGATTTGAACCGACAGCAAAAGCGTGCCATGCGCAAGATGGGCGCGGTCAATGAGCAGGGTGCACCGGTGCGCCAGCCTGTCGTGCCGACCCAGACTCGTGAGCGAGTCGGCGTCTTCCAATACATTCGCGAAGTGCGCGATGAGATGCGCAAGGTTTCGTGGCCCAAGTTGCCTGAAGTGCGCCGCTATTCGTTGATCGTGCTCGCAGCAGTGGTCATCGTTACGGCATATGTCGGTGGCCTCGATGCCGTCTTCGGTATCTTCTCTGGCTGGCTGTACAAGGACTGATCTCATGAACACCGACAACATCATCACCGAACCCACCGCCGACGCCGAATTCGACCTCACAACGGAAGAGGCTGAGGAAGAGTTCATCGATCGGCCATGGCTGCGACCCGGCAAGTGGTACGTGGTGCACAGTCAGTCGAGCTACGAAAAGAAGGCAGTGCAGGCGATGCAAGCCCGCGTGCAGTCGATGCATCTCGAACGCAAGATCTACGAAATCGTCATTCCGATGGAAGACGTCGTCGAATTCAAGAACGGTCGCAAGCAGACCGTTCAGAAAAAGATGTTCCCTGGCTACATCCTCGTGCGTTGCGAACTTGATGACGATTCGTGGCTGTGCATCCGCCAAACGCCCGGCATCACGGGCTTCGTTGGTCAGAACCAGCGCGGTCAGCGACCGACGCCTTTGTCGAAGCGCGAAGTACAGCAGTTCCTCGCACCGAAAGACGAAGGCGAGGTAGCACCGAAGCGCAAGGCACCGAAGCTCGACTACGAAGTAGGCGAGGCGGTGCGCGTGAAGGAAGGCCCGTTCGCCGACTTCCAAGGACAGATCGCCGAAATCAATGCCGACCACATGAAGTTGAAAGTGCTCGTGAACATCTTTGGTCGCGACACGTTGGTGGAAATGGATTTCGGCCAAGTAGCCAAGCTCTAGTCACGAACACCGAACTCAATCAGGAAGGACACCACACACCATGGCGAAAAAGGAAGTCTCTGCAGTCGTCAAGATTCAGATTCCGGCAGGCAAGGCCACCCCGGCACCCCCGGTAGGTACCGCACTCGGACCCCACGGCATTCAAATCATGGAATTCGTGAAGCAGTACAACGCCGCCACCGAAAGCCAAGTTGGCACGGTCATCCCCGTTGAAATCACGATCTTCGACGATCGTTCGTTCGAATTCAAACTCAAGACTCCGCCCACGCCGGTGCTCTTGCGTGAGAAGGCGAAGATCGAAAAGGCAGCATCGAACCCAGGCAAAGAAGTCGCCGGCTCGGTGAGTGAGAAGGACATCGAAGAAGTTGCCAAGCGCAAGATGCCCGACCTCAACGCCAACGATCTTGAAGCCGCAAAGCAGCAGGTGCGCGGAACCGCGCGCAGCATGGGTCTGACGGTCACACCGTAAGGAAGGCCGACCAGAGACAGGCGCCGATAGCCTGACGGTCCACATACATCGCCTCGTCGAAATCACCTCGTTCGGCGGGCTCAACAACGAGGGAGGCCATATGGCCAGGGAAAATCACCGCGGCAAGAAGTACGTTGCATCAGCGACCGATCTCAACCGCGACGAACTGCACGATGTCTCGGCAGCAGTCACCAAAGTGAAGTCAATGGCGAAAGCCAAGTTCGACGAAACAGTCGACCTGGCCGTGCGCCTCGGTCTCGACACCAAAAAGAGTGATCAGACCATTCGCGGCACCGTTTCGATGCCATCTGGCACCGGCAAGACGGTTCGTGTTGCGGTGTTCGCCCAGGGCGACAATGCGAAGGCGGCTCGCGACGCAGGTGCCGACGTCGTTGGTGCCGACGATCTTGCGGCGGAGATCGAAAAAGGCAACATGAACTTCGATCTCGCGATTGCCACACCCGACATGATGCCGCTCGTCGGCAAACTTGGTCGTGCGCTTGGACCGCGTGGTCTCATGCCCAACCCGAAGACTGGCACTGTCACTACCGATGTAGCGCGCGCCGTCGCCGAGTTCAAAGGCGGCAAGGTTGAATACCGCACCGATCGCTACGGCAACGTGCACGTGCCCGTTGGCAAAGCGAGCTTCGATGTCGCAGCACTCGCCGCCAACGTGCAGGCGGTGCTCGACGAACTACAGCGCTCAAAGCCAGCCGCAGCCAAGGGCAGGTACCTGAAGCGCATCACCATCTCGTCCACCATGAGCCCTGGTGTGCGCATCGACCCGAGCGTGGTGGAAACCAGCGCCTAGCCCGCTAGCGTCCTACGCGCTCTCCACGAGCAGATTTACCAACCACAGAAGTGCGGTTCGCCTTCCGGCGAATAATCAGGGAAACCTGGCCACACGAGGAAGGAACCACGATGTCTGAAGCACGCGCCGAAAAGGCCGCTGTCGTCGCCGAAGTTCGCGACAAGTTCGCTGCATCGCACTCGGTAATCGTCACGGAATACCGGGGTCTCTCAGTTGGCGCACTCGCCAAGCTGCGTCGCACTTTGCGCCCGCTCGGTGCCGAATACAAGGTGTACAAGAACACGCTCGTAAAGATTGCTGCACGCGATGGGGCAATGTCTGCTGTCGACAACATGGTCACCGGCCCGGTCGCAATCACGTTCGTACAGGGCGAAGTGTCGGCGGTCGCCAAAGCGCTGCGCGATTTCGCGAAGGAAAACGACAAGCTGAAGTTGAAAGGCGGCGTCGTCGACGGCAAGTCGGTTGATGCCAAGGGACTGAAGGCACTCGCCGATCTTCCGTCGCGCGAAGTCATGCTCGCGAAGTTCGCCGGCCTGCTCAAGGCGCCGATGGCGAACACTGCGTACATGTTGTCCGCATTGCCCCGCAAGGCTGCTTACGGCCTGAAGGCACTCGTCGAACAAAAAGAAGCGGCCTGAGGCCGAGTAACGAATCCCAGAACACCATCGAATACCACATCCAGCAACACCAACACAGAAAGAGATAACCCACCATGGCACTCACCAAGGAAGAGATCCTCGACGGGATCGCCGCCCTGACCGTGCTCGAGCTGAAAGAGTTGCTCGACGCGTTTGAAGAGAAGTTCGGCGTCACCGCCGCCGCCCCAGTCGCCGTCGCCGCCGGCGGAGCCGGTGGCGCAGCCCCGGCCGCTGCAGCCGAAGACAAAGACGAGTTCTCTGTCGTGCTGAAAGACAAGGGTGGCCAGCCCATCCAAGTGATCAAGGTCGTGCGCGAGCTGACCGGTCTTGGCCTCAAAGAAGCCAAGGAACTGGTCGATGGCGCCCCGAAGGCGATCCAGGAAAAGGTCAGCAAGGCCGACGCCAACGCCGCCAAAAAGAAGCTGGAAGAAGTCGGCGCAACCGTCGAGCTGGCGTAACTCCAGCCCGAATCGTTCGCCCGTCGCGTCTGGCAGACCTCCGCTGGGGGTCTGCCAGAGCGCCGAGTGAGCCGAGCGCCCATCTCGGGTGGAATTCTCGGCTCGCACGGTTAGCCTGACGGGTCGCCGTGCGTCGCCAAAAACAACACTCCCCGCAGGGGAGCGTTGGCAGCGCCGTTGCGTTTCAGCCCACCAACCACGTTGCAGTTCGTTAGTCCCCGCCAGTCCACCACCAATACTTAGGAGTCGAATCTCGTGCCGTCTCGCGCCGCCGCACGCGAACGTTATTCGTTCGCGTCACTCGATGAAATTCTCGAAATGCCCGATCTGCTGGCGGTACAAAAAGACAGCTTCGAATGGTTCATGCGCGATGGTCTGCGCGACGTCTTCAGCGACCTCTCACCAATCAAGACGAGTGACGGCTCGCTGCAACTCGAGCTTGAGTTTGATCCCGACGATCGCGAACTGACACCCGGACCGAAGTTCACCGAAACCGAGTGCCGCGAGAAGCACCACACGTACGCAGTCTCGCGATTCGTCAAGGCTCGATTCTCGAACCGCGACACCGGCGAAATCAAGGAGCAGGTCGTCTACATCGGCGAGTTCCCGAAGATGACCGAGCGCGGCACGTTCCTCGTCAATGGCATCGAGAAAGTCATCGTGTCGCAGTTGGTGCGTTCGCCTGGCGTGATCTTCGAAGCTGGCGAGCGCTACCGCCTGCGCAACCTGTCGAAGCACCAGCTGGTGAAGGGCACCGTGCATCCGCAACGCGGTGAGTGGCTCGAGTTCGACGTCGAACACAAGCCTGGTAAGAACCCCACTGCAGGTGCGCGCATCGCCCGCAAGCGACGTCTCAGCATCTTCCTCATCCTGCGTGCGCTCGGCTATGACGAGCAGAACGCGCCCGGGTTCCTCGAGCGCTTCGTCAAGCATTTCGACTTCCTCGAAGAGCAGTGGCTGCGCGAGAAGAACATTGCTCCGTCGCGCGACGAAGCACTGGTCGAAATCATGCGCAAGACCCGCCCGAGCGAGCCGGCCACCGTCGAGTCGGCCCGCATCAACTTTGAGAGTTCGTTCTTCGAGTCGCGTCGCTACGACACGTCACGAGTCGGTCGCTACAAGCTGAACCGCAAGATCGGGCCCGAGGTGCGCAAACTGTCGCAATTGTTCGGCTTGCCAGAGGGTAATGAGATTGGTCAGATCGATATTCCGCGAGAGGGCCAGAACGTGCTGTCGCGTTGCGAAGTGCTCGCGACGATTACGTATCTCCTGCATCTCGTGAAGCAAGAGCCCGGCTACCGCCTCGACGACCAAGACCACTTCGCCAACCGTCGCGTACGTCCGGTGGGCGAACTGATCCAAAATCAGGTGCGAATCGGTCTGTCGCGAATGGACCGTGTCGTGCGTGAGCGTATGAGTTCGCAAGACCAAGACGGCATTTCGCCGCTGACGCTCATCAACGTGCGTCCGCTCGTGGGTGCCATCAAGGAGTTCTTCAACTCCTCGCAGTTGTCGCAATTCATGGATCAGACCAACGCCCTGTCGGGCCTCACGCACCGTCGACGTCTCTCGGCGCTCGGTCCTGGCGGTCTCTCGCGCGAGCGTGCCGGTTTCGAAGTGCGCGACGTGCACTTCTCGCACTACGGCCGTATGTGCCCGATTGAAACACCAGAAGGCCCGAACATCGGCCTGCAGGGCGCACTTGCGACCTTCGCCAAGATCAACCCGTTCGGTTTCATCGAGACGCCGTATCGCCGTGTGAAGGATGGTCGCGTCACCGACGAGGTGCGCTACATGGCCGCCGACGAAGAAGAGGAATACGTCATCGCCGAGGCGAACACCGCACTCAACAAAGACGGTTCGTTCGTCGAGGACAAGGTGCTGGTGCGTCGTTCGCCGCAGGCTGCGACCCTCGAAGACTTGAAGAAGATGCTGGAAGCCGAGTCGTTCTTCGGTTCGACCACCGACTTGGCCCTCGTCGATCCGAAGCAAGTCGACTTCATCGACGTGTCACCGCGCCAAATCGTGTCGGTGGCAACCTCGCTGATTCCGTTCCTCGAACACGACGACGCAAACCGCGCGCTGATGGGTGCCAACATGCAGCGTCAGGCCGTGCCACTCGTGCGCGCCGAAGCCCCGTTCGTCGGCACCGGTGTCGAATCGCGTGCTGCTCGTGACGGTGCCGACTTGGTGCTTGCCAAGGCCGATGGTGTCGTCGAGAGCGTCACGGGCGATCACATCGTCGTTCGTTACGACGATCTGCCCAAGAAAGAGCACGAGCACCCGCTCGTCAAGTTCCGCCGTTCGAACCAGGACACCACCATCAACCAGATTCCGCGCGTGCGCGAGGGTCAGAAGGTGAAAAAGGGCGACCTGCTCGCCGACGGCCCAAGCACCGATCACGCCGAGTTGGCGCTGGGCAAGAACCTGCTCGTCGCGCTCATGCCGTGGGAGGGCTACAACTACGAAGACGCCATCATCATTTCTGAGCGCCTCGTCAAAGAAGACGTGCTGACCTCGATCCACATCAAGGAGCATGAAGTCGACTCGCGCGACACCAAACTCGGACCCGAAGAAATCACCCGTGACATTCCGAACCTGTCGGAAGACATCGTCGCCGATCTCGACGACCGCGGCATCATTCGTGTCGGTGCAGAAGTTGCACCTGGTGACGTGCTCGTCGGCAAGGTCAGCCCCAAGGGTGAAACTGAGCTCACGCCGGAAGAACGCCTCTTGCGCGCCATCTTCGGTGAAAAGGCCCGCGAAGTGCGAAATACCTCACTGAACGTGCCGCACGGTGAAACCGGCAAGGTCATCGACATCGACGTGCTGCAGCGCGAGAAAGACGACGGCAGTGACGGCGACGAACTGCCGCCGGGTGTCAATGAGTTGGTACGCGTTTACGTGGCGCAGAAGCGCAAGATCAGCGTCGGCGACAAGCTGGCTGGTCGTCACGGC
>CAYFNN010000057.1:0-7998 GCA_964344465.1 uncultured Bifidobacterium sp. | reverse complement strand
CAACCGGAACATGATGATGAAGACGGGCATTTGTGCCAAAAGCGGCAGACACGACGCCAAGGGGTTCACCTTGTGCTCCTGGTAGAGCTTCATCATCGCTTCGTTCAGGCCCTGACGATCACCTTTGTGTTCGATTTGTAATCGGCGTAATTCGGGCTGCAGTCGCTGCATTTCCAACATGCCGCGCGTGCTCTTCAAGGTGAGTGGGGTAATGACGAGCATGACCACGATGGCCATTGATCCAATGGCAATCGAATAACTGTTGCTCCAGGAATAAATCCAGGCGATTAGCCAGCCGACGGCGTCAAACAACCAATCAAACACGTGGTTCCTCCTCGTGGTGTGCACAACAGGCGTCCAAGCCATCACGGCGCGGTGCGTCTGGCACGGGGTCGTAGCCCGAAGCACCAAATGGTCGACAGCGACTCAGGCGACGGGCTGCCAACAATCCACCCCGCCAGGCACCATGTAACGAAATTGCGTCACTGGCATATTCCGAGCAACTCGGAAAGAACCGGCACGGCGAAAGCGCACCTTGACGTTGGTCTTGGTACCAGGCAATGGCTCGCAGCATGGCAGCCTGGGTTTTCCCCAGCCTGTGAACAATCGGCGACAATGATGTGACGCTTGTCACATCCTACCTCGCCCCGTGGATATTGAGACGTGGTGCCGAATTGACGGGGATCGGCGACTGGCGTCGCACACCCTGGAGCAGCGTGTCAAGAGATATCCCCAGTTGTCCCCAGGTGGTGTCCACAGCGTGTCCGTCAATGGCGATGAGATACCAGCCGGCTGGTGCCAGGTGTGCGCGTTCACGCATCGCCGCACGCACTTGGCGTCGCACTCGGTTGCGGGCAACTGCCGACCCGATGCGTGTCGGGGTGGCAAGTGCCAGATGCACGCCTGATGCCGTCGGGTCGATCACAGCGCGCATGCTCAACTGACCGTCGCGCAGGGCTCGCACCCCCCGAAAGCGGGCGAAGCTGTCGCGTTTACTGATGCGCTGGATCACGCCGACAAACGGGCGCGACCCTTGGAGCGACGCGACTTCAACACGGCACGGCCGCCCTTGGTCTTCATCCGCTTGCGAAACCCGTGTTTCTTGGCTCGTCGACGCTTGCTGGGTTGGAATGTACGTTTCACGCCTGTCTCCTCAAGTCACTTACAAGGCGATTGGAAGCAACGCCCACAGGCTAGGGCAGAAGGTGCGAATCCGCACCATGTGATTCGTCGTTTTGCCCCCTGTGGAAAACGTGCTACGTTGCCTCACCCCACGGCCGGCGCACTCGGCACACCCGAGTCGTCACCGTGGGAAACATACGCAGCGTGCCGCGCCGCAAGTTACAGGGCTGAGATTCTCCACACCATGTGGGGATCACTGTGGACGGCGCAGCGATCGTGAAGGAATGAAGGGAAACGACACGATGACGACAGAACATCTTGCGCAAGACGCAACCACGACCACACCAGAGGTGAATGCTGACGATGCGAATGCGCTGTGGGAGCGCGCGGCCGTGGTGTTGCGTCAGCAGGTGTCAGAGGCGGTGTGGTTTTCCACCTTCAACGACATCAGTGTTGAGCGCGGCGGCCCCAAGTTGGGCGGCAATATGAGCCTGCATTTGCGGGTACCGAATGCGTTCGTACGTGAGCGTGTGTTGACGCGTTACATGTCGCTCGTGCGTGATGCCTTGAATGAAGCCGGTGGCAGCGCCCACGACCTCAGTGTCGACGTGCGCACGTTGGCCGCCGAGCCTGAGATGGTCACCACGACCGCAACGGTCTCGACTACGACGCCACTTACTGCTCCGACCGCCACACCGCCAACACCCGTGGGTCGAGCTGGTCGCGGCGCCGCCGTCGGATTGAATCCGCGTTACACCTTCGACACCTTCGTCAAGGGCGCATCGAACCAGTTCGCACTTGCTGCCGCCCAACGCGTCGCTGAGACGCCGGGTCGTTCGTACAACCCGCTTTTTATTTACGGCTCGGCGGGTTTGGGCAAGACGCACCTGTTGCACGCCATCGGGTCGTACGTTCACGAGCACTATCCGAATTATGAAGTGCGCTACGTGTCGACCGAAACCTTCCTCAACGAATACGTCGACGGCATTCGCAACAACACGATCAGTGCGTTCAAACGCCGCTATCGCGAGGTCGATGTCTTGCTCATCGACGACGTGCAATTCATGGAAGGAAAAGAGGGGTTGCAGGAAGAGTTCTTTCACACGTTCAATTCGCTGCACGGCTCAAGCAAGCAGATTGTGATCTCGAGTGATCGCGTACCTGACGCCATCCCAACGCTCGAAGACCGTCTCCGTGGCAGGTTTCGCTGGGGTCTCATCACCGACATTCAGCCGCCCGATGTCGAAACTCGCCTCGCCATTCTGCGTAACAAAGCCGAACGTGAACAACTCAATGCCGCCCCCGAAGTGCTCGATTTCATTGCGTCGAGTGTGACCACGAACATCCGCGAACTCGAGGGTGCCCTGGTTCGTGTCGCCGCCTATGCCTCGCTCAACAAGACCGACATCGACGTCGACCTCGCACGCGAGTTGCTGGTGGATCTCGTGTCACGACGTGCGGGCAAGAAACGCAGCGACGAACAATTGCTCACCGAAATTTGCGACTACCTCGGTGTAAGTGTGGAGGCGATTCGGGGTCGCAGTCGCCAGCGTCCCATCGTCACCGCGCGACAAACTGCGATGTACGTCGTGCGTGAATTGACGGATTTGTCGTATCCGGCCATCGCTCGACTGTTTGGCGGTCGCGACCACACGACCGTCATTCATGCGGTGGAAAAGACCCAACACGTCATGAAAGACCGCCAACAGGTGTTTGACCAGGTCAATGAACTGTTGCGAATGTTCAAGACCTCATGAACCTTCGTCACGAGAGATACGCCCGCGTCGTGGACAACTTCCGGCAGACCAGTGGACGATCTGTGGACAACCAGGCTGACATCCCCAAACCACGAATCACAGCGATGCGAGATGTTGACGGCTTGGCAGTCGCTGTGGACACGAGATCCCTTGTCTACGCTGGGCGATACCCCAGTTATCCACAATCCACAGGTGTTATTACTGCTATCAGCATTCATCCGACCGATACCAACAACCACCCCGTGAGGCCGCTGTCATGAAATTTCGCATCGAACGAGACGAATTCAACGAAGCCCTTGCTGACGTCAGTCGTGTAGCGACGGCCCGTACCGCCGCCATGCCAGCCCTGGCAGGTGTGGAGTTGGCCGTGAGCGGTGACTCACTCACCTTGTCGTGCACCGACAAAGAGTTGTCGATTCAAACCACATTGGCAGTGGGCGGGCAAAAGGACGGTGTTGTCGTACCGACGGCGCGAGTGATCACCGAATTGGTGCGTGGTCTACCCGACGGCAAAGTGCAGATTTCCCTCGAAGGTGATTCGCTCGTCGTGGAAGCTGGTCGCAACCGCTCGTCGGTGTTCTGTTATTCGGCGGCAGATTTCCCCAAAATCCTCCACGCGAGTGCGCCTGAAGGAAAGATGCCTGCGAGTGTGTTTGGTGAGGCACTCCGCCAAGTCGTGCGTGCCGCCAGTACCGATGCATCACGCCTCGCACTCACCGGGGTGCTCATTAGCAACCAGGCCGAGGGTCTCACGTTCGTCGCCACCGACAGCTACCGACTGGCGGTGCGGCAAATCGCCGGCACCGCACTGGCGGGCGAGAGTGGGGTGGTGATTCCCGCACGTGCGCTGGGCGAATTGCTGCGACTCATCAAAGACCACGACACCATCACCTACCGATTGGCTGCCGATCGAGCGACGTTCACCGTTGGCACCACCACCTTGTCGACGGCGTTGTTGGCGGTGCAGTTTCCCAACTACAAACAACTCATTCAGCCGTCATACCCGAACAAACTCTCGGTCAATCGCGAGGCGTTGCTCGATGCAGTTCGTCGCTCAAAGGTGTTTGCACGTGACAACATTCCCGTGCGGTTGACCCAGACCAGTGGTTCGCTCAAGTTGTCGGTGCACACGCAAGACACCGGCGAGACGATTGAAGAACTCGACGCTGACTACAAAGGGCCCGAGCTCACCATTGGTTTCAACCCCGACTACCTGATGCAGGGCATCGATGCTTGTGCAGGTGAAACCATCAGCATCGAAAGCAGTGAGTCGATCAAGCCAGCGGTGCTGCGCGGTTCGACCAACGATGGGTACCTCTATTTGGTGATGCCACAACGACTCACGTCGTGAACGACGGCTGAGTTTGCCGTGATCGTTCGTTCGCTGCAGTTGCGCGATTTTCGCAACTACGCATCGCTCGACATGCAATTGGACGCCGGTGTCGTCGGTGTCGTCGGTGACAACGCCCAGGGAAAAACCAATTTGGTCGAGGCACTTGTGGTGCTTTCAACAATGAAGTCGTTTCGCGGCGTTACCAACGATGCCATGGTGCGACACGGTGCGACCTCAGCGGTCTTGCGTGCCGAAGTGGTGCACGACGACCAGCGGGAGTTCCTGATCGAAATTGAGTTGCGTCGTGAGGGACGCTCGATGATTCAGGTCAATCGCAAACGTGCGGTGCGCACTCGCGACCTGCTCGGTGCCCTTCGAGCCTCGGTGTTCATGCCAGAGGACCTGTATTTGATTCGTGGCGCGGCATCTGAGCGCCGCGCGGTGCTCGATGATGCGGTGGTGTCTCTGGATCCGTCAAAGCTGGATCTGGTGGGTGAAGTCGAGCGGGTGGTTCGGCAACGCAATTCGTTGTTGAAGGACCTCGGCCCGCGGCCCAATGCCGGGCTTCTCGCGAGTCTCGATGCGTGGGATGAAAAATTCAGTGCGGTTGGTGACGAACTGGGTCGGGCTCGTGCGGCGGTGGTGCGCGATATCGCACCGCAGGTGCAGGCGGCATATGCCGCGTTGGCGGGCGCTGACCACGAAGTGGCTATCGCATACGACGCGCCATGGCGTGACGAGGGTCTTGCCGCGGCGCTGCGTGCTTCGCGCGATGCAGACCTGCGACGTGGCACGAGCACGGTTGGGCCGCATCGCGACGATGTACTCGTGACGATCAACGACCTCACTGCCCGTACCCAAGGTTCGCACGGGGAACAACACTCGCTTGGTCTGGCGTTGCGAATGGCCATTCATCATGCGGTCAGCGACCGCTGGCAGTCACCACCCGTGCTCGTTCTTGATGACGTGTTGGCGGGCCTCGATGCACGTCGCAAATCGGCGGTATTCGAACGCCTGCTCACCCATCTGCCCACCCGCCAAGTCGTGGTGACAAGCCCCGAAACGCTGCCCGCATCACCCCGCATCACCCGCGTGATACGAATTGTGGCCGGAACCATCAGTGACGGCACACCAGAGGCAAGATGACCAACCACCACGACGAACCCGATGCATTGGCGCCACACACCACCTTGCAAGGCCAGCTCAACCGATTGTTGGCGTCGCTTGGTTCTGACGATGCCGACAGTGTCACGGGCGTGTTTGGAACATGGCGCGAGCTGGTGGGTGAGTCGGTGGCCGATCACGTGCAACCCGTGCGACTCGACCGCTCAACACTGGTCGTCGAGGTCAGCGACCCAAGTTGGGCCACCGAATTGCGCTTCCTTGAAGCCACGTTGTGTGCCAAAATTTCGACGCTCACGACGACACCAGTCACATCACTCGACATACGCGTAAAACGTCGGTAAATCCTCACTTTTTCGTGGCTGTAGTGCCACTTCACACTCCACAAAAAATGTAGAATTAGAAGGCTCTGTATGACTGTTGACGCAACCAAAGGCACCGCCCGCAAGGGTTCGGCGTCGTACGGCGCCAAAGACATCCAGGTGCTTGAGGGCCTCGACCCGGTGCGCCGTCGACCGGGCATGTACATCGGTTCCACGGGCTTGGCGGGCCTTCACCACCTCATCTGGGAAGTCGTCGACAACTCGGTCGATGAGGCAATGGCGGGGTTCTGCAACAAGATCGTGGTCACCCTGCATCCCGATGGGTCGTGTGAGGTGCTCGACAATGGCCGCGGCATTCCTGTCGACCCGTACCCCTCTGGTCCGCACAAGGGAAAGAGTGCGTTGGAAGTCGTGCTCACCGTGTTGCACGCCGGCGGCAAGTTCGGTGGTGACGGCTACAAGGTCTCGGGTGGTTTGCACGGTGTGGGTGTGAGCGTCGTCAACGCATTGTCGTTGCGCGTGGTTGCCGAAGTGCACCGCGAGGGCACACACTTTCGCCAAGAGTTCGTCGATGGCGGCAAACCAAAGGGCAAGTTGCAAAAAGTTGGATCATCTCCCGACAAGACGACGCGTGGCACGTCTGTGCGTTTCTGGCCCGACCCCGAAATCTTCAAGGCTGAGGGCACCGAGTTCGTCGCACGCACGGTGACCGAACGGCTGCAGACCATCGCGTTTTTGAACAAAAACCTCGAGGTGGTCTTCGTCGATGACCGTGGGGACAAGAAACAAAAGGTGACGTTCCAATACAAGGGCGGCATCGTCGACTTCGTGAAGCACCTCAACCAGTCGCGTGAGGCGCTCTTCACCAAGGTGGCACAGTATGAGGCCAGCGAAGACGACCAGACCTTGGATATCGCCCTGCAGTGGAATACCGGGTATTACGAGGGCATCTATGGCTACGCCAACGGCATTTCCACCGTCGAGGGCGGCATGCACGTGGAGGGGTTCAAGACCGCGCTCACCTCGGTGCTCAACAAATATGCGCGTTCCTCTGGTGGCCTGAAAGAAAAAGACGAGAACTTGCTCGGCGAAGACATCCGCGAAGGCCTTACGGCCGTGGTGTCGGTGAAGTTGCGCGAGCCCCAGTTCGAAGGTCAAACCAAGGCCAAGTTGGGCAACGTGTCGATGCGCTCGTTCGTTCAGAAGGAAACCAACACGAAGTTGGAGGAGTGGTTCCAAGAAAATCCGACCGAGGCCAATCGTGTGGTGAAAAAGGCGGTCGCTGCCGCGCAAGCACGCATCGCAGCAAAGAACGCACGAAACGCAATCCGCCGCAAGACCGCACTCTCTGGTGCAGGTATGCCCGACAAGTTGAAGGACTGCACGAGTGGCGACCCGGCCGAGAGCGAACTCTTCATCGTCGAAGGCGACTCGGCAGGTGGCACGGCGGTAGATGCCCGCGACCCGCGATCGCAGGCGATCCTGCCGATTCGCGGCAAGATTTTGAACGTCGAACGTGCGCGTCTCGACAAGATGCTGAAGAACAACGAAATTCAGGCGCTCATCACGGCAATCGGCGGTGGTGTCGGCAACGACGAATTCAACGTTGAAAAAGCCAGGTACCACAAAGTCATCATCCTCGCCGATGCCGATGTGGACGGCAGCCATATTCGCACGCTGTTGCTCACGTTCTTCTACCGCCAGATGCGCCCGATGGTCGAGAGTGGATTCATCTACATCGCACAGCCGCCGCTGTTTTCCACCGAAATCGGCAAGGAAAAGATTTACCTCAAGGATGACGCCGCGAAGTCGGCCTTCTTGAAAGAACACGCCAACCACAAGAAGGAATTCCAACGCCTCAAGGGTCTCGGCGAGATGGACTGGCAAGAGCTGAAGGGCACCACGATGGATGCTGCGACCCGCACCTTGTTACAGATCACCGTTGACGAAGCCGCTGAAGCCGAAAACATCATGAGCGTGCTGATGGGCGATGACGTCGAGATGCGCAAAGAATTCATCACGACCAACGCGCGCGACGTGCGCAACCTGGACTTCTAAGGCAGGGATTCGACGATGGCCAAGAAGAAAACTGATAGCTCCGCTAAGACACCCACGAAGTCGGGAGGCGGGAAGAAGGGTGGAGGTGGCGACGGCAAGGGTTCATCGCAATTGCCGTTGTCGAGCGGAGACTCGGTGCAGCCGATTCCACTGCAAGACGAGATGGAACGTTCGTTCCTTGACTATGCGATTTCCACAATCATGTCGCGCGCTCTTCCCGACGTGCGTGACGGATTGAAGCCCGTACACCGCCGCATCATCTGGGACATGGACCAGCAGGGCT
>CAYFNN010000056.1:0-8075 GCA_964344465.1 uncultured Bifidobacterium sp. | reverse complement strand
TACGACCAGAGCGAACCTGGTGCCGCACTCAAGCCGCAGTTCTGTCTGGAAAAACTGCGTGATGGTGCACCCGAAGGCACGATCGTGGTGTCGGGCGTCGGTCAGCACCAGATGTGGACCAGCCAGTTTTGGCGCTTCGAAGAGCCCTACACCTGGGTGAACTCGGGCGGTCTCGGCACCATGGGATTCGCAGTGCCCGCCGCCATCGGCGCAAAGGTCGGTCGCCCCGACAAGACCGTGTGGGCCGTCGACGGTGACGGCTGCTTCCAGATGACCGCACAAGAACTCGTCACTGCATCGTTGGAAAAGATTCCGGTGAAAATCGGCATTCTCAACAACTCGTATCTCGGCATGGTTCGCCAGTGGCAAGAGATGTTCTACGACGAGCGCTACAGCGAGGTGAATCTCTCTGGCACGCTGCCCGACTTCGTGAAGTGGGCCGAGTCGATGGGGTGTGTCGGCATTCGGGTGGAAGACCCGCAGGAAGCCGAAGCAGCCATCGACAAGGCGAACTCGATCAACGATAGACCTGTCGTCGTTGACTTCCGGGTTGAGGAAAACGAGAAAGTGTTCCCGATGGTGCCTGCAGGGCAGAGCAACGACGACATCATCCTGCACGAATCGCAGACTGCGCGAAGGGAGTTCCTCAAGTGAGCGGCAGCAACCCAGTCGGCCAAGACAACCAGCACCACGTGCTGTCGGTGCTCGTGCAGAACCGCCCGGGCGTACTCGCACGCGTGTCGGCACTCTTTGCACGACGCGGCTACAACATCTTCTCGTTGGCGGTGGCGCCGACCGAGCACCCCGACTACAGCCGCATCACCATCGTTGTCGATTTGCAGAGTGCACCGCTCGAGCAAATGACCAAGCAGTTGTTCAAACTGATCGATGTCGTGCGAATCAGTGAACTCGACCCACGACACTCCGTCGAGCGAGAACTGGTGATGGCGACGGTGAAGGCATCGCCCGAACAGCGCGGTCAAGTGGTGGAACTAGCCAACATCTTCGAGGGCAAGATCCTCGCCGTCGGCACCGACGCACTGACCGTCAGTCTTGACGGCAGCCCAAGCAAGATCGACGACTTCATGGCGTTGCTTGACCAATACGGCATCGTCGAATCACAGCGCACCGGCTTGGTTGCGTTGCCCAAACTCGACCGCACCACCAAACCTCGTGCGGTCAAATCAGTCAAAGGAAAGGCAAGCTAATGGCAGCAAACGTGTACTACGACAAGGATGCCGATATCTCGATCATCCGCGGAAAGAAAGTGGCAATCATCGGCTACGGCAGCCAGGGTCACGCCCATGCGCTGAACTTGAAGGATTCCGGTGTCAACGTGGTCGTCGGTCTGCGTGACGGCTCGTCGTCGATCGCCAAGGCGAAAGAAGCAGGCCTCGAGGTGAAGTCGATTGCCGACGCGGCGAAGTGGGCCGACGTCATCATGATGCTGGCACCCGACACCGAGCAGAAGAAGATCTACGACGAACACATCAAGGCGAACCTCACCGACGGCAAGGCGTTGGCGTTTGCGCACGGCTTCAACATTCGTTTTGAGCGCATCGCGCCGCCCAAGGGTGTTGACGTGATCATGATCGCCCCGAAGGGCCCCGGCCATCTCGTGCGCCGCACCTACACCGAGGGTGGTGGAGTGCCCGCACTGATCGCCGTGTCGCAGGATGCCACTGGCAAGGCCAAGCAACTCGCGTTGTCGTATGCCTCGGGTGTCGGTGGTGGGCGAGCGGGTGTCATCGAGACCACGTTCCCCGAGGAGACCGAAACCGACTTGTTCGGTGAGCAAGTAGTGCTTTGCGGCGGTCTCACCGCATTGGTGCAGGCGGGTTATGAGACGCTCGTCGAAGCGGGTTACCAGCCCGAGATGGCGTATTTCGAGTGTCTGCACGAGGTGAAACTGATCGTCGACCTCATGTACGAAGAAGGCATCGCCGGAATGCGCTACAGCATCAGCGACACCGCCGAATATGGCGACTTGTCGCGTGGCCCGCGCATCATTGATGCCGACACGAAGCAGCGCATGAAGAAAATCCTCGAAGAGATTCAGACCGGTAAGTTCGCCGAAGAGTGGATCGCCGAAAGCGACTCAGGTCGTAAGCGTTTCAGCGAGTTGCGCAATGCCGGAAAGAATCATCCGATTGAAAAAGTCGGTGCACAACTTCGTGCGATGATGCCATGGATTTCGAAGGGCAAGAAGAAAGTTGCCGAGGTGTCAGGTGGCTGACGCGGCGTCTCACGGCACGCAAAACAGCGGGTCTGGCGCAAGCGTCACCATGTACACCACCGTGTGGTGTGGCTACTGCAAACGGCTGAAGCGCATGATGCAAGATGACGGCATCGTGTTTGCCGAAGTCGACATCGAACAAACCCCTGGCACTGCCGAAATCGTCGAAAAGGTGAACAACGGCAATCGCACGGTGCCCACACTCGTGTTCGCCGATGGCTCGGCAATGACCAATCCATCGCTGGCGAAGGTCAAAGAAAAGCTGGCCGCACTCGCCGGCTGACACTCGGCGCCTGAAAACCCGACTTGACAGGTCAACAATTGGCGGTAGGGTAAGTCGCCATGAGCAACGCACAGTGGGGTTTTGACACCCGTCAGATTCACGCAGGACAAGAGCCAGATCCGACTACCGGCGCGCGAGCCGTGCCGATTTATCAGACGACGAGCTACGAATTCCGCGACAGCCAGCATGCGGCGAACCTCTTCGCACTTGCAGAGATCGGCAACATCTACACGCGAATCATGAACCCCACCCAGGGCGTGCTCGAAGCGCGACTGGCATCACTCGAAGGAGCCACCACCACCGCAGTTGGTCTGCCGGGCGCTCTCGCCGTGTCGAGCGGTCAGTCGGCAGAACTCTTGGCGATTCTCACGCTCGCCGAAGCGGGCGACCATATCGTGTCGTCGCCCAGCCTCTACGGCGGCACCTACAACCTTTTCCACTACACCCTGCCGAAGATGGGCATTGATGTGAGCTTCGTCGATGACCCCGACAACTTGGATGAGTGGCGCAAGGCCGCCAAACCCAATACCAAGGCGTTTTACGGTGAGGTGTTGGCCAACCCGCGCAACAACGTGCTCGACATCGAAGGGGTTAGCAAGGTGGCGCACGAAATCGGCGTGCCGCTCATCGTTGACAACACGGTGCCAACGCCGTACTTGATTCGACCCATCGAGTGGGGTGCAGACATCGTGGTGCACTCGCTGACGAAGTTCATCGGTGGCCACGGCACGAGTATCGGTGGTGCAATCATCGACGGCGGCACCTTCGACTTCGGAGCATCGGGCCGATTCAAGAACTTCACCGAGCCTGACCCCAGCTATCACGGTCTGGCATATTGGCCGGCTCTCGGCAAGGGTTCGTACATCATCAAGGCGCGCGTGCAGATGTTGCGTGATCTCGGGTCGGCAACGACGCCGTTCAACTCGTTCCTCTTTCTGCAGGGGCTTGAGACTCTCTCGTTGCGCATGGACCGCCACTTTGCCAATGCTCAAAAGGTCGCCGAGTTCTTGACGGCGAGAGAAGAAGTTGAAAGTGTGAACTACGCCGGCCTACCGACGAGCCGCTGGTACGAACGCGCCACGAAATACGGTCGTGGAAAGGGCTATGGCTCGGTGTTGGCGTTCGTCATCAAGGGTGGACGTGAGGCGGGACAGAAATTCGTTGAGGCACTCGAGCTGCATAGTCATGTGGCCAACATCGGCGACGTGCGCAGCCTGGTGATTCACCCTGCCTCGACCACCCATAGTCAGTTGACCGAAGCCGAGCAACGTGCAACCGGGGTGGAACCCGGGTTGGTGCGACTCTCGGTGGGGCTCGAGTCGATTGACGACATCATCGCCGACCTCGATGCAGGGTTCCGCGCCGCCAAGGGATAATTCACCTGTTGTTTACCTAACTGCCAAGTCGGCGTTAGCCGTGGCGGCGAGGCTTGGCTCTGTGACGACGGCGGCAAGTCCCACCCCGCGGCAGATGACGGTCATCTATAACCGCGAAGACAAGATCTTCCGTGGTGTGGTGACGAGTGGTGCTCTGGTGTCACTCATTGTTCTGGGACTCATCGGTCTCTTCCTCTTCCTGAGAGGAGCAGAGATCTTCCGAGACAACGGCTTGACGTTCATTACGGGTGCCAATTGGACTGTTGGAAGTGAAGACGGGATCATTCCGAACGACTTCTCCATCGGTGCGATGCTCGTCGGCACGGTCGTCGTGGCAATCATCGCAGTAATCGTTGCGTTTCCACTGGCGATCGGTGGTGCGCTGTACCTCGAGTTTTACGCTCCGCGAGGTATCCGTCGAATTCTCGTCACGTTGCTTGATCTCGCGGCATCAATACCCTCACTTATTTTCGGGCTTTGGGGCATTCAAGTATTCACCAGCTTTGGCGAGCGGTGGGCAGTATTCATCAATCACTGGTTGGATTTCATTCCACTCTTCGGCGTCGAATATGAGAATTTTGGTCGCAGCCCATTCATCGCCGGATGCGTGCTCGGATCATTGATTGTGCCGATCACTACCTCGGTCGCACGCGAGGTGTACTCGCGCACGCCGCGCGATCTCGTCGACACTTGTTATGCCCTCGGCGGCACCAAGTGGGGTGCAATCCGCTCGGTCGTGATTCCGTACGGCAAGAGTGGTGTCATTGGCGGCGCGATGCTGGGGCTTGGTCGCGCGCTCGGTGAGACGGTGGCCGTGTACTTGTTGCTTAACTTGGTGTTTCGATACAACTTCCGCATCCTTGAGTCAGAGGGCGGCAATGTGGCGTCTCTGATTGCCACGAAATTCGGCGACGCCACCCCGTACGAATTGAAGGCGCTCGTAGCCGCAGGCTTCGTGCTCTTCCTGCTCACGCTCGTGGTCAACATGACCGCAACCACCATCGTGCAACGGAGCACGCCGCGCGCATGAGCACTGCAGCAACGACTCTTGCGGTTGCCCAGGTCGAGCCGCGCACGCCTTGGCAGGCAACTCGTGCCTCTCGAGTACGAAATGCCTCGGTGCTTTCAGTCGCCGCAATCGTTGCGTCAATCGTGGTCCTGTTCACGGGCATGGCAGGCGTTGATGGTTGGGCCATTACATTCTTTGGGTTCTCACTCGCATTTGCGGTGGTCAGAACAAGCCGAGTCGGCGGAAAAGAACGCAAAAACGCAATAATGCAGACCATCATCACCTCTGCGGCGATAGTCGCATTCGTTCCGTGGCTTTCGATTTTCGGTTCTGTCCTGCTCAAGGGATACGCAGGCCTGCGGCCCAATTTCTTCACCCAAGACATGCGCACCACGACTCCTGACGACTTTCTTGAATTCGGCGGGGCACTGCACGCAATCGTGGGCACGCTCGTCATGGTGGTGATTGCAACTCTGATGACCCTTCCGCTGGGAATCTTGAGCGGCATCTATCTCACCGAGGTACGCGGTCGACTCACGTTTCTCGTCAGGTTCGTGGTGCAGTCGATGAGTGGTGTGCCATCAATCGTCGCGGGCCTCTTCGTCTACACGACTTTCGTATACGGGACCGGGTCGTTTAGCGCGTTTGCCGGTTCGCTCTCTCTCGCAGTGCTTATGTTGCCGACAGTCGCACGTACGTCGGAAGAAGTGTTGAAGCTCGTGCCCGAGGATCTCCGCTCGGCAGGGTACGCACTCGGTGCCCGTCAATGGCGCACTGCGTTCATGGTGGTGATTCCCACGGTGCGCAGTGGTCTCACCACCGCGGCAATTCTCGGCGTCGCACGCGTGATCGGTGAAACTGCACCGCTCTTGCTCACATCGCTCTCTAACACGACTCTGCGTTTCAATCCGATTGATGGTCCAATCGCTTCGCTTCCGACGTACATCTTCGGATACCTGCAGATTGGCACGGAGTACGCCATCGCGAGGGCATGGTCCGCCTCGCTCGTGCTCCTCGCAATTGTGTTGGCACTCTTCACTCTGGCTCGTCGACTCGGCGGGAAAGACAGGCGTTAGACGATGAATGACGGGCTCGACGTAACATCTCTGAAAGGAACGACCATGACGGAAACTACGACTGCAGCAGTGCAGGCGGCTGCTCCTGTTGCATTTGCAGGGCTTGAGGCACAGGGGGCCCACGCTTGGTTCGGCAAGCACCACGCATTGTCTGACATCTCGCTCAAGTTTCCTGCTCGCACGGTCACTGGCCTCATCGGCCCTTCCGGCTGCGGAAAGTCGACCTTTATTCGCCTGCTCAATCGCATGCACGAGTTCATCCCCGGCGCGGCGATGGCCGGCTCGATCCGCCTACATGGCCAGGACATCTACGAGCCGTCGGTCGACGCCGCAGAGATTCGGTTGAAGGTTGGCATGGTCTTTCAGAAACCGAATCCATTTCCGGCGATGACCATTCGTGAGAATGTGCTCGCAGGAATCAAGCTCGCCCACTTGAAACGCTCGAATCACGATGAGATCGTAGAGAGCTGTCTCACACGCGCAGGACTCTGGAAAGAAGTGAAAGATCGCCTCAATGCTTCGGGCGGGTCGCTCTCTGGCGGCCAGCAGCAGCGGCTATGCATCGCGCGCTCGTTGGCAGTCGAGCCAGAAGTCTTGTTAATGGACGAACCGTGCTCGGCACTCGACCCCGGCAGCACGCTGCGCATCGAAGAGACCATCAAGGAGCTCGCCGAGAAGATTACGGTCATCATCGTCACCCACAACATGCAGCAAGCCAGTCGCGTCAGTGATTTCTGTGCATTCTTCTTGACTGACGGCGGACCGGGTTACCTGGTGGAGGCTGACGCGACACGCAAGATCTTCACGAACCCGGTCGATTCGCGCACAGCCGACTACGTGCAGGGCAAGTTCGGCTGAAATCCGCTCCGAGCGGCGGTTCATCTCGAATTTACCTTCGATTCGTTGTTCGTTAGCCGACTCGTCTCTCGGCGTCCAGACAAGAGGCATAGCTTCGGCGTCACGTTCACATTCAAAGGAGACAGAAAGTTCATGAAGAAGAAGTTGTTCAGCAGTGTTTCGCTCGCAGTCGCAGGGGCTCTTGCGTTCGGAACCGTTGCTCTGGCAGAGAGCATCAGCGGCTCTGGCGCGACGTTTCCGCAACAGTTCCAGGCCTCTGCATCCGCCGCGTTCAGTGCAGCGACCGGCCACACCGTGTCGTACGCCAACCCTGGTGGTGGTTCGTCGAAGGGCAAGTCCGACTTCAAAGCGAATCTCACGGATTTCGGTGGCAGCGACTCTGCGGTCACCACAGCACAGGCGGCCTCTTTCGACTGGGTTTACGTGCCGTATGTTGGCGGTGCAATCGCCGTCGCATACCGTCTTGACGAGCTCGGTGGTGCGACACTCTCGTTAAGCCCAGCCACGATCAACGGCATCTTCGGTGGAACCATCACCAAGTGGAACGATCCCTCGATCGTCAATGACCTGAAGTCAAATCCGCTGTGGGCGAATTCCAAAAAGAAGTCGGATTTGAAGGGTGCTTCGGCACTCATCGCCAACTCGGCGCCAGGATCCGCCACGGTGACCGTTTCGGCAATTCCGAACGTTTTTAAGACGGTCAAGGGAAAGTCAATTGAAGTGGTCGACAGCAAGTCGAAGAAGGTGCTGAAAAGCGGCACGATGAGCAAGGCCGAGGTTGCAATCACCTTCGGCGCCAAAGAAGGCGTCAACTACTCAGTGAAACTGGCCGGCAAGGAGATTGCCGTTTTCGCAGAGACCACCGTGTCGATGCCCGATAAGACCATCACCGTGGTGTACCGCTCCGACGGTTCGGGTACAACGAACAACTTCTGCAACTTCATGCGCAATGCTGCCAACAGCGACTGGGTCACAAACGATGCGTTCACATCGTGCATTCCTGGTGGCTCAGCCAAGATTGCCTCTTTTGGCTCGCGCTACCAGGGTCAGAGTGGTTCGGCCAACGTATCGAACTACATCGCTGATACGAGCGGTGCGATCGGATACACCGAGGTTTCCTTTGTCACTGACGCCACTCGTGCCGCCAAGGGCATGAAAGCAGCCAATGTGCGCAACGCGGCCGGGAAGTACGTCGCCCCAACGGCGGCTGCGACCTCGTCGTTCCTGTCCGCATCGA
>CAYFNN010000055.1:2263-8131 GCA_964344465.1 uncultured Bifidobacterium sp. | reverse complement strand
TCGTTGTTTCATTCCTGCTCCCCTTTTGGTTGTGAGACGTACGCCGGGTGGCGTGGAAATGAGAATAACACGGCTGCAATTCGTCACTCGTCTTCATTCGGCAACTTGTACGAAAAGTCATCGCCGTTGACGAAATCGCGATGGCGTAGTGTTTTTGGGGTGAAATCGGCGTTGCGCGGGCTGGTCGACGAGTCGGTCACCATCATCCGCGAGGTGGCGGCGGAATTTGAGCGCCCGGTGATGCTGTTTTCGGGCGGCAAGGACTCGGTGGTCATGCTGCACCTGGCGGTGCGGGCATTTGCCCCGGCCAGGGTGCCCTTCCCCGTGATGCACATCGACACCGGGCACAACTTCGCCGAGGTCATTGAGTATCGCGACCGCACCGTTGCGGCCCTCGACGTGCGGCTCATCGTCGGGTCGGTGCAGGCGTCGATCGATGCCGGCCGCGTGCAAGATGCAACGGGCCCGCGCGCCAGCCGCAACCCGCTGCAGACCGTGACCCTGCTCGACTCGATTGCCGAGCACAAGTTCGATGCCGTCTTCGGTGGCGCCCGCCGCGACGAAGAGCGCGCCAGGGCCAAGGAACGCGTCTATTCATTCCGCGACTCGTTTGGGCAGTGGGACCCCAAGACTCAGCGCCCCGAACTCTGGGGCATCTACAACGGCCGTCACCAGCCCGGCGAGCACTTTCGCATCTTCCCTTTGTCGAACTGGACCGAACTCGACATCTGGCGCTTCGTTGCCGAATACGAGATCGAGCTGCCAAGCATCTACTACGCCCACCGTCGGAGGGTGTTTCGCCGCGATGGAATGTGGATGGCCGAGTCGCCGTTCCTGCAAGCGGGTGCCGACGAACCCGTGAGCGAACAACTCGTGCGCTTCCGCACCGTGGGCGACGCCACCTGCACGGCCGCCATCGAGTCGTCGGCCACCACCATCGACCAAGTGATCGCCGAAACTGCTGCGGCGCGCATCACCGAACGCGGTGCCACTCGCGCCGATGATCGAATCAGCGAAGCAGGCATGGAAGACCGCAAGAAGCAGGGATACTTCTGATGCGGATCAGCCCACAGGCGGCGGCGTAATGGAACGTCTGCGCTTCGCCACCGTCGGCTCTGTTGACGACGGCAAGTCGACGCTCATCGGCCGACTGCTGTATGACTCAAAAAGCATCTTCGAAGATCAACTCGAACACATTGAGAGCGTGAGCAAGCGTCGCGGCACCGACTACGTCGACTTGTCGTTGCTCACCGACGGGTTGCGCGCCGAACGCGAACAAGGCATCACCATTGATGTTGCCTACCGATACTTCGCTACGCCCAAGCGCTCGTTCATCATCGCCGACTGCCCTGGCCACATTCAGTACACCCGCAACATGATCACCGGCGCGTCGAACGTCGACCTCGCAATCGTGTTGGTCGATGCGCGTGCCGGCATCGTCGAACAGACTCGCCGCCACAGCCTGCTCGCGTCGCTGCTCGGCGTGCCACACCTCGTGATTTGCATCAACAAGATGGATCTAGTCGATTGGTCTCCAGAGGTGTTCAATCGCATTCGTGATGAGTTCGAAGACTTCGCTTCTCGCTTGTCGCTACGAGATGTCACGTTCTTGCCGATTAGCGCGCTGTTGGGCGACAACATTGTGAGTCGGTCGCCGAATCTCACCTGGTTTGAGGGCCCCACGCTGTTGCATCATCTCGAAAACGTCTACACCGCGAGTGACGACAACCGTGTCGATGCTCGCTTCCCCGTGCAATACGTGATTCGCCCGCAACGCGCCGAACACCACGACTACCGCGGCTACGCCGGCCGCATTGCAGGCGGAGTGTTTCGTGTCGGCGACGACGTGATGGTGCTGCCGTCTGGTCTCACGACCACCATCACCGGGATCGACACACCTGATGGCTCGGTTACCGAGGCGGGACCGGGTCAAGCGGCAACCCTGCTCTTGGCCGACGACCTCTCGGTATCGCGTGGCGACATGATCTGCCGACCCAACAACCGCCCTCGCCAGTCGCAGTCGCTGGAAGCCATGCTGTGCTGGATGGATGACGCAGCACCGTTGCAACCGAACCGCATCTACTCGCTGAAACACACCAGCAAGTTGGCTCGTGCCAAGGTGACCAAAGTGTTGTACCGCCTGAATATCTCCAACCTGCATCGCGAACAGGGAGTAGACGCACTCGCGCTCAACGAAATTGGCCGAGTGGAATTGCATACCACCGCCCCACTGTTCTTCGACGACTACCACGTGAACCGAACGACTGGGTCGTTCATCTTGGTCGACGAGCACAGCGGTCAGACCTGCGCCGCAGGCATGCTCTTGTCGCCACGCACATGAGCCAGCCCAATCAGCCGGTGTGGCACGAACCTGCAGTATCGCGCGATCAGCGGTGGGCACACCATCGGCTGCATGGGGCGACGGTTTGGCTGACTGGGTTGTCGGGCTCGGGTAAGTCGACGGTCGCCGACGGCGTGGCGCGCGAGTTGCTGGCAAACGACGTGCTCGCCTACGTGCTCGACGCCGACAATCTGCGCCATGGGTTGAACGCAAACCTCGGATATTCCGACGCGGATCGCAGCGAGAACGTGCGACGCGTTGGTGAAGTAGCACGCCTCTTTGCCGATGCAGGAGTCGTCGCACTCGTGCCGATCATCAGCCCGTTTGCTGGCGACCGCGCCCGTGTTCGCGTGGCTCACGAAACTGCGGGCCTCGACTTCGTTGAGGTACACGTCGCGACCTCGCTCGCCGAATGCGAACGCCGCGATACGAAGGGTCTGTACGCCAAGGTTCGTAGTGGCAAGGCCACTGGCGTAAGTGGCGTCGATGCACCGTACGAGGCGCCGTCGGCGCCCGACCTGGTGGTCGGAGTCGACGCTGAGAGCGTGACAGAATCGGTGCGTCGCGTAGTTGAGCACCTTCGTCAATTGGGTGTGCTCGGCAATCGCCGCGCCTAACCGATGAGCACCTTCCCCTCCGATACGTCGCTGCTCGCCATTGGCGGTCTCACGCTCGTTGCACCGTCACTGAAGATCATGTACACCCCGACGCCCAAGGTCGCCTGCAGCACCATCAAGTTGATGTTGGCGACTGCCGAGGGTTCGCATCGCAAGGATCTCATCGACCACATCACGAATCCTTCGGTGTCCCGACCGCAGACCATTCACGATCCCGTCATCAACGGCCTGCCGCGACTGGTGGAGCTGCCACAACGAGAAATCGACAACATCTTCCGTTCGCCCGACTGGATTCGCGTCGCCGCATTGCGCGACCCAGTGGCACGCTCATACTCGGCGTGGGAGAACCGCATCTTCCGCCGCGCGCCGGGTGAAACCGCAAAGGCCATTGAGCTCTCCAAAGACGTGTTGGTCGATGGTCGCATCGACATGGCTGGGAGTTTTGCGCTATTTGCAAAGATGCTCGGCGAACACACTGACGCATTCACGATTGACCAGCACTTCCTGCCCCAGGCCCACATCGTGCGCACCGACGTGATCAACTACGACATGCTGATTCGCGTCGACAAGAAGGGCGATATGGATCGCCTTGCAGCACTCATCAGCGAGCGATCGGGCAAGCAGATCACCCCGTCGCGGCTGAACGAGGGCATGAAGGTCGACCTTTCGCGAATCTGCGACCAACACACTGCCAATCGGTTGATGGCGACCTATCACATGGATTACGAAGCGTTCGGATTCGAGCGGCGTGAGTTTGCCGCAAATGTGGAGCCGTACTTGCTGTCTGACACCGAGACGCAGCTCGTGCAGCAGTTGCGCGGCGTGATGGAGCGTCTACTCAGCGTCTCGCAAGCAGCAGCTAAGCAGGCCGGTGCCAGATACGGCTGGCGACAGATACGCAAAGCGATGATGCGCCGAGTTACTGGTGCTGCAGCGGTCGACTATCGAGTGCTCGACGTCTGAGCTCGCCATGCCTTCGTTTCCATCCGACACCTCACTCGCGACGATCACTCGCAAGACGCTGGTAGCGCCACGGCTGAAGGTGTTGTACACGCCAACCACCAAGGTGGCGAGCACCACGATCAAATGGATGTTGGCCGAGGCACAAGGCAGTGTCGACGAGTCGGTGATCCCCAATTTGATGGCTGCCATCACTCACCGCAGCCAAACAATCCACAATCGCAAGGTCAGCGGTCTCGGCAAACTCTCGGAATACCCCGAACGCGAGGCTCGCGCGATGCTCGAGTCACCCGACTGGCTGCACATCGCCGCACTACGCGACCCCGTATCTCGCGCCTATTCAGCGTGGGAGAACCGCGTGTTCATGCGCGCGTCAGGTCGAATCGCCGGCGGGTTCGAGTTGACCCCCGATGTGCTCGTCGATGGCCGCATCGACATGACTGCCAGCTTCGCAGTCTTTGCCAAGGCACTCGCCGAACACACCGATGCGTTCATGGGCGACCACCATTTCACACCGCAGGCGCACGTGGTGCGCACCGACGCCGTGAGATACGACCTGCTGGTTCGCGTCGACGAGGTAGGCGGCATTCAGAAGATTGCCGAAACGCTTCGCGAGCGCTCGGGTCGGTCGGTCGAAGCGCGACGGCACAACGAGAGCATGGGCATCGAGTTGGCCCGCGTTTGTGACAACGACACGGCCAATCGACTCATGGCGACGTATGCGATGGACTACGAGGCCTTCGGCTTTGCTCGTCGCCCGTTTGCTGCCAACCTTGAGCCCTATTTGTTGAGCGATGCAGAGACACAACTTGTCACCCTCGTGCGCCAATCTGTCGAGCGTGTGGGCAGCGTGTCGAGAGCTGCGCAGTCGCGCATGTCTGCGCGCTATGGCATTCGCCAAATTCGAAAGACGTTTTTGCGTAAGGTGTCGTTTGGTCGCCTCTACAACACCCCGCGCAGCATGCACTGGTAGCCATGCCTGCACCGGCTGAGTCAATCGCCGTTGTCGAAAGTTTGGCGTTGGTTGCCCCACGGCTGCGGGTGATGTACTTGCCCACGCCGAAGGCCGCGTGCACCACGATTAAAACCCTGCTCGCCACGGCGGAAGGCACGCACCAACCTGCGATGGCCGACCGTCTCGCGGTGATGCACGTATCTCGCGCCCAGACGATCCATCATCCGCAGGTACACGGGTTGACCCGACTGTCCGAGCTTTCGCCACGCGAACGCCAGGCCGTACTCACCTCGCCCGACTGGTTGCGGGTTGCCAGCATTCGTGACCCGATTGCTCGGGCCTATTCGGCATGGGAGAACCGCATCTTCATGCGCGCACATCGCCGTTCGGCTGAACTCATTGAACTGGCTCATGACGTGCACACGAACGGCTCCATCGACCTTGCAGCATCGTTTGCCCACTTCGCCAAGGCGCTCGGCGAGCATGCCGACGTGTTCATGTCAGACCACCACTTTCGCTCGCAGACTTCGCTGGTTCACCCAGCGGTTGTCGACTACGGGCGACTTGTGCGCGTAGACCAACCTGGCGAAATTGATGCCTTGGCCAGGTTGCTGAGCGAACGCTCGGGCAAGCAGCTGACTGCGACGCGTCTCAACGAAGGTCTTGGCGTAAAAGTTGATCGGGTGTGCGATGTGCACACCGCCAACCGACTGATGGCAACGTATGCAACGGATTATGAAACGTTTGGGTTCGCGCAACGCAGCTGGTCAACGTCAGTTGAACCCTTGCTGCTGGGCGAAACGGAGACTCGACTCCTGATGCACTACCGCAACCTGTTCGAGCGATCAATCAGCGTGGCGCAGGAGTCACAGCGACGCATCGGCGCACGCTACGGTTTCGGGCAGATGGCGCGGGGGTTGTTGCGAGCAGTACGAGGTGAACGCGGCCCGCGCGACCCGCGCGAGGTGCAACCATGACCAGTGGTGACGGCGCAA
>CAYFNN010000055.1:0-2163 GCA_964344465.1 uncultured Bifidobacterium sp. | reverse complement strand
GCGGTGTGGCGCGTATTGGCATTGTTACGGTCAGCGACCGAGCATCAGCCGGTGTGTACGAAGACAAGGGCGGCCCTGCGATTCGGGAGTTCCTCGAAAAGCATCTCTCGAATGAATGGCAACCCGTTGCCCGTGTCATCAGCGACGATGTGCAGACCATTGCTCGTACCTTGCGCGATTTGGCCGACCTTGAGCATTGTTGTCTCATCGTCACCACGGGCGGCACGGGGCCGGCACCGCGCGATGTGACACCCGAAGCAACCGAGCTGGTGTGCGACAAGATGATGCCCGGCTTTGGCGAATTGATGCGAGCGGTTTCGTTGCAGGTGGTGCCGACAGCGATCTTGTCGCGTCAGACGGCTGGCATTCGCGGTTCGTCTCTGATTGTGAATCTGCCCGGTAAGCCGTCGTCAATCGCCGAATGTCTCACTGCGGTGTTGCCGGCGATTCCCTATTGCGTTGACTTGATTGGCGGCGCGCGCCTCGAAGTGGGCGGCGGTCTCACCGCATTTCGGCCAAAAGGCGCATAGCGCCGCTACAACACAGGCGCATAGCGCCGCTACAACTTGGTCGGGTTTGGCGCGTCGCCGTACACGGCTTTGGGATCAAACACCTTCTCGGTGATGGTGAAGTGGAGATCGAGCGGCTCTTCACTCTCGGGCGCAATCGGCACACTGCGATAAAAGCAGGAGCGATACCCCACGTGGCAACTCGCACCGCCTTGCACGTCGACACGCAGCCACACGGCATCTTGGTCGTCATCGATCAAGATCTCTCGCACCTTTTGCACTAGTCCACTCGTTGCGCCCTTATGCCACAGCTGTTTGCGACTGCGGCTGTAATAGACCGCTTCACCCAGCTCGATGGTCTTGGCAAACGCCTCGGCGTTCATATTGGCCACCATCAGCACTTCACCCGAGTCGTAGTCGGTGGTCACCACGGGAATCAGTCCGTTGTCGTCAAACTTCGGCGCCAGAACCCGACCCTCTTCGACTTGTTCCACGCTCGTGCGTGCGGCATACCAACGGTTGGCGGGTTTCGTCACCTCGTGAAGGCTACGAGCCGAGTTTGACCCAACCACCAACGAGGCCGCTCATGAAACCGCCGTCAACCTGCACATCGGTTGCGTTCAACCACTGCAATACGGGGTCAGATACGAAGAGCATCACACGGGCAATGTCGTCGACGGTGGCGTCTCTGCCGGTCTCACGGGTAACCAGATCGAGCATCGGGCCGATCGACTCGCGGAAGTCTTTGAGTATCGGCGTGCGCACCGGCCCCGGGCTGATCGAATTGACTCGCACGCCATGTTCGCGCAAGAAGCGGCCGTGCTGTTTGGTGAGAACGACCACACACTCTTTTGAGAAGTCGTAGGCACGCTTGCCGTCCATCGGATGGTCGCGCAACCAGCTGACTCCCGTCTCGTAATCGGGTGTGGCCAGGAGTCGCTGCACTTCATCGAGGTGCGCCTGCCATTGGGCACCAGCGATCGAGGCGACGTTGGTTACGGCTCCCCCGCTGCGCATTCGACCAATCAGCAATTCGGTAAGCATGCGAAGACCGAGCACGTTGACTTGCATCGTGACCATTGGGTCGGCGGTGCCTGGCACTCCGGCAATGTTGAGCAGCACGTCGATGTCGCCATCAATTGCCTTGGCCGCTGCAGCAATCGTGTCGGGCTTGGTCATGTCAACCTGCACGAATTGGGCCACCTTCAGATCGACAGCATTCCGATCGAGTGCGACGACGTGTGCCCCCGCCTCGAGCAAGAGTTCGGTGGTGCGGTGTCCGATGCCCGACGCAGCACCCGTAACAACGACACGCTTGCCTTCGAACGCGTAGTGCGGCGTCTTCATTGGTCGTCGTACGGCTGGCCAGCCGCCTTCGGTGCACGGCTCGCTCCGATGAAGCCTGCCACCACGATGATCGTCACGACGTACGGCGCCATGATGAGGAACTCACTTGGGATACCTGTGTCGAAATTGCCGATCTTGAGTCGCACGGCCTCGGCGAGGGCAAACACCAATGCGCCACACAACGCACCGACTGGGTGCCAGCGGCCGAAGATCACCGCCGCAAGTGCGATGAAACCCCGACCTGCAGTGATGTTCTGGTCGAAACGACCCACGATTCCGATCGGCCACCACGCGCCACCAACGCCGG
>CAYFNN010000054.1:0-8218 GCA_964344465.1 uncultured Bifidobacterium sp. | reverse complement strand
AGAGACAGACGTGTGCGGAAACTCATACTGACTCCAGGCAGTAGCCGACACCACGCACTGTTCGAATCGGATCTGCTTCATCGGCGGTACTGAGTTTGCGACGCAGATAGCCGACGTACACATCGAGTGATTTCGAGTTCGTCTCGAAGTTGTAGCCCCAGACGTGCTCGTAGATCGTTTCTCGAGATACGACGATGCCCGACTGCTCGGCGAGCAGTTCGAGCAGGTTGAACTCGGTCTTGGTGAGGTCGATTCTTCGGCCGTTGCGCTGCACGCTGCGCGTGTCGCGGTCGATTGTCATTGACCCGACGGTGAGTAGCGAGCCGACATCCGGCACGCTGTTTCGTCGCAGCAGCGCACGGACCCGAGCCGACAGTTCGGCAATCGCAAATGGCTTGGTGAGATAGTCGTCGGCACCAGCATCAAGACCGGCAACCCGGTCATCAACCTCAACCTTTGCGGTGAGCAACAGAACCGGAACTCGGTTTCCTCGATGTCGAAGTTCTTTGCAGATGGTGAGTCCGTCGACGAATGGCATCATCACATCGAGCACTGCTACGTCGGGAGTTTCATCAATCAGGGCATTGAGCGCTGCCCGGCCGTCCTTCACCACGTGCACTCGGTATCCGTCGAGTTCGAGCACTCTCACCACAGCATTACGCACGGCGGCATCGTCTTCGGCGACGAGCACCCGCGAACCGTGCGATTTCACCCCAAAAACCGTACCGAGCATCCACGCCAGTATCCGCCCGAAGACGAGTTCTTACCGTGCTCTTAGACCATTCGGTGGCGGTCTTACCTTCGCCTTACGTTGCTCGTGCACGATGAATGCACCCCACCGCAGGGTGGAGTCGAGAAACATCACATCCCCCGACGAAGGAGCAAACATGTTCAGCAAGAAAGCAAAGGCGCTGATCGCCACTGCGGTACTCACCGCACTCGGCGTCGCCGTAACGGGCGTTGCATCGGCCCGCCTCAATAGCGGCACTGCAGCGACCTCCGCAGCGACCATGACACACTCAGCGACCGAATCGCTGATGCCGATGCACGACAATGACGGCCGAGGCCACCTCGATGTGGTTGCAACCGCTCTCGGAATGACCGTCGACGAACTTCGCGCAGCGCTGGTGCCAGGCACATCACTCGCCGATATTGCGGCCACCAAAGGTGTTGCAGTGCAAAAAGTTATCGACGCAATCGTCGCAACAGAGAAAGCTGAAATCGCTCAGCACGTCGCCGACGGCAAGATCACCCAAACACGAGCCGACGAGTTACTCGCTGGTTTGGCTGAACGTGTCACGACGATGGTCAATGCCGACCGACCGGCATTCGGGCACGGATTCGGCAAGGGTGATGACAACGGCGATCACGGCTTTGGCAGAGGCGGTCACGGTAGGGGCGACCACGGTCTGCCCGGTATGCACGACAGCACGGTGCTTGAAGACACCCTCGGCATGACCAGAGAAGAGATTCGCGCTGGCCTTGAGGCGGGCAAGTCAATTGCTGACTTGGCAAAGGAAAAGGGTGTTGATGTTCAGAAAGTGATCGACGCTCTCGTTGCCGAAGCCCGCACCCGTATCACCGACATGGTCAACGGCAAGCTGCCTACAGCTGACCAGAACGAAGACGCGTAATCACGTCGCGAGCTCGGTGACGCACCCCCTCTGCGTCACCGAGCTTTTGCGCTGCGCGTACCTGCGTTGCCATTCGCGGGTTCTTCACGAAGCGGTCGGCGTGGCGCAGGAGGAAATCCCAATACAGCGTGGTGAACGGGCATGCATCGTCACCCACACGCTTCGTGCGGTCGTATGCACACCCCTTGCAGTAGTTGCTCATGCGGTCGATGTATGCACCGCCAGCGGCGTAGGGCTTAGACGCCATCATTCCGCCATCGGCGTGCAGTGACATACCGATGACGTTGGGCACCATCACCCATTCGGCGGCGTCGACGAACGAGTCCCACATCCAGCGTGTGAACTGCTGCGGGTTGATTCCCGCGATGAGCGCGAGATTGCCGAGCACCATCAAGCGTGGAATATGGTGCACCCAACCGCGCGCTTGTACGTCGCCGATGATCGAACCGACACAACGCATCTGCGTTGGTGCATCACCAGTGAAGACGGGTGGAAGGTCGAGGTCGGCATGCAGCGAGTTCATCTCGGCATAGTCGGGCATCCATCGCCAGTAGAGATTCCACACGTATTCACGCCAGCCGATCACCTGGCGAATGAAGCCCTCGGCCGAGTTGATGGGTACGCGGCCGGCACGAAATTCTTCTTCAACGCGATCGCATACTTCACCGGGTAGCAGCAACCCGAGATTCAGGTACGGCGACAACACCGAGTGAGCGAGGTGCCAATTGTCGGCGAGCATGGCATCTTCGTGCGGGCCGAACATCGGCAACACGCGGGTGATGAAGAACTCGAGTCTCTCGAGCGCGCCTGCGCGGGTAGTCGCCCACACATCGACGGGTACGGGCCAGCGATCATGGCCGTCTTTGGGTGGTCGTTCACGGTTGTCTTCGTCGAAGTTCCACCCGCCGCCGGCGGGTTGTTCGCCATCCATCAGATAGCCAAGTCGCCGTCGCTGCCAGCGGTAGAAATCCTCCATCTTGAAGTTCTTGCGGTCACCAGCCCAGCCGTTGAACTCCGTCGGATGACACAAAAACTGATTGCTCGCAACCGAGACGACGTTGAGTTCTTTGACGAGTCTTCGTGCCGTGAATGAATTCGGCTCGGTGACGCGCACAGCGAGAGGCGAATACTCGTTGCGGTGAGCCGTGACTCCTGCACGCATTGTCGGCGCGTTTCGATAGTCGACTTCAAAACCTTCAGTCCGCAATTCGTCGGCGAAATTCGCCATTGCACGCGAGATCAGTGCGGCGCGTGCGGGATGCCAAGGGCGACCAGCAAACTTGTCGGCGGCGTTCACGATCAGCACGCGATCGCTGTCGGGCTTTGCTGTGGAAAGTGCGCCGATCGATCGGTTCAACTGATCGCCGAAGACCCACACCGTGTTGCGTGGCGCCATCGCGCTGACGCTACAGGTCGTCGATGTCGTGTTCGAGCGCGAACACCGCGCTTCCGCTCAGGTCTCGTGGCGCACCCAGCCACCCGAGGGCCAGGCTGATGCCCGAGGTGCGCGGAGCGATTGACACCTCAACACGAACGGTGTCGTTGTCGAGATGAATTCGCCAAGTGGCATCGCTTCGCCCAGACGACTGCACGGTGTCGGCCACAGCGGCGTACGCCCCGTTGGTGGTGGTTGCCGCACTGGCCACACGCGCCGCGTCGCGAGCCAGGACATCAACCAACAACTGGTCGCGCACCAGCCCCGCAATTTCCAGTAGAGCCACGACCAGCAACACAAAGAGCGGCAGGATCAGCGCAAACTCGACCGTTGCCTGCCCCCGGTCATTCGCCGTTGGTTTCGGCACGACTCAACACGTTCGACAGTACGTTTTCAAACAACTCGCCGATGCGCCCCGCGCCACCTCCGTCAGTGGCCCACGCCACGACGAGCAGCGCAATGACTGCTGCCCCGATGAGGACGAGTGCATATTCCGTGGTGGCTTGACCTGGGTCATGTGAGCGTGGTGTGGGCATGGCGGGCTCCTTCGGTGATGAGTTGTTCAAAGCGGGTCGAGGGTGACCGAGGGAAACTGGCTGGCAAGCAGTGGAATCACTGCGAGCACGACATATGCCGGCAAGACGCAGCCGACGAGGGGCAGCGTGAGTCGCACAGGCAGAGCGCGGATGCGCGCTTCGGCTTCACGGCGCCGTTGTTGGTGGGCATCGTGGGCCAGGCGCTCGAAGACCGCCCGTGGGGCCAACCCATCTCGTTCGGTGTCGATGAGTGCATCAATCACGGCGTGAGCCCGCAATTCAAATCGTGGTCGCGCATCGGATAATGCGTCGATGAATCGTTGGCCGTCACGCACCGAGCGAGCCACACCTTGCGCTACTGCACCAAGCGCACCACGCATGGCGTCGCTGGCACGCAAGAAGGCCACTGCCGGTGGTCGTCCAGAGCGCACCTGCAACGAAAGCAGGTCGACGAAGTCGGGAACCTCGGCGTCGGTGCGCTGTGCACGGGCAGTAAGCCGCGCCACCCACGATCGTCCGATCCACTGCAATGTGAGACCTGCACCGATACACACGAGACCACTGGGTGAGCCAAAGAATTCGCGCGCAGCATGGTCACGCATTACCAGCCACGCTGCAACGACGAGTGGCACAGCGGTGAGCACCTTCATTGAGGCTCGGGTTTGTGCTACAGCCGCGAGGGAATCTGCAGCGATTGCAGCATTCGCCCGCAATGTGCGAGCAGCCGATTCGGTCGCTTGCACTGCGTCGCAACCATCAGCTGCCAACGCAATCGCGCGAGTTGCAAGATCTGTCGCGTCGATGGCAGTGAGCGGGTCGCCCCGCCGTGCTGACTGCGCCATCCACTGCCACTCGGCGAATTCGTGGCGATCAATCGCAGTGACCACGGCGGCATTCAACGATGTGCCGAGTCGAAGTTCGCGGGCAATCGAGTCGAGCACGTCGGCCTGCCTCTCGTCGTGCGTCGGAATGCCGCGTCGTCTCGTGTGCAGTCGAAGATAGGCCAGTTGTGATGTCCTCGCGAACGTGGCCCGCAGCCACGCGCGAGTCATACGCCGACTGCGATTGCTCCGCAACCGGCGCAGCACCACTCGCCGGCGAAACCAAGGGGTGAAGAGGTTTCGGGAGACGAGCATCAGAGCCACTGCACATGCAACGACACTGCCGATGAGGATCACGATCGCCCGCGCGAGAGTCGTGACGTTTGGCCGCTCTCGCCCCATACTCGGCGTGTACCGAGCACATCAGGACGCAACGAAACCTCCGAAATTTCACTGACCCGTCGTTGACCGTTCGGTGAACGTTCGACGAACACGATGACGTCAATCGCCGCTTGCAGATGTTCGCGCACAGCGGCGAGTGGCCACTGAGGTGCAGCATGCAGCACCATCGCTTCGATTCGCCGCAGCACATCGTCGGGTGAGTTCGCATGACAGGTGGCCAACGAACCGTGGTGGCCAGTGTTCATCGCAGCGAGCATGTCGAGGGCTTCGGGGCCACGCACTTCTCCAAGCACGAATCGGTCGGGTCGCATTCGTAAGGCACTGCGCAACAAGGTGGCCATGCTCACCTCAAGCGCACCGTCGTAGGTCGATGGTCGGGCCTCGAAACGCAAGACGTGTTCGGTTTGCAATCGAAGCTCTGCCACATCCTCCACCGTGATGATTCGCTCACCCGCCGTTACATGGCCGCACAGGGCATTGAGCAGCGTGGTCTTTCCACTCGATGCAGCACCAGCCACCACCACGTTGCAACGTTCGCGAACGACTTCACGTAGGACTGCCACGACTTCCTCATCACCAAAGGCACTGAGCGGTAGATCGCGCACGTGAAACCGGCGAATGCTGAGGCACGGCCCATCGACAGCCACGGGAGGAATCACGATGCAGACCCGCGACCCGTCGTCGAGGCGTGCGTCAACGACGGGCGAGGCGTGGTCGACGCGACGCCCAATCGGCATGAGGATGCGTTCAATGATTCGTTCGGCCTCGCCTCGTGCCAGGGTGCCGACATGTTCAAGACCGCCCTCACGTTCGATCCACACTTGCTTTCCGTCGTTCACCATCACTTCGCGCACGAGCGGATCGTTCAACCACTTAGCCAGCCCGGATGTGCCTGCCCAGTCGTCGCGTACACGTGCGCGGTCAAGTGCGACCACGTTCATACGAGTGGGGCGAGATCGTCAGCAAGGGTTTTGGGTAGACGTGTGGCAAGGAGGCCAGCGTCGACGCATCGGGCAATACCGTCAGTCACTGCGATCTCTGCAATGACTGGTGCCCCAACGACGGATTGCACGTCTCGTCTCGTGAGTGCTCGACCGGGTTCGTTCAGTAGCACTACAGCGCGTGGTCGGTCGGCGAGTCTGGCCGCTCGTCGCAACGAGAGGTAGCACGGTCGCGACACGAGATACTCGGCGGCGGCGAGTTTTCGCAGACTTTCGGGCGGCTGCAACATGCCAAAGTCGATCACCACGCTGCGTCCACGACACGCGTGCATGAGGTCTTCCAGCGCAGCAGCGTCGAAGGAGTGCTGCATTCCTGCGGGGATGAGCCGCAGGTTTGCGGCGGCCGTTACCGCGAGCGTGTCAAGGTGCGTCTCGTCACGATCGTGACTTGCCAACCAATCACGCACACCTCGCCCAGGTGGTTCAGCAATGCCCAGTACGGCCGGCACGTCTCCACATAAGTCGATGATGGTGGTTGCGTTCTGCCGTTCGGCGAGTGTCACTGCGAGGGCACTGGCAAACACTGTGGTGCCGCTACCACCTTTGACTGACCAACACATCCGCATCGCGAAACCTCCTTTGACCCGAGGTGTGCGCGTGAGATGCGAAACGGTCAGTGATTCGTCATTTTGACTGCCAATTCACCCGCCAATCGGGCATTGTTTTCCGCCAACGACAGGTTGGCGCGCACTGCCTCACCAGCGGTATCGGCGGCAATTTCAGCCAAGACGAGCGGTGTTACCGCTGGGCCGCTCACGCCTTGTTGGCTTGCGGCGTGCAGGGCTCGATCGATTGCCGACTGCATGATGTCTGCTGCAACGGCATCGCGTGCGGGCACGGGCGTGCACACGAGCATGCCGCCACCGAGTTGCAGACGGGTGCGCGCGACGCGCGCCAACACCTCGGTGTCGTCGATGCGGTGTGCAAGCGCTAAGCCACTTGATCTCACGGTGAAAGCAGGGAACTCATCGCAGCCCACCCCAATCACCGGAACACCGAGGGTCTCGAGCATCTCGAGAGTGCGCGGTAGATCGAGAAACGATTTCGCACCAGCCGACACTGCAACGACGGGATGGCGTGCGAGTGCCGGCAGGTCGGCGCTGACATCTCCGTGCACTTCAGCGCCACGATGCACACCGCCGATACCACCAGTCGCGAACACGTGAATTCCTACTCGTGCTGCGAGCGCAAGCGACGCCGACACGGTGGTGGCGCCGAAAACCCACTGCTGGCCGACGGCAACCGCGATGTCGCGCTCTGCAACCTTGCGTGCAACACCAAGAATTCGTTCGAACTCATGTGCCTCGAGCCCGACGCGTGCCACACCATCGAGTACTGCCGTCACCGCAGGTACTGCACCCGCGGTGCGCAGCGCGGCAATGCAACGCTCAAGTGCTTCTCGATTGGCAGGAGACGGCAGGCCCAGGTTGGAAAAGATCGTCGACTCGAGCGCGACGACTGCCCGACCGTCGCTCAAGGCGTCGGCGACTTCCGGTGCAACCCGAACCACGCTCATAGATCTTCCAGCGTGGCACCCGCGCGCCCCAACACACGAAGCGCGGTTTGGTTGCCTGCTGCAACTCCGCGTGCAATGTCGGCGTCGTGCCAGGTTGCAGACCGCGCCAACTCGGTCAGCATGCCAGCGGCAAAGGCATCGCCCGCACCAGTGCCATCAATTACGTGTTGTGCCGCGTGCACCGCATGGGTCGTGGGCGGATGATTCGTACCGCAGGTGGTGACTGGTCGTGGGCCGTCTTTGATGACGAGCAGTTTGGCGCCATGTCGGGCCAGGGGTGTGAGTTCAGCTGCAATGGCTTCTGCCGCAGTGCAGAACACCACGTCGGGCTGCACGCTTTCGATGAGCCCCTGCACCGCTGCAACCCCGAGGTGGGCAATCACCGTCACTGACGACAAATCGATGCTCGTGCGAATCGCACGCTGCGCCGCCAGTTGCAGTGCGGTGCGACTTGCCGAGGCGAGGGGCTCACCCGCGAAGGAATACAGCGGAACATGCAACACACGAACATCGTCAAGCCACGACTCCGCCACGTGAGTGAGCCGTGTCGCGTCGCCTCGATCGGTCAACATCGTGCGTTCGCCGTCGCGACCGGTGATCACCACGATTGAACCGGTGCGACCGTATCGTTCGCCGCAGACGTTGACACCGGCGTGTTCGAGTTGTTGGATGAGCGAGTCGCCGACCGAGTCGCTGCCGACATTGCCGACGAACCGGGAACGTCCGCTCAATTTGGCGGCAAAGTATGCGACGTTGGCTGCACTACCGCCGCGACGTCGCGAAATGCTCGCGGGGGTATCAGTATCGCGCTGTACGTCATCGTGCAGTTGCACGATGACATCTTCAATCAAGTCACCGACCGCGCACAGCACG
>CAYFNN010000053.1:0-8306 GCA_964344465.1 uncultured Bifidobacterium sp. | reverse complement strand
GACATGATTTCGCCGTACTTCGCCAACACCGTCGAGGCACTCTTGGCGCCCCAACCAGGCAAACCGGGAAATCCGTCCGCTGTATCGCCAACTAGCGCGAGATAGTCGACGATCGACTCAGGGCCAATACCGAACTTCGTGCGCACCGCCGCCTCGTCAATCAGCACATCATTGCGTCGGTCCACCTGTACGACACGACGACCACTCACACACTGACCAAGGTCTTTGTCGGGTGTCAACAATTGCACTTGGTGCACACGACGATCTTCGCATGCCACCCGCACAGCGGAGGCAAGTGCATCGTCAGCTTCGAACTCTTCCATCGCCCAGACAGTGACTCCCATCGCCCGCAGTGCATCTTCCAGAACGGGGATTTGTCGCAGGATGTCGGGCTCCATACCTTCACTCGTCTTGTAGCCAGGCCATAAATCGTTACGAAAGCTCTCGATTACATGATCGGTCGCGACACCAACGTGGGTCGCACCATCCTGTAACAGCTGCAGCGTGCTCGACAGCACGCCCATTACCCCCGAGTTCTCATGCTCGTCGGTGTGACGACCAAGTTGACCATAAAACTGCCGATACAACTCATACGTTCCGTCAACGAGGTGAACTATCACAACGACGAACCTAGACGCCAACGACCTGCATCAGCCATGCTGCTGCGAGCAGATGGGGACCGAATGCCACGAAACGCTCGCCGCGACGCACCCGCATCACCAGCCCGTGTGCCGCTGCCATGCACGATGCTGCCAACAACCATGGCACCACCCGGGAAGGCGAGACCGTTGCTACGGCCAACGTAAGCGGTGCGACGAGCAAGACATCCCCCCACCCCAGTGAACGTGGCGAGGCCAGATGCAAGACGGCGAACGCCACGACAACACCAACTCCGCACAACACAATTGGCAGCGAACGCACCGAATTGACAACTGCTTCATGCACCACAGTCACAGTGACGACACAAATGAACACGATGATGGTGTCGTGACGCCGTAGTCGATGAGTAACCGCGTCAATTGGCGTCTGCACGATCGTGAGCCACGCCGTGAAGATCAGCATGAGTGCTTCAGCCCAGGCACGCATCGTGGTAATTGCGCCAGTGGCAGCGCCGAGAGCAATCGCTGTCACCCAGATGATTCGTGGAAACCACTGCCAATTGCCTGTGACCTCGCTGCGTGGACCCGCTGCAAGTACGGCAAGACCTCGACGCGCGGCGAAGGCACCACCCAGAACACCGAGCAGAATCCCGAGCGACAACCGCACGGGCAATCGACTATTCCTGCACCAACTCGATGAGCGTGCCGAACGAACCCTTCGGATGGATGAACGCCACCGTTGTGCCTCGCGAACCAGGGCGCGGCTCTTTGTCGATCGGAGTTGCACCTGCAGCCACCATCGCCGCAAGTGCCGCTTTGCAGTCGGCCACGCGGTACCCGATGTGGTGTAGACCCTCACCGCGCTTCTCAATTGACTTCGCGACGGGCGAGTCAGGTCGGGTGGGCGTCAATAACTGCACGTAACTCTCGGCCACTTTCAACAACGCTTCTTCGACACCATCGCGCTCGACGACCTCGCGGTGATCAACTCTGGCACCAAAAGCCCTTTGGTAGTAGTCGATTGCTGCCTCCAGGTCGCTGACGGCGATAGCCACATGATCAATTTCGGTGAGCATCATCGGCGGAACCTCCGCAGGCGTGCCTCGCCGACCTTGGCGCGCAGTTCGTGATTGGTCACACCATCACCTTCTTTCTCGGCAAGACATAACACGCCAATCTTCCCTTCGTGCATATTGCGGTGAACCTGATGTGCCGCATCACCAGTCTGTTCAAGGGTGAACACCTGCGACATCACCGGGTCAATCATGCCTTTGGCAATAAGGCGATTGGCTTCGTAGGCCTCGCGGTAGTTGGCGAAGTGTGATCCGACCAGTCGCTTCAGCCGCATCCAGAAGAAACGGTTGTCGAACTCAAGCATGTAACCGCTCGTGGCCGCGCACGTAACGACGGTGCCGCCTTTTTTCACTACGTACATCGATGCACCGAAGGTCGAGCGACCCGGGTGTTCGAACACGATGTCGGGGTCTTCGCCGACCAGCGCGCGAATGTCTCCACCGAAACGTCGCCACTCCCCTTCGTTGTGGGTGTCGTCATCATTCCAGAACTTGTAGTTGCCCTTTGAGCGATCAATGACCGCCTCGCAGCCCATCTCTCGCAGGATTCGCTCTTTGTCGGGTGAGCTCACCACACCAACCGGGATGCCGCCTCCGTTCAACACGTATTGCACCGCATACGCGCCAATGCCACCGGTGGCGCCCCAGATAAGGACGACGTCACCTTGTTTCATGCGTGCACCGTTTTGCGATACGAGCATGCGATAACTCGTACTGTTGCAGAGGGCGTTGACTGCGGCTTCCTCCCAAGAGAGGTGCGCTGGTTTGGGCATCAACTGATTGGCTTTCACGACGCTGAGGTCGGCGAGACCACCGAAGTTCGTCTCGTATCCCCAAATGCGCTGGTTGGCGCCGAGCATCGAGTCGTCGTGGGCGCTCGGGTCTTGGTCGTCAACATGATTGCAGTGGATGGTGACGCGATCTCCCGGCTTCCAGTTGCGCACCGCGGTGCCAACCCGTAACACGACACCCGACCCATCGCTGCCCACCACGTGATACGGCAGGTCGTGCCGCTTGGCCCACGCACTCTCGCGCGCCAAACGTGTGAGCGAGCCGAACGTGCTCACTGGCTCGAAGATCGAACTCCACACCGTGTTGAAGTTGATGCTGCTCGCCATGACGGCCACGAGTGCCTCATCGGGCGCAATCTCGGGCACTGGCACCTCACGAATCTTGAGACTCTTGCGCGGGTCTTTGTCGCGCGAGGCGACACCAGCAAACATGTCGACATCCGATTTTTCCAACACCGCCGCGCGATACGACGCTGGCACGTTGAGCTTGGCGAACTGGTCGGCCCCCGCACCAGCAGCGATGGCGTCACGAATGGATTCCACCCCGAAAAACTACCCACTGGCTGGCGAGCCCCGACGAGCCCAGCAGTACTCTGGGGCGAAAGGAGTCGACATGGCTGGTTCGTACATCGTCGCGGGTGCCCGCACCCCAATCGGCAAGATGAGTGGAGCATTGGCCGGATTCTCTGCCGCCGATCTGGGCGGCATCGCCATCGCCGAAGCATTGCGCCGGGCGGCGGTCGCCCCCGATGAAGTTGAACACGTGATCGTTGGCCAGGTTTTGATGGCTGGTCAGGGTCAAGTGCCCTCACGTCAGGCCGCGGTGAAAGCGGGCATTCCGATGCGGGTTCCAAGCGTGAACGTGAACAAGGTGTGTCTCTCGGGTTTGAACTCGATTTATCTTGCCGACCAGATGATCACCAACGGAGAGGCCGACATCGTGGTTGCTGCCGGCATGGAGTCGATGACGAATGCCCCATATCTCGCAGTTGGTGCGCGTGGCGGATTCCGCTACGGCAATACCGAGCTCGCTGATGCAATCATCAAAGACGGACTCTGGTGCGCCTTCGACGCGTGCCTGATGGGTCTCGGTACCGAGCGCTACGCAGCAGGCAATATCTCGCGCGACGAACAAGACAAGGTCGCCGAACAAAGTCACTCACGCGCAGCCGCGGCGATTGCCGCTGGTCGCCTGCGTGATGAGATCGTCGCCGTGCCCGTGCCGCAGCGCAAAGGCGACCCGGTGCTCGTTGATACCGACGAGGGGGTGCGTGCGTCCACGACGATGCAGTCACTCGGTGCGCTGAAGCCGGCTTTCGACAAGAACGGCACCGTCACTGCCGGTAATGCGAGCCAGATCAGCGATGGCGGCTCGGCAGTCGTGGTGATGTCTAAGCGTGCGGCCGAGCGCCGCGGAGTAACGCCACTCGGAGAATTTGTTTCCTACGGCATGGTTGCCGGGCCCGACTCGGCGTCGCTTCTGCACCAGCCAAGCGGGGCAATCACCCAGGCACTCGCGCGCGCCAAGATGCAGGTCGGCGATGTCTCACTCTTTGAGATCAATGAAGCATTCGCTGCAGTGGGAATCGCATCTATGAAGGATCTCGGAATCACCGACGGCGTCGTGAACGTCAACGGTGGCGCCATCGCACTTGGTCACCCCATCGGGATGAGCGGCAATCGCCTTGCGCTCACGTTGTTGCACGAGCTGCGGCGACGCGGTGGCGGCGTGGGTGCAGCGGCATTGTGTGGTGGTGGCGGTCAGGGTGACGCGCTCATCGTGCGCAGTGTTGCCTAGGCGCGCTCAGCACACATTTGTTTAGTCGGCGACTTCGTGACGACCAGCCAACGCGCGCCCGAGCGTTACTTCGTCGGCATATTCCAGGTCGCCACCAACCGGCAAGCCCATGGCCAACTGCGTCACGCGCACCCCGAGTGGCTTGAGTAAGCGCCCGAGATAGAGGTTGGTGACCTCGCCCTCGGTATTCGGGTTCAGGCACAAGATCACCTCGGCGACTCCCTCGGGCTCGAGTCGCAAGAGCAGTTCGCGCATCTTTAGTTGTTCTGGTCCGATGCCTTCGAGTGGATGAATCGTGCCGAGTAGCACGTGATAACGGCCGCGGTACTGACCCGTCTTTTCGATTGCCACTATGTCGCGTGATTCTTCGACAACGCAGAGCATGCTGCCATCACGACGATCGTCGCTACAGATATGGCAGAGTGCCGACTCCGAGAAGTTGAAGCAGCGCTCGCAGAACTGCACGGTCGACCGCGCCGCGGTGATCGCGTTCGTGAGTTTCTCGACTTCTTCGCGATCGCTTTTCAAGAGATGGAATGCAATCCGCTGGGCAGACTTTGGGCCGACACTCGGCAAGCGCGAGAGCGCGTCAATCATCGCCTGAATCGGTCGGGAATATGCCGATGCCATGCAGCAACTCAACTCTTTGGAGAGTCGATGACCCGTGAACCGGGGAACTGCTTCGCCAGTTCGTCGGCGAAGGAATCTGCCGCGATGACCTCACCCGGTTCTCCCCCGACACCATCGTCTGTCGACTCTGATGCGAGAGGGATTGATGTCGCTGGCGTACCAGACGGTGCCGATGCGCTGGGTCGAACCGTTTCGCTCGTCGTTGCACCGCGTGCTGTTTGCACGACGAAGTCAATGGTGACCGGATGACCAACGGCCGAGGTCAGTGCAGCTACCACCGGGTCTTTCCACTCGAGACACTTTTTCTTGTGCATCTCACTTGGTGCAGCGAACGTGAGCGACCGCGCATCGCACGATACGACGTCAACGGCGGAATACAACGCGCGCACCGTCGCTTTGAGCGAGCGCACCACCGTAGGCCATGCATCTGCCAAACCCCCAGCTACTGCTGTTGTGCTCGCAACCTTTGGGGTTTGGGGAGTTGCCGACACCTTCCGGGAGGGAGTTGGTGTTGGTGCCGCGCGTGACGGAGCAACCGACTCGGCGAGTCGCGGCCGAGGGATTGGCCCCGTGACGTCGCGCGGCGAGGTGCCGCCCGACTCGAGACGTTCAACGCGCGCGAGCAGCGATGCTGCGTCATTGGCGATGGAGCTGCTAGCCAATCGAACCAGCGTGACCTCGAGCACCAGTCGCGGGTCCGGTGCACGACGTATATCGAGCAAGGCCTCACCGAGAGTCTCGATCGCGCGAACGACCGATGCAATGCCGTACCGCGCGGTCATCTCGGCGGCAAGCGTGGCTTGCTCCTGGGAGAGCTGCACGAGTTGCGGTGACATTGACGACAGGAACATCTCCCGCAGAAATCGCACCACTTGCTCGGTGAAGGCACGAGGGTCGTAGCCGCGTTGCATTGCCATGGCAACTTTGGTGAGCACCTCGGCTGCATCTCGATTGATGAGTGCTTCAATCACCTCTTCGGGTCGCACGCTCGCGTCAGCCTCGCCGCCGCCAGCCGCGACCAACTCGAGTGCCGACAGGGTGTCGCGTGCCGAGCCGCCACCTTCGGCGATTACCTGGTTGATCGCTTCGTCAGACACCTTCAGACCGGCATCCTGCACAACCCAGCGCACATGTTCTTCCAACTCGTTGGCCGGCAAGAGGCGGAACTGCAGGTGTTGGGTGCGGCTGCGAATCGTGTCGCTGACCTTCTGTGGATCGGTCGTGGCAAGCACGAACACCACGTGCGGGGGCGGTTCTTCGAGGGTCTTCAGCAAGGCGGCTTCGGCACCAGTGCTCAACATGTGCACTTCGTCGAGGATGAACACCCGATGCCGACCAGGGTTGCCCATGGCGGCTCGCTCGATGAGTTCACGAATGTTGTCGACGCCGTTGTTACTCGCAGCGTCGAGTTCGAGAACGTCAAAACTCGTACCACGCTCAATGGCGAGACACGACTCACATTCACAACACGGCTCGCCCTCAGTTGGGTTGGCGCAGTTGAGCACTTTGGCGAGGATTCTCGCCGCCGACGTCTTTCCGGTGCCGCGCGGCCCAGAAAAGAGGTATGCCTGGCCGCCACGATCATTCGCCACGGCGTTGCGCAGGGCGCGCACGATGTGCTCTTGGCCCTTTAGCTCGCCGAATCGCCGTGGGCGATAGCGGCGGTAGAGCGACTGGGTGGCCATTTCGTAGCGAGCCTACCCCTGCGGTGCGCGGTGATTCGGTGCGTCAGGAATCGTGTGTGGTTTCAGTACCGTTGATTCACGCCCATGCGTGCGCTTCAGATTTCACGCCGGCGTCGAGCCGTGCTCGCACTGTGTTGCACGGCAATCGCGTGGTTCGCGTCAACCAGCGACGGTGTCAGTGCAGCATCGAACATCCCCAATGAACTGATTTCGTCGAACCCGCAGCCGAACGCCACGGTCACGGTGGTGCCCACGCAGTTGCAACTCGTGTTTCGCAACAAGCTCGACGCCGATGATGCCGCATCGCTCGGAGTCTTGCTCCGATGCAGTGGTACCACCGTGTCTCTTGGTTCGCCCGTCGTCGCCGTCGATGCCCAGACAGTATCGGCGCCACTCGCGTCGATACCACCAGCAGGTCAGTGCACGGTCACCTGGGTGATCAACCGTGACATCGGCAGTCTCGGCACGTTCAATTTCACCTTGTTGATCACCACCCAAACGACGATTGCAGCAGACACTGACACGACACAGACCACCATCGTTGGTGAGATCGTCAGCGCCTCAACAACACCCGAACCGCGTCTAGGGCTGCTCCTTGGGTTGGTTCGCATCCTGGAGTATCTCTTCGTTGCATGTGTCTTCGGCGGTCTGTTGTACATCGTGATTGGTTGGCCGGAAGGTTTTGAGTACGACACGACACAACGGTTCCTGAGATTGTCATGGTTTGGCGCCCTTGGTTCGATGTTCTTGGTCGTGGCGCTGAACTCTGCGCGTGGCAGTGGTGATTCGTTCGTCGCGTCACTCAACCCATTTGCATGGTTCGGCGGCCTGAATTCAGCAAGCGGCATCGTGTTGTTGTTGAGATTCATACTCATTGCCGGTGCTGCAGTCGTGGCATTTGCGCCGCGGCGCATCTTGCAGCCCGAGACGCAGGTTCCTACGATTCTCTATCTTCTCGCGATGGTGGCTACGTACGGCCTGTCGCGGGTCGGCCAGAACTTGCCGGTGTTCACCTACGTCATCGGCATCTTCCACGCCTGGAGCATGGCACTGTGGCTCGGCACACTCGTATTGCTGGCGCGCGCGACACTCGCTGGGCCAGGAGATCGAGACCTCGTTGACGCCGTTAGATATTTCGTGCGACTCTCACCGATGTTGATGCTCGTCACAGTCGTGACTGGAGTCGTGCAGGTGTATCTCACCGATGGTGCTGCCATCTTCACCAGTAGTCACGGTCGCGCCAACGTGCTAACCCTGCTCGTGGTCGCAGCAATGGTGTGGTTGATGCTGCTTGTGAGGAACTTCTCGGCAAATCGTCTTGGTCGCGAACGACGTCTCACCGCACAGATGGCCTGGCGCCTGCGTCGCGCAATCACCGCCCAAGTGATCGTTGGCGTGCTCGTGCTCGGCATCACATCTTGGGCCAGTTCAATGCGGCCTCCGAAGGCCGTTGCAAAGCGGGCTACGCCAACGGCGAACTACTTGTACCGCGAAGAGTTGAAGAACGATCGTTTTCATGTGATCTTGTCGATCACTCCACTTACTACCGGTGCCAACGCGATGCGCGTTGAGCTGCTCGAGCCAAAGCGCATCAACAACTTTGAAGTACGACTCGTGCCGCAGGCCGAGGGATACGCCGGCATTGCGCTGATCATGCCACTGCGCTACGCGGGGGCTGCAGTAGCCCCAGTCGATGGTGGGCTGAATTTCCCGGTGGCTGGTGTGTGGAA
>CAYFNN010000052.1:0-8310 GCA_964344465.1 uncultured Bifidobacterium sp. | reverse complement strand
CCACCGGAGTACACGTGCAGGCGACGAGCGTCGTTGGCTCCACTTGGCACCGCCAACGTCGATTCGGGCTCGAGAAATGCGTGCTCAATGCGTTGCGTCTGGAATGTCTCGCGAACCACGTGCGCACTGGTCGCGAAGGCGGCCTCGACATTGCCGCGTTGATAGGTGCTCGTGCTCAACACGTTGTCGTCGGTTTGCCAAACTGCAATTTCGTTGGTGGAAAGCGCAATGTCGACGTCGGTGATCGGCGTGTGAACGTCGTAGTCAACTTCAACCAGCGATGCTGCAGCGCGGGCGTTGGCACGTGTGTCGGCCACCACGATGGCAAGTACGTCGCCTGCGTATGAGGTGCGCCCGCCAATGGGGATCATGACGGGCCAGTCTTTGTAGATGATGCCCACCATCAACTCGCCAGGGATGTCGGCCGCCGTGTACACGGCTTGCACTCCTGGTGCATTACGTGCTGTTTCGGTGCGAATTGCGCGAACGTCAGCGCGAGTGTGCGCGGTGAAGTGCAGTGCCGCATGCAACATGCCTGGGATTCGTATGTCGTCGATGTAGCCGCGATCACCCAATGCGAGTGCCTGTGCTTCATGTTTGACCGTGCGCGAGCCGACTCCGCCTGCCGCCGCAAGTGGGGGAATCTCGTTCTTCGCGACGCACTCGATGGCTTGCAAGATCTTCGCGTAGCCCGTGCAACGACAGAGGTGTGCACCCAGATGTCGAGCCATGTCTTCGCGTTTGAGCGCCGCACCTTTTTTGTCGATCTGGGCCTTTGCTCGCACGACGATGCCCGGAATACAAAAACCACATTGCAAACCACCGCACGCCGCAAATGCTTGGGCAAATTTCGCACGCTCGTCGGCCGCGACACCTTCGAGCGTGGTGATTTCAGCGCCCGCCGCTTTCTCAAGACTGGTTTGACACGACACCACGGCCTTGCCGTTGACCAACACCGTGCAGCAGCCGCATTGCCCAGACGGCGAGCAGCCGTCTTTCGGTGAGGTGATGTTCAATTCCTCGCGCAACGCCGACAACAGGTGCGGATGCGGCTGGCGAACCGTGACCGGCACGCCATTGACGACGAACTCGGTGGCGGCTCCCACGGTCACCTTTACAGTTTGTCAAAGCCGGCGGGGTGTGCCAACGCATGTCCAACGTGCTGGCGAGGGCCCAGCGTGGCGAGTGAGGGGCAGGGCCGCGCGGGCAGCGGGGGTGGTTGGTGCGGGCGACCCACCCCTGGAGTCGGGCGGCTAGAGCGGGCGACCGTCGGCGTGGGTATTCGCCCCGCGCTGGGTCGTGAGCCGGCGGTACACCTCGGGCCGTCGGTAGTAGTCGAGATCGAACAGCGTGTGTTGATAGTTCTTGCACCATTCGAGGTCGCAGTCAGCAATGACCACTTCATCACCCGAGCTCACGGTCTTGGCGAGAATCTCGCCAGAGGGAGCGATGATCTGCGACTCGGCGAGTGAGTCGACACCTTCTTCGACGCCGCCTTTGGCGACTCCCACCACGAACGTACCGTTTTGATACGCCCCCGACTGCATGACGAGAGAGTTGTGGAAACCGGCATGGCGATCTTGGGTTGGATCGGGAATGTAGTTGAGCGGTGTGTTGTACCCGCAGGCGATGAGCTCAACGCCTTGCAATCCCATCTCGCGGTAGGTCTCTGGCCATCGGCGATCGTTGCAGATCATCATGCCAATGCGACCGCCGAATGCATTCCAAACTCCGAAACCTTCGTCGCTCGGCTCGAAGTAGTAACGCTCGGCGTGCTGAAACGGGCGGTTGGGTTCATTCGAGGCATGACCGGGAATGTGCACCTTGCGGTACTTCGCCACGATGCTGCCGTCACGTTCGACGAGCACTTGCGTATTGAATCGACGACCGTCACTGGTGAGCTCGGCATAGCCGAGGCAAAAGCCGACGCCGCGTTGCTTGGCGGCATCAAACAACGGCTGAGTGGAAGCCGACGGCATCGATCGCTCGTAGTAATGGTCGGTGGTGGTGATGTCGTCAACGAACCATCGCGGGAAGAAGGTGGTAAGTGCAAGCTCTGGAAACACCACCAACTGAGCGGCGTCGTCTGCGGCGCGATGAAGTAGCGCTACGAGTCGTGCGACTGCTGTCTCGCGGGTGTCGCCTCGCTGAATTGGACCCATCTGGGCTGCAGCCACCCGCACCACTCGCGGGGTGCCACGCAGGGTGCCTTTCATCAGTTTCTCCGTTGCGGCGTCATTGGAAACTCGTTTCGGCGAGTTCGTGCATCGCATCCAACAATACGTTTGCACCCGCGATGAGGTCGTCTTCGTCGGTGTGTTCCGCCACGTTGTGACTGAGACCCTTGTGGCTCGGTACGAAAATCATTGCAGTCGGGCACATGCGGGCAATCATCTGTGCATCATGTCCGGCACCCGACGGCATTCGTTGCACCGAGTTTCCGTGCGCTTTGGCGATGCGTTCGACCATCGTCACCACGCGTTCGTCGAAGACCACTGGCTCGAAGCGAGCGAGAACGCGCCGGGTAATGGTGACCTTCTCTCGTTCGGCGAGCGAAACGCAAAACGACTCGATCTCCGCCTCGGCGCGTCGTAATACGGCCTCGTCGGTATTGCGCACGTCAAGGGTGAGCACGGCGCGACTCGGTACCACGTTGGTGAGGTTTGGGTGCACGTCGATTTTGCCGACGGTGCAAACCTGATGTCCACCGAAACGTTCGGCCAGTTCGCGCACGAACACGGTTAGGGCTGCAGCCGCGAAAGCCGGGTCTCTGCGAAGATGCATTGGGGTGGTGCCGGCGTGATTGCTTTGTCCGTGGATGGTTACTTCCTGCCACGAGATTCCCTGTACTCCGGTGACGGCACCGATACGAACACCGTTTACCTCAAGGAGCGGACCCTGCTCGATGTGCAATTCGACGAAGGCATGCGGTGCGGCACCCGGACACGGCACCGAGCCGAGATAGCCGATGCGTTCGAGCTCATCGCCGAATCGAGCACCGTCGATGGCGATCACGTCGTGCGCTGTTTCCACCGACATGCCGCCTGCGTACACGAGTGAACCGAGCATGTCTGGGGCAAATCGGGCGCCTTCTTCGTCGGTAAAGACGCCTACTGCAAGTGGTCGCGATGGAGTGACTCCTGCTTCCTGAAGTGTCTCGATGACCTCGAGCCCGGCCAATACGCCGTAGTTGCCGTCGTATTTGCCGCCGGTCCGCACGGTGTCGATGTGCGACCCCGTCATTACCGGTGCGCCGCTGCCGACATTCCATGTTCCGATCATGTTGCCCACCGCATCGATCGACACTTCAAGACCGAGGTCGCTCATCCACTCACGAACGAGGTTGCGGCCATCTCGATCGGCGTCAGTCAGGGCCAGCCTGTTGCACCCGCCGCCGTCGATGGCGCCGATCTCGGCCAACGTCATGATGCGTTGCATGAGTCGCGACCCGTTGATAGCGAGCGCTTGGGTCACGGAGCGCACGGCAACATTCTACGAATGGCAGTATTGACCCCTGATGTCCGCCATCGACAGAGCCCACCTGGCGAAATTGATGGACGACGAGACGCGCCGCTTCGTCGAGACACATCCGAAATCGGCGGCTCATGCGACGCAGACCTCGTCGCTCGTCGGCGGCGTACCGATGCCCTGGATGCGACGTTGGCCGGGGCCGTTCCCGCTGGTGCTCGACGCTGCACATGGCGCACGATTCACCGACATCGACGGCCATGAATACGTCGATCTGTGCCTGGGTGACACCGGTGCGATGACCGGGCACGCACACCGCGAAGTTGGCGAGGCCGTAAGTCGTCAATTGGCGCGCGGCGCCACGGTGATGTTGCCCACGACCGATGCGGTTTGGGTGGCCGACGAGTTGCATCGACGTTTTGGTCTGCCGAAGTGGCAGTTTGCGCTGAGCGCCACCGACGCCAATCGCTTCGTGTTGCGGTTCGCCCGCGCAATCACGGGCAAACCCAAGGTGGTCGTGCACGACTGGTGCTACCACGGCACGGTTGACGAAACGCTGGTCGTGGCTCTCGGTGAGCGCACCGTCAGTCGAAGTGGGGCGATTGGCCCGCAGGTGAACCCGGCACTCACCACGCGGGTGGTGCAGTTCAATGACATCGACGCCCTTGAACGTGCGCTGGCGCACGGCGATGTTGCGTGCATGTTGATCGAGCCAGCGCTCACCAACATTGGCATCGTGTTACCCGAGCCCGGCTACCTCGCTGCGGTACGTGAAATCACTCGTAAGCACGGTGTCTTGCTCATTATTGATGAGACGCACACGATCTGTGCGGGCCCAGGTGGCTGCACGAAGGAATGGGGACTCGAGCCCGACATGTTCGTGATCGGTAAGACCATCGGTGGCGGCATCCCCGTTGGGGCGTATGGCATGTCGGCGGAAGTTGGGGCCAAGGTCGAGGAGTTGCAGTTGAGCGACGGAATCGACGTATCGGGGGTTGGTGGCACGTTGGCCGGTAACGCGCTGTCGATGGCAGCGGTGCGAGCAACCCTGACCCATGCACTGCTGCCCGAACAGTTCGTGCGCACCAAGGCGCTTGCTGCGGCGTGGACCAGCGGCGTGCAGTCGTCGTACGAACGTCGTGGTCTGCACTGGAGCGTTCAACAACTCGGCTCGCGAGCCGAGTATTGGTTCTGTCCGCCACCGCGCACAGGTGCCGATGCTGCCGCAGCAGTCGACCACGAACTCGACGACTTCATGCATCTTTGGGCTATCAATCGCGGCGTGTTGTTGACGCCGTTCCACAACATGGCGTTGTTCTCTCCGTTTCACGAACAATCGGATGTCGATCGTCATACCGCGCAATTCGATGAGGCGCTCAGCGCACTCGTTGGCAGATAGCCAGATGACGACAGCGCAAGTCATCTGGTGTTTGACGGTGTTCGCCGTAGCGGCCTTCGTGCAGTCGATCGGCGGCTTCGGATTCGCCCTGTTCGCAGTTCCGCTGATGGCTTTGGCGATTCCGCTCCCCGAAGCGGTGGTGGCGGCGAGCATTACATCACTGGCCAACGTCGTGGTACTGACGATGCGTTCGTATCGCGACATCGACCGAGCGGTAGCTCGGCGATTCAATATTCCCGCATTATTCGGCATGCCGTTGGGTTTGTGGGTGCTTGTGCGGGTTGACGAGTCGACGTTGAAAGTGGCGCTCGGTGCAGTGATCGTGATTCTGATCGTGGTGTTGTTGCGCACGCGGTCGGCTGCACAACCCCGGCCGGTGGTGGAGTCCATCGCTGGTTTGGCGTCGGGTGTGCTCTCCACGTCGACGTCGACGAATGGTCCGCCTTTGGTGTTCGCCGCACAATTGCGTGGAATGCGCCCCGAGGCGTTCCGTGCAACCTTGAGTTTCACGTTCGCTCTGCAAGGCTCGATCAGCCTGGTGGCATTCATCGTCGCGGGTGAAGCGACACGCGCTGCAGTGCTCGTTGCGATGGCAGGTCTGCCGCTCGTCGCGCTGGGGCAGTGGTTGGGTGTGCGCACTCGTCCGCGTGTGCATGGCGCGCGGTTTGACCGACTCGTGTACTCACTGCTCGCACTGAGTGCGGTATCGGTGTCGTGGTCGGGGATCTTCGGCTAACGGCACCGCACGTCTACGGCGCAAACCAGCCGAGCCATGCATCCTTCGTCTTGGGTTTGAACACCGCGTTGCTCGCACGAACTCGTTGGAGTTCTGCGGATGGCTCGTGCGAATACATGTGACCCGGGAATACCACGGTGTTGTCGGGCAATGATGCCAACCGCTGCAAACTGTCGTACATGTCGGCAGGGTTGCTGCCGGGCAAGTCGGTGCGACCGCAGCCATCCAAAAACAGCGTGTCGCCAGAGACGAGTCGACCATCGACGAGGAAGCACTGGCTACCGGGGGTGTGTCCTGGGGTGTGCACGAGCGTGATAGCGATGTCGCCGACGGTGACGATGTCGCCGGGTTGGTGGGCGACGAGCTGCGTGTTGTCGACACCGGTCACTTTGGTGATCCACTCGACTTCGGCACCTTGCGCGTGGATCGGCACCGAGCTGCGTTCGAGCAGGCGCGCGATGCCTTCGATACGCATGCCCATCATCGAACCGCCGACATGGTCGGGGTGATAGTGCGTGGCCAACACACCGGTCAGTCGCATACCGTCGGCTTCTATCGCATCGACGAGCGAGTCGACGTCGTAGGCGGGATCAACGAGTACGCAGTCGCCGGTCTCCCGGTCGCCGATGGCATAGACGAAGTTCACCATTTGTCGGGCCATTTGGTCACTGGTTGCGAAGTCGCGACCCGACAGCAACTGGCGGAAATAGAAGCGGTCGTCGTTCATCTGAATGAACCTACCCTTGAGTCGTGCCCAACGACTTGATGCCACTGCGGTACGCCATCGTCGGTGCGGGAATGATGGGTGTCGAACACATCCATGCATTGCGCAATCTCCCGGCAACCGAGATCGTTGCGTTGTGTGACCCCCATCCACCGAGCATCGACTCGGCTCTCGCCGCACTTCGGTCGAGTTACCAGGCGCAGGGGAGTGGCGCAAGCGCCGCGCGTGCCGAGTCCGAGCCTTCGGTGTATGCCGACGTCGAGTCGTTGGTGGCTGCCGGTGGTTTCGATGTTGCGGTGGTGGCGAGCCCGAACTTCACGCATCGCAGCGTGGTTGAACCGCTCTTGCGCCACGGCGCGCATCTATTGGTTGAAAAGCCGTTGTGCATCACCACGCAACAGTGTCGTGAGGTGATTGCCCTCGACGCGTCGACGGCACGTGCCGGACGCGTGGTGTGGACGGGTCTTGAGTATCGATATATGGCACCCACGATGCGACTACTCGAGCACGCCAAGTCTGGGGTGCTCGGCAACCTTCGAATGCTGGCCATTCGCGAACATCGGTTTCCGTTCTTGGTGAAGGTTGGCGATTGGAATCGATTCAACGCAAACACTGGTGGCACCCTCGTGGAGAAGTGTTGCCACTTCTTCGACCTGATGCGTCTCGTGTTGCGCGATGAGCCGGTACGTGTCTATGCATCGGGTGCCCAAGACGTGAATCATCTCGATGAGCGCTACGACGGGCGTCGTCCCGACATTCTCGACAATGCATTCGTCACGGTCGACTTCGCAGGTGGTGCGCGTGCATCGTTGGACCTGTGCATGTTTGCCGAGGCAACCCGCAATGAACAAGAGATCTCGCTCGTCGGCGATCGTGGCAAGGCTGAAGCGCTCGTCACCGAGGGCATCGTGCGACTCGGCCTGCGCAAGGATGGTTGGTTTCAGGCCAACGACGAACGACTTCCCACCGACGACGTGCCCGCCGTGGTGCGCAAGCATGGTTCGCACCACGGTTCGTCGTGGCGCGAGCATGTTGCGATGCAACGCGCCATACGCCAAGGAACCCCCGCCGAAGTCACCCTGCACGACGGACTCATGTCAGTGGCGATGGGCGAGGCGGCCCATCGCAGCATCGAGTTGGCCCGCCCCGTGGCAATGAGTGAGGTACTCGTCTAAGCAGCGCGGAATGCTTGGTGGCGCGGCTTGTCTGACAGCGCCTAGAGGAACTTCTTGAGCAGCGCGGTGCGTACTCGCGGGCTACGACCAGTACGCGCTTCGTGGCGATCGATCGAATCCGACAAGTGGATCAGGCCATTCACCCCGAGAAATCGCAGAGGTTCGACCTCCCAATTGGTGGTTTGGTGACCTACGAAGGGCAAGCGTCGAAGGCTGGTATCGAGCTTCAGCCACTCATCGACCACGGTGCGTGCGAGCAGATTCGTGCTGGCCACACCGTCACCGGTGTACCCGCCGATGCGGGCGTACCGTGATTCACGGTCGACGACAACGAAGGGAGTCCAGTCGCGCGGTACACCGAGCGGCCCGCCCCAGCGGTGCGTGATGCGTGCATCGGCGGCTGCCGGAAAATGTCGGGCAATCGCCTGCGCAATTCGAAGATGCGTTTCGTCGTCGAGGTCGTACGACGCTCGTACCCGCGACGCAAAGTGATATGGCGCCCCGCGACCGCCGATGGCGATACGGCCATCACGGGTGAGCTGGGCATAGATGATCATGTGTCCTGCATCGGTGAACGTGGCGCGTCGCGACCAATTGAGCTGCTTCAAGACGGCGCTCGGCAGCGGCTCAGTGGCGACCATCAATGAATACAGCGGCACCATCGTGCGCGGAGTTTGCGCAAACGATGCCGAATACCCCTCGGTGGCCTGAACCACCAAGCCGGCACGCACGACACCCGGCGTCGATGGGCTGTCGCCAGCGTCGGCTGTTGCCGCATGAACAACCTCACCATTGGTGAAACTCACGA
>CAYFNN010000051.1:0-8853 GCA_964344465.1 uncultured Bifidobacterium sp. | reverse complement strand
GAATGAAGCAACGAAATTCATCGGAATCAACACGACACGCTTCGATGCGATCAAACACCGTTCATTGCCCGTGGTAGGTGACGCTCGCGAGACACTGATCGAACTCGATTCCAGGCTTACTGGGTGGAAATCAGACGACTCTTGGGTGGCGCTGGCTCGTAGCGAGACTTCGAAGTACCACGCCTACATCGACGGCATCGCCTCACTCTCTGCGCACGCCCCGGACGGGTTGCCTACTTACGCACAGGTCGTCGGGGTCGTTGACCGAGACGCCCGACCAAACGACTACGTGCTCACGGCAGCCGGAGGGTTCCCCGGAGAGCTCAACAACGGCTGGCGAGCCAAGTATCGGAATTCTTTCGACTGCGAATACGGCTTCTCGTGCATGGGGTACGAAATCTCGGGAGCTTGGGGCGCCAAGATGGCTCTTCCAAACAGTGAAGTCATCTCATTCGTCGGGGACGGCTCTTATCTCATGATGAACAGCGATCTCTACTCGACCGTCCTCAACGGGCACAAGGTCATCTTCATCGTCTGCGACAATGGCGGCTACGCAGTCATCAAGCGCTTGCAGGTGAATCAGGGCGGCAAGCCGTTCAACAACCAGCTCGAGGACTGCCAGCCGGCGCGGTTGACCTACGTCGACTTCGCGAAGCACGCGGCGGCGATGGGTGCAGTCACCGAGACGGTTGATCGCATCGACGAGCTTCCGGCGGCACTGCATCGTGCTCGATCACACGAATCGACGTACGTCATCGTCCTCAAGACCAGTCCCGATTCGTGGACCGGCGGAGGCTCGTTCTGGGAGGTCGGAGTTCCGGCAGTGAGCCATCGCCCCGAAGTCGTCGCTGCACGCGAACTTGTTCAAGACGCCAAGAAGCAGCAGCGAGTCGGGTGGTAAACAATGAGCAGCGGGCAGGCACGATTTGACGGAAAGGTTCTTCTGCTGAGCGGTGCGAGCCGCGGTGTGGGTGAACAAGTCGCGCGACAAGCAAAAGCAAGGGGTGCCCTGGGTCTTGCGCTGGTCGGCCGCGACGAAAAAGCAGGGAGAGCCCTCGCCGAAGAACTGACGGGGTCTGGCACCAAGGCAGTCTTCATCACAGCTGATCTTTCGCAACCCGAAGAACCCCAGCGCATCGTTGACTTGGTCGATGCGGAATTCGGAGTTGTCCACGGACTTCTCAACTCCGCTGCGGAAACCTCGCGGGGAAGCGTCTGGAACACCACCCCTCAGATGTTCGACCAGATGATGGCAGTGAACGTCCGTGCACCGTTCATGCTCATCCAGCATTGCGCCAAACTGATGAAACGCGAAAACGTCCCTGGATCAGTGGTCAACATCGGCAGCGTGACGGGTTGGGGTGGCGACGTGGCACTCACGCACTACGCCATATCCAAGGGCGCGCTGCACACTCTGACTCGCAACTGCGCATTCTCACTGATGCGCGATCGAATTCGTGTGAACTTGCTGAATCCGGGCTGGATGGACACCCCGACCGAAGACCAGACTCAACGCAAGTGGCACGGAGCCACCGACGGCTGGCTCGAGGCGGCAGAGAAGGAGCAGCCGCTCGGAAGGCTCATCAAGCCTGACGAACTTGCCCGAACGATCTGCTTTCTGCTCAGCGACGAGTCGGGGCTCATGACAGGCGCAATCATTGACTTTGACCAGTCAGTTGTCGGAGCTGGTTCACCATCGAAACCAAAAAAGGGAGAAGTTTGGCCATGACCATTTCCATCGGAGTGCTCGGTACCGGCCGCATCGGCGTGATGCACGCAGAACTGATCGCTCAGCGAGTCCCGGGAGCCCGACTTGCCGGCGTGTACGACGTGGTACCGGACTCAAGCCGCAAACTTGCGGAGAGACTCGGCTGCACGGCATTCGCAAGTCCCGAAGATCTGATGTCATCCAGAGAAGTCGACGCAGTGGCAATCTGCACATCGACGAACACCCACGTCGACCTGCTCGTCATGGCGTCGACCTTTCGCAAGCCCACCTTCTGCGAAAAACCAGTCTCGCTCTCGCTCAGCGAGACAGATCGTGCACTGAAAGCCGTAGCGGAATCAAAAACACCGGTGATGATGGGATTCAACCGTCGATTTGATCCCGCGCATCGCGCAGTTCGTGACCGCGTCGCTGATGGCACAGTCGGCGAGGTCCACTTGGCGCGGATCTCGAGTCGCGATCCTGCACCGCCGCCGCTTGAATACGCAAAAGTGTCCGGCGGCATCTTTGTCGACATGACGATTCACGACTTCGACATGGCTCGTTACATAACCGGAAGCGAGATTGTCCAGGTGTACGCCGTTGGCGACCTGCGAATCGTGCCGTCCTTCAAGGAAGCCAACGACCTAGACACCGTCGCGCTCACACTTGTGCACGCCAACGGCGCGATCACCCAGATCGACAACTCGCGTCAAGCCGTCTATGGCTATGACCAACGAGTGGAAGTCTTCGGCTCAAAGGGACTCGCCGCTTCAGAAAACCCTTACTCGCACACATCAATCGTGCGCTCCGACAGGGGCACCGCCCATACAACGATCCCTTATTTCTTCCTTGAGCGATACATCCCGAGTTATCTCGCAGAGTGGGCGGAGTTCCTCACCGTCGCGAAGGGTGCCAAACCCAGCGTGGGTGTTGCCGACGGTCGGGCATCTCTCGTCGCGGGGCTCGCTGCATGGAAGTCATACCACGAACAACGACCCGTGAAGACCAGTGAGATTGGGTGAGTGCACGGGGCTGATCCATAGCCAGCCACCAACGTCACAGGTGCGGTTGGCGCACGGAGCGAACTAGGTGTTCACCGCCGAGTAACTTGTTCAAATGCGTGATTACACCGTAGGTGGCCCATCGGCGGCGGCGGCGGCTGAACGTGGGCTCGTCGATGCCGACTGGTTCAAGCCGAATATCGACCGCGAAACCATGCGCCAGCTGATGCAGCGCAACAATGTGTGGGCCACCTTGCATATCACGAGTTGGCTCACCGCGTTGGTCGTGGCGGGCTGGCTCGGCCATCAAGCGTGGGGAACCTGGTGGGCCGTCCCGGCGTTCGCGGTGTACGGGGTGCTCTATGGCTCGATGAGCGACTCGCGCTGGCACGAATGCGGACACCGCACTGCGTTTCGAACGAAATGGATCAATGACGTCGTCTACTACGTGGCTTCTTTCATGGTATTTCGTGAACCAGAGTCCTGGCGATGGAGTCATGCTCGGCACCATAGCGACACGATCGTGGTCGGTCGCGACAACGAGATCTCGTTCAAACGGAACGTTCCGTTCTTTCGATACCTCCTCGAGATGGTCGGAATCATGGGAGTGCCGTCCGAATTCAAGAAGCTCCTCCGCAATGCACTCGGCATCTTTCCTGCGGACCAAAGGGACTACCAGCCCGCCGAAACTCTCGCCACGTCAAAGTGGGCATCTCGGGGTTATCTCGTGGTCATGGCCACGGTCTTCGCACTCGCAATCGGCCTGAGAAGTTTCGAGCCCCTGATGTACGCGGTTCTGCCTAGCTTCTATGGACGCTTCTACATGGTGGTACTGGGGATCACTCAACATGCCGGACTGGCCGAAGACGTCATCGACCACCGGCTGAACACCCGAACGATTTACATGGGTCCGCTGAACCGTTGGATTTATTGGAATATGAATTATCACGTCGAGCATCACATGTATCCGTCAGTACCTTTCCACCAACTGAAGAAGCTGCACGAAGCGGTGAAAACCCAGCTTCCGACTCCCTATCCGAGTCTCTGGTCGGCGCTCAAAGAAGTCGTACCCGCACTTCGCAAGCAAGCTCACGATGAGCAATTCTTCATCAAGCGACCGCTTCCGACTGTCGGAGCCTGATGTCAGACGGATGGCTGACTGCGGGGTCTGCGGCGGAAATCGCGCCCGGTGACGTTCGCCGCTGCGACCACGGAGACGCCACGTACGCGGTCGTCAAAACCAGTGACGGGCGTTGTGTCGTCATCGACGGTCTCTGCACACACGGCAAGGCTCACTTGGCCGACGGATTCGTGGACGGCGAAATCATCGAATGCCCGAAACACAACGGCCGCTTCAACGCGGTCACGGGCGCAGCAGTCGCCACCCCCGCACGCGTGGCCGTTCGCACCTACGAGACCCGCGTCAGGGACGGGCTCGTGGAGTTTCGCGTCGCTTAAGCGGGAACGTCTTCGGACGGGTCACGCCGAGCGACGACGAATTTCATATTCCTCAAGTTCCTTGGCAAATCGGTCTGACGACCATGCTTCAAGAAGTGCGGACACCATGATGTCCGACTGTGCCGGCGGCGTGAGTCTGTCAATCGGGACGTCACGATCCAAGTTCGTCGGGAACGGATAACCCTCGGCAGCAGCAGCGACGACCGCCAGCCATTTGTCGACGTGCATCCCCTTGTCGACTCGCTCGCGTAGCTGGTCATAGATTGCCAGACACACTCGTTTTGTATCGACTGTCTCGATCGCCCGACCGAACGGCGAATTCATCTGGAACAAGTTGGCCATTCGTCGTACGTCAGAGGTTCGATTCGTGCCCGCTGCATGGAATACCGCCGGGTTGAAGAACGACACGTCGCCTTTCTTCAGCGCAATCTGAATGAAGTTGGCGTTCACGAAATCCCTGAATTCGGGACGTTTCCAGGCAACGTAGCCCATCGGGTACTTCTGTGAATGCGGCAGGTAATACGTCGGCCCCGTCTCAAGCGGCATGTCCGTGTGGGCGACGGCTCCCTGCAACGTGAGCAACGGTGAGAGGCCGTGGACATGCTCCGGATACATCTCGGCCTCGTGGGTCTCCATGAAGCCCAAGTGATAATCGCGGTGCGGGCTCTGTGCTTCCCCGCCGGGATTTACGACATTTACCTGAGAGGTGAACTGATACCTCGGGCCCAACCACGACGAGGCCACGAGCGCGAGGATGTCGTTGTCGAAATAGTCGATGAACGTGGACGGTTGGCATACCGCGAGTTTCTCGAGAGAATTCCACACTCGATCATTGGCACCAGGCTTCGCGTAATGATCGCCACGGCTCGCGCCCGCAACGTGCTGGTCTTCGATGATCTGTCGAAAAACTGCAGTCGCACGGTCAACCACCGAGACATCGACAAATGCATCGCGAAATGCGATCACTCCCGGACCGCTACTCAACGCCCTGGCTATCTCGGCCATGATTGTCCGTCGTGCATGTTGATTTGACAACGCACGTCGCAACCGCGGCGCATCGTAAACGACTACGTTGTGCTCGACCGCAGAGGCATGCGGATAATCCGCCAGTTCTGTCGTAATCTCAATTATTCGTCGCAGGTCTTCGACCTTGCAGTCATCGGCGAAGAACCAGCCGGGTTCGCGCATGAACCTACAGTAGCCAAGTGTCAGGCTCTTAGCGCTAGTCATCGAAACCGCGAAGGCAACTAGTGTTTTGTAGCGCGGCGGACTCCAGTTGTTCGCATTCACAAGACGAGACAGGAACGGCGATGACGAAGACAACTCCCGAGAAATTCTCCTTTGGAATGTGGACTGTCGGATGGCAGGCGCGCGACCCGTTCGGCGAGCCCACTCGCCCAGCGCTCGACCCGATGCACATCGTGGACAAGTTGGCGGAAATCGGTGCATGGGGTGTCACGTTCCACGACGACGATCTCGTGCCGTTCGGCGCCAGTGCCAGTGAGCGTGACGCAGTCATAGCCAGGTTCAAGCAACGGCTTGCGGCGACTGGCATCTGCGTGCCGATGATCACCACAAACCTCTTCTCGCATCCCGTATTCAAAGACGGTGGCTTCACGAGCAACAACCGCGACGTGCGCCGCTACGCCTTACGCAAGGTGCTTCGCAACATTGAACTGGCAGCCGATCTCGGTGCGAAGACTTTCGTTCTGTGGGGTGGTCGAGAAGGCGCGGAGTACGACCATGCAAAAGACGTCCGAGCCGCTCTTGACAGGTACGCCGAAGCGATGAACACACTCACGTCTTTCGTCATCGAGCGCAAATACGACCTGCGTTTTGCGATCGAGCCGAAACCGAACGAGCCGCGTGGTGACATCCTGTTACCCACTGTCGGTCACGCCATCGCGTTCATCGAGAAACTCGAGCACTCCCATCTCGTAGGACTGAATCCTGAGGTTGGACATGAACAAATGGCAGGACTCAACTTCACTTCGGGCATCGCACAAGCGATGTGGCAGGGCAAGTTGTTCCACATCGACCTGAATGGTCAGCGTGGCATCAAGTACGACCAGGACCTCGTGTTCGGTCACGGCGACCTCATTAATGCCTTCAGTCTCGTCGACTTGCTGGAGTTCGGTGGCGTGAGTGGAGCACCGACGTACGACGGGCCTCGCCACTTCGACTACAAACCGTCGCGCACCGAAGACTTTGAAGGCGTCTGGTACTCGGCTGCCGCGAACATGCGGATGTACCGCTTGTTGCGCGAACGAGCGGCGGCATTCCGAGCCGACCCCGAGGTACGCGAGGCATTCAAGGCTGCGCGAGTCGAAGAATTGTCAAAGCCGACGCTGTCGCCGGGCGAAACATGGAAGGACGTGCTCTCTGACCAAGGCATCGCCACGTTCGACGTTGACGCCGCTGGTGCGAAGGGCTATGGGTTCGTGCGACTGCAGCAATTAGCTGTTGAGCATTTGATGGGTGCCCGTTGAAATGACCTTGGTGGCGGGCGTCGACTCGTCCACTCAGTCGTGCAAAGTCGTCATTCGTGATGCGGCGTCGGGTGCACTCGTGCGTCACGGGTCAGCCAAACACCCAGACGGTACCGAGATAGACCCTGCCCACTGGGAGCGGGCTTTCCACGAAGCAGTCGCGGCAGCCGGCGGCGTCGACGATGTCGCAGCGATTTCTATTGGCGGCCAGCAGCACGGTGCGGTGTGTCTTGACGAGACCGGTGCCGTCGTTCGACCTGCATTGTTGTGGAACGACACTCGTTCTGCCGGCGCTGCAGAGAGCCTCGTCGACGAACTCGGAGCAGAGCATTGGGTCGAAAGCACCGGATCCGTACCCGTCGCGTCATTCACCGTCACGAAACTGCGCTGGATTGCGGAGCATGAACCGCACCTTGCAAAGCGTGTGGCTGCAGTGTGCCTGCCGCATGACTGGCTCATGTGGAGACTGCGCGGTACGCGCCTCCTGGATGATCTCGTCACTGATCGGTCGGATGCCTCGGGCACCGGCTACTTCGATCCGGTCTCCGACTCATACTGCCGGGATCTATTGAAGCGAGCCCTGGGTCATGACGTCGTGCTCCCCAGAGTGCTGCGACCCGACGAATCAGTCACTTGGGGTTCACGAGTCATGGGACCGGGAGCAGGCGACAATGCTGCCGCAGCAATGGGCGTCGACGCTCGAGATAACGCAGTGGTCTCACTCGGGACATCGGGGACCGTCTTCGTGCGCAGCAGCGTGTGTGCCCGCGACGTGACGGGGTCGGTCGCCGGATTTGCCGACGCACAAGGTGCGTTTCTCCCGCTTGTATGCACACTCAATGCGGCGAGGGTGCTCGATGCAGCTTGCACGCTGCTCAGCATCGACCATGATGCGCTCGCCTCGCTCGCGTTGTCCGCACCAACCGGAGCGGATGGCCTCGTTGTTGTGCCGTATCTTGCTGGAGAACGAACTCCGAATCTGCCGACTGCAACTGGAAGTCTGCTTGGTATTTCGCTTTCAAATCTCACTCCGGAAAACGTCGCCAGAGCGACATTCGAGGGCATGCTTTGCGGCCTTGCGGACGCGCTTGATGCACTCGTAGCAAACGGGGCCGTAATCACGAAAGTGAAATTGGTCGGCGGAGCGGCTTCGTCGCCGGCAGTCCGTCAAATTGCACCGAGCGTCTTCGGCGTGCCGGTCGAAGTTCCGCCACCTGGAGAATATGTTGCAGATGGTGCTGCTCGTCAAGCCGCTTGGGTACTCAACGGCGAGTTTCCCGACTGGCCACTCGACGGACCGAGCGAGTCATTCACCGGCCCACAATCGCAAGACGTGAGATCTCGCTACTCGGACGCACGTCAGCATTGGCTGTCAAACACGAGACGAGGGTGAGCGTCTTGTGCAACAGAATGACCGTCGACGCACCGCGGTGATTCGAGCCCACGTTCTTGGCGCTCCCGGCAGGAATCGAACCTGCGACCTGCGGTTTAGGAAACCGTCGCTCTATCCAACTGAGCTACGGGAGCATTCCAATCGTGTCGCGCTGAGTTCTACGACTCTTCGCTGAGCAGTCAGGCTAACTACGCTCTCGCAAGCGACGAGGAGATGACATGTCAGACGCACCGAGATTGAAGCACAAGTACGGCACCATCGACAAGGACTACGGCGTCTTCCTCGCCACTCGCCCACCCGAGGAAGACGGCCCCATCTACATGGTGAACCTCATGAAGTATCACGAAGTCGCCCAGTACACCGAGGATGCGGGTGTGGAGAAGCCGATCAGCGGACGCGAGGCCGATGATCGCTACAACCCGTCGTCAATTCTCGGGAAGATTGGCGCGACGATCGTCTTCGTCGGCGACGTGGTGCGCAATCGCGCGGGCGACGAGGATTGGGACCGCATTGCCATCGTGCGATATGCGACGCGAAAATCGTTCATCGACATGCAGTCGCGTCGGGACTTCGCCGACAAACACGTGCACAAGGCGGCAGGCATGCAGCGCACCATCATCGTGTGCTGTCGTCCGGAGGATGCTTCGGTCGACGCCCACGGGCGTCCAAAGACCGACGACCAACGGCATGTGCTCATGGTGGTGAGGCGAGGTACGGATCCGAAAACCGCGTTCGCAAAGTTGCAAGGTTCAACCAACTTTGCGGCTGAAGGCACCATCATCGGCGACGGTCGGAAGTGGGATA
>CAYFNN010000050.1:0-9084 GCA_964344465.1 uncultured Bifidobacterium sp. | reverse complement strand
CGCACACCCATGCGACGCGGACGGTGGCGTCGGGCAAAGCTGCGGGCGCGACGCCGCAGCGACCGTTCATCGGGATGAATCGGACTCGTCACGTCGCCAGCTCGTTCGCTACGCCTGGAGGCGATAACCCAGGCCGCGCACCGTGACGACGTGACGGGGGTCGGCAGGATCGGTCTCAATCTTCATGCGCAAACGACGCACATGCACGTCGACGAGTCGGCCGTCGCCGAAGTAGTCGTATTCCCACACTCGCTTCAAGAGCGTCTCGCGACTAAAGACGCCGCTCGGATTTTCCGCCAACACGCACAACAGGCGAAACTCGGTCTTGGTCAGCGTCACTTCGCTACCACCGAGCGTCACGCGACCCTCTTCGGGGATGATGACGAGGTCGCCGAATACCAGATTGTGGTGGGGTTGGTCGACCGATTTGATTCGCCGCAGTAGTGCTCGAATGCGCGCCGAGAGCTCCTTGGGGGCAAAGGGTTTCGTAAGGTAGTCGTCGGCGCCGGCCTCGAGACCCGCAACTACGTCGTGGGTGTCGCTTCGCGCAGTAACCATAACGATTGGCACGCTGCTCGCCGAACGAATGCGGCGGCACAACTCGAAACCATCGATGCCCGGGAGCATGATGTCGATCAACACGACGTCTGCGGGCGTTTCAGCGAATAACTTCGCGGCGTCTTCGCCGTTGGCCGCTTCGGCGACGGTCCAGCCTTCTTCTTCTAGGGCGAGTCGTACCGATGCACGAATTCGTTCGTCGTCTTCAACGGTGAGGATGCGCGTGTTCACCGAGCAACAAGATAGTGCTGTTCAGGCATGTGGGTGCTGGCGTTGTGCGGTGGTCAGCATCTGCGACAGCTGCGCGAAGACGCCGGGTGCCGCTATCAGTGTCTCTGCTGCGCGAAGTGGCCCGCCCGCAAAGTCGCCCGCATGAGCGCCTGCCTCGCGGGCAATAACTTCTGCCGCGGCAATATCCCAGTCGTGCAGGTTCTCTTCGAAGTAGGCATCGAGTCGACCGCAGGCCACGAAGCAGATGTCGACGGCAGCGGCACCCATGCGACGCACGTCGCGAATGCGATGAATGAATTCCGTGACTCGCCGTGACTGCACGGTGCGGTGTGCGGGTGTGTAACTGAAACCGGTCGCCACCAAGGCCTTGCTCACATCGGTGAGCGACGAGCATCGAATCGCCCGACCATTCAATGTGGCGCCACAGCCGCGCTCGGCAAGAAACATCTCGTCAAGGTCGGGCAAATACACCGCACCAATGAGGCCGCCGTGCGAATCGCGTGCCCCGACGGAGACGCACCAGGTTGGCAAACCGTACATGAAGCTCGTGGTGCCGTCGATTGGGTCTACGAACCACTCGATGCCCGAGGTGCCGCGATGCGCACCGCCTTCTTCGCCGACGATGGTGTCGTCGGGTCGTTCGCGTCGCAATGAACCGATGATCATCGCCTCGCACTCGCGGTCGAACTTCGTCACCATGTCGGTGTCGGTGAGTTTCGTATCGACCACTTGCATACCGACAGCGCGACCGCTTCGGGCGTGGACGCCTGCACTTCGTGCGAGGGTGGCAGCCAACGACAACAACGGCGACATCAGCGCGCTGGCCTCGATGCGTCGGATGAGCTTCGCTCGCGCCATTCGCCGACGGCTCGCAAACCGAGCACTGCGACCACGCTCATGCCGAGAGCGAAACCCAACGCACCTACGAGCATGCCGATGCCCGTCGGCACGGCACACTCGCCAGTGCACTGCACCTCGACCAGTGCATAGCCGATTGCGCCGCCTGCCATACCTGCCACGAGCACCGAGACGAACGCGACGATTCGCGCAGCGCGTGAGGGCAGCGCAGAGAGTGGCCGGTCGTTCATGACCCCAACACCGTATTACTAGCGTTGCGCGCATGGCGGCACTCGCCGAAACTGCTGGCGTACGACGCATCTTGCACGTCGACATGAACGCATTCTTCGTGGCCTGCGAACTTCTGCGGCGACCCGAGCTCGTGGGCAAACCTGTGGTCGTCGGTGGCTCGGCCCAGCGCGGAGTCGTTGCGGCGGCGTCGTATGAGGCACGACAATTCGGCGTGAAGTCGGCCATGGCTTCGGCGCAGGCGCATCGGCTGTGCCCGCAGGCGGTGTTTCTCGATGGCGACCACGACTACTACGGAGAAATCAGTGACCATGTATTCGGCGTGTTTCGGCAATTCACGCCGCTCGTTGAGGGTCTCTCGCTTGACGAGGCGTTCCTCGACGTCACCGGAGCCCAGCGAATCTTCGGTGCCGCCGACCACATCGCCGTTTGCGTGCGTGATGAGGTGCGTGAGCAGGTGGGCCTGGCCTGCAGCGTCGGAATCGCAACATCGAAGTTCATCGCCAAGCTGGCCACGGAGTTCGCCAAACCGCGGGCCTCGCGTGACGCCATCGATCCGGGCCCGGGAGTTTTCGAAGTGGAGCCGGGAGGTGAACTGGCATTCCTTCATCCGCTTGATGTCGGCATGTTGTGGGGAGTCGGGCCGGTAACGCTGGAGAAACTTCATCGTTTGGCGCTGCGAACCGTGGGCGATGTCGCCGCGTGCGACCAGCGCGTGCTAGCGGCGGCACTCGGCGATGGCTTGGCCGAGCACCTTCACGACCTGAGCCGGGCGATCGACGACCGTGCGGTGGAACCCGACCGCGAAACGAAATCAATCGGCAGCGAAGAGACCTTCGCCGATGACATCGCCGATGCCGCGGCGCTTCGTCGCCAAGTGCTGCGCATGGCGGAGAATGTGGCGCGCCGCTGTCGCGACCACGAGCTTGCAGCACGCACCGTCACCCTGAAGATTCGGTACGGCGACTTCTCCAATATGAGCCGGGCCCTCACCGTGGACGAGCCGGTCGAAACAAGCCAGGCAATCATGGCGGTAATCGACCAACTGCTGGGGGAAGTCGACGTTGCTCGTGGGGTGCGGCTGGCTGGCGTCAGCGCGCGTAACTTTGCGCAGCCTCAGACGCAGATGCAGCTGTTTGCGGCCGATGACATGCAATCGACTCATCGCGAATGGGGCATTGCGGCACGGACCATGGATCGCATACGTGCGCGATTCGGTGACTCGGCCATCACCGCCGGGCCCGACATTGAGACACGCAACACACCTTGGGGGCCACGGCGCGAGTGACCAGTGTGTGCAGGCACACCGTCGGGGCAACTCGACAGCCTGCTACTACGCTCGCAAGGCAAGAAGGGAGCCGACCGTGCCGCTGTCAGACAACGAACAACACATCCTTCGTCAGATTGAAGCGCAGCTCGAATCCGACGAGCGATTCGCTCAGGCGGTCTCGTCATCGGGGTTGTATCGCCCTGGTGTGCGCCGCGTTCGATGGGCGGCTCTCGGTGCGGTGCTTTCGCTCGGATTGGTGTTCGTCGGACTGCAGTTCCACTTCACCGCGGGCTTCGCCGGATTTGCCCTGATGCTTGGTTGCGTGCTGATCATTGAGCGCGAGTTGCGTTCAATGGGCAAAGTTGGCGTGCGCGACCTCTCGGCAGCGTTGCGTACGACCCGCGACAATGCCCGAAAGATGCGCGACCAGATGGGTCGCGAGTAATCAAGGTCGGCCGGCGCGTCAGCGCATGAGTCGCGAGCCGGCAATTCTCGCCGTTGACATCGGTGGTACAAAGCTGCTCTGTGGCGCAGTCACTTTGGATGGTCGGATACTTGGGCAGCAGCGCGTCGCCACGCCACCAGACAACGTGTGGGATGCTCTCGCCGCACTCGTCACTCAGGTGCTCGCCACGTACGACGTGCAATTCCTGGCGTGCGGCGTGGGCTGCGGTGGCCCCATGTCTGACGAGGGCGACAAAGTATCGAACTTGCACATCTCGAGTTGGCGCGACTTTCCGCTGCGTTCGTCGCTGGCACGACTTACGGGCCTGCCGACGTTCGTCGACAACGATGCCAAAGCGATAGTTCTCGGTGAGGCCTGGTGTGGCGCGGCCGTTGGATGCCGCGACGTGATCGGCATGGTGGTATCAACGGGGGTCGGAGCCGGAATTCTCTGCGACGGTGAATTGTTGGACGGCAACAACGGCAACGCCGGGCATATCGGACATGTGTGCGTCGTGCCTGGCGGAAGATTGTGCAAGTGCGGAGCCCGCGGTTGTCTCGAAGCCCAAGCATCCGGCACGGCCATCGCCGAGATGACTGGTCGGCCCGCCGCCGAAGCCTCCCCCGAAATCATCGAGCAAACTGGCACCTACGTCGGACGAGCACTTGCATCGATTGCGGCGCTGCTTGATTCGCGAATCGCCGTCATCGGCGGCTCGGTTGCCCTCGGCTTTGGCGCACCATTCTTTTCCGCCGCCCAAGCCGAGATCGATCGTCAGGCTCGCATCGCCTTCGCCCGTGGTTTTGTGGTGCGCCCGACGGGTCTTGGGGCGAATGCGCCACTTGTCGGTGCGGCTGCAGTTGCCCGTCGGCACCTCAACTAGCGTCGGGCTCATGCAACCGACCTATTCCGCAGAAGCCGAGGCCTATCGCGAGAAAGTGCAGGCGTTTCTCGCCGAGAAACTGCCTGCGAACTGGAAGGGCATCGGCGCACTGCAGGGAGACGAGCTCGAACGGTTCATCAAAGAGTGGCGCGCGCATCTCGCCCAGGCGCGGTACCTGGCACCGGGCTGGCCGGCAGAGTTCGGCGGGGGCGGATTGTCGGCACTCGAACAGGTGATCGTTGCCGAGGAGTTCACGCGCGCTGGAGTTCCGACGGGTGCAATGAACGACGTATTCGGAATCCAGATGCTCGGCAATACCTTGTTGCTCTTCGGCACCGATGAGCAGAAGCGTCATTACTTGCCGCGCATCATTTCGGGAGACGATGTGTGGTGTCAGGGCTACAGCGAGCCCAACGCCGGCAGTGACCTGTCGAACCTTGGTCTGAAAGCCGAACTCGACGGCGATGAATGGGTGCTCAATGGCCAGAAAATTTGGACTTCAGCCGGCCACCTCGCCACGCACATCTTCACTCTGGCGCGCACCGACCCGTCGGCGCCACGTCACAAGGGCATCTCATTCCTGCTCGTCGACATGCGTCAGCCCGGTATTGAAGTGCGACCCATCAAGATGATTTCGGGTGAGAGTGAATTCAATGAGGTGTTCTATACCGACGTACGGGTACCGAAAGCCAACGTCGTCGGCGGCGTCAACAACGGCTGGGCCGTCGCCATGGCATTGCTCGGTTTCGAACGCGGTGAAGCCGCTGCAACTGGCCCGATTCGTTACGAGGCGGAATTTGCACGTCTCGTCGAATTGGCCCGCGAACGTGGTGTCGCTGACGACCCGCGAATTCGCCAGCGGCTCGCGTGGTGTTATTCGAAAGTGCAGGTCATGAAGTATCTCGGACAGCGCACGCTGACGAAGTTTCTTGCAGGACACCACCCGGGGCCCGACGGTGCGATCTCCAAGTTGTATTGGAGCGAATACCACAAGAAGTCCACCGAGCTCGCTCTCGACATTCTCGGTATGGATGCCATGATTCCCGTCGGTCGAAAACCGAGTACGGCATTTCAGACCGATGACGCTGGGGCACCGAACTCCACGATGAGTTGGGCGATGACCTTCCTCAATGCGCGCGCCGGCACGATCTACGCAGGCTCATCGCAGATTCAGCGCAACATCATCGGTGAGATGGTGCTCGGTCTGCCCAAGGAGCCGCGTTCGAAATAGTGGTGACACTGGCTTCGTTCTGGGCAGTGGTACGTCGTCCCGGGCTGTGGGTGACGGCGGTTCGCCAGATGTTTCGGCTCGCACCAAATGGATGGTGGCGGCGGGCGCCGTTTCTGCCGTTGCCCGACCAGCGCTACCTCGGTTTCCGGTTGGAGACGCAGTACGGTAATGCCATGCACACTGCAGACGTCAGCGATGTAGTCACGTATCTCGCCTGGTGTCGTTCGTATCAGCGCGACCTGCGTCGAAAAAGAGCCAGGGGATAACGCGATGCGCAGCGCGCTCGTCCTCAATGCGACGTTCGAGCCGCTGAGCGTGGTCTCGGCGCGTCGCGCCATCTGCCTCGTACTTTCTGAAAAGGCAGAAATCGTGGAGGACGACGGCACCGAGGTGCGAGCCGCCACGCTGGTGATGCGCGCTCCGCTGGTGATTCGGTTGAACTATGTCGTGCGCGCCCCGTTCCGGCGACGCACGGCGTTGTCGCGGCGGGCCGTGTTTGCCCGTGATGGTTATAAGTGTCAGTACTGCGGTAAACCCGCCGACTCCATCGACCACGTCATGCCGCGCTCGCGCGGTGGCGAGCACACGTGGGAGAACGTCGCCGCGGCATGTCGTCGCTGCAATCTGCACAAGCGTGACCGCACCCCGCATGAAGCGGGCATGATTCTTGCCAAGACACCACACACGCCGCGCGACATGGCGTGGATCACGACCGCTGTCGGCCGGGTGCCTGATGCATGGAAGCAGTACCTGCTGATCGCCTCGTGAACACCGCCGGCGAGTTACATGCTCGTCCCATCGCCAACGACGCTCGAGTCGAGGTGCTGACAATCAGTCGACCCGCAGTCGTCTTGGGGAGCACGCAGTCGCACGAGCTGGTCGACTGCGATCGCGCGACCGAACTCGGCTTTGAAGTGACACGTCGGCGCAGTGGCGGTGGCGTGGTGATTCTGCAACCGCATGACCACGCGTGGATCGACGTGACTGTGCCGCGCGATCACCCACTGTGGCTCGACGATGTCGAACGCGCAACCTGGTGGCTCGGCGAAGCCTGGTGCACGGCACTTGCGTCAACGGCTGGCGGCGGCGAATGGGCAGTGCACCACGACCGACTCGCCGCACACGGGCCCGATCGAGCCGTGTGTTTTGCCGCAGTGGGGCCAGGTGAAGTCACCCGCGACGGCCGCAAGGTAGTGGGAATCTCGCAACGTCGCACCAAAGATGCAGCACGATTTCAGTGCACCGTGTTCACGGAAATCGATCTTGGTCTGCACGCCTCGCTGCTTCGAATGCCGCTGCCGATTGGTCTGGCGAGTGCCGTGGGTGTGGGCGACGCACTGAGCACCGTGACGGAACGTCTGGTGAGCGTCGTGCGTGGCGCACTGGTGGGCGCAGGCTCGGGTGACGCTATGACGAAAGGCCGCTGAAGACCCCACCCGCGCGAACTTGACGCGCGTATGCGCCATCGCGAGCCAGCAACTCTTCGTGGGTGCCTTGTTCGATGATGCGTCCGTCTTCGAGCACGACGATGCGATCGGCATTCATCACCGTCGACAGACGATGGGCGATGACAATTGCGGTTCGCCCGCGCAGGGCTTCGTCAAGTGCAGTCTGAACGAGCGACTCGTTTTCGTTGTCGAGATGACTCGTCGCCTCATCGAGAATCATCACGGCCGGATTCTTCAGGAGGAGTCGGGCAATCGCCAGGCGCTGCTTTTCGCCGCCCGATAAGCGATAGCCACGTTCACCCACCACCGTGCGGTAGCCGTCGGGCAGGGCGGCAATCGTGTCGTGAATTCTTGCTCGTTGGCATGCCGCGATGAGATCGGCGTCGCTCGCATCAGGTTTGGCGTAGCGCAAGTTCGACTCGATGCTCTCGTGAAACAAGTGCGGATCCTGGGTGACGACACCGATAGCGGCTCGCAGGCTGAGGCTGGTGACACTGCGAACGTCGTGACCGTCGACTGTGACGACACCAGATGTCGTGTCATAGAGACGGGGAATCAGCGCGGCGAGCGTAGATTTCCCCGAACCAGACGGCCCGACAATCGCGAGGGTTTCGCCTGGGGCAACGGCAAGTGAAATGTCGTGCAACACGTCGCGGTCGGGGTCGCCGGCCGGTGTGCCGGGGGCTTCCAGTGACGCAATCGAGACCCCCGCCGCAGGTGGATAGCGAAAGGTGACCCGATCGAAGACAATCGCACCGCGCGGATTGGGCAAGTCGTAGGCATCGGTGCGGTCGGCAACTGCGAGAGGGGCGTCGAGCACCTCGAACACCCTGTCGAAACTGACGAATGATGTGAGCAACTCGACTCGGGCGTTGCTCAATGCCGTGAGCGGCATGTACACCCGAGTCACCAAGGCGGCAAGTGCGACGAGGGTTCCCGAGGTCACGTCACCCGAAACCACGAGTTGTGCACCGACCCCGTACACCGCCACCGCGCCGAGCGCGCCGACGAGGCCGAGAGCCACAAAAAACACCCGCCCGTACATCGCTGCGAGCACCCCGGCATTGCGCACGCCGGCGGCCCGACCGGCAAATGCGTCTACTTCATCTCGGTGGCGACCGAACAGTTTCACGAGAAGAGCACCGGCAACATTGAAGCGTTCCTGCATCTGGGTGTTCATCTGGGCGTTGAGATCCATCTGCTTGGCAGCGATACTTTGCAGTCGTTTGCCGACCCGACGTGCCGGCACGATGAATGCAGGTAGCACGACCAGAGCCAGCGCGGTAAGGCGCCATTCGAGCGCCACCATCGCTGCGACCGTGGTAACGAGAATCACGAGATTGCTCACCGCCGTGCCGAGTGTGGAAGTCACGGCGCTCTGGGCGCCAATGACGTCGTTGTTTAACCGACTGATGAGTGCTCCTGTTTGCGTGCGAGTAAAGAACGCAATGGGCATCTGCTGCACTTTGGCAAAAAGCGAAACACGAAGGTCGTAGATCAGCCCTTCGCCGATGCGTGCCGAACCCCAGCGTTGCACGATGGCGAGGCCCGCCTCGCCGAGTGCAGCCAGAACTGCCAATGCGGCCAGCCCCCAGACGTGTCGACGATCCCCGGCAGGAATTGCATCGTCGATGATGGCGCGAAAGACGAATGGAGGTACGAGCGCCACGAGGGCCGATGCCATGATTGCCCCGAGAAAGACCGCAATGGTCACCCGATACGGCGTGGCGAGTCGCCAGATGCGAGCCAGCGTGGCGCGCTCCATGGCGCGACCGGCGACGGCACTGGCGTCGCGGGGGATGAGGGCATGGGGGTGCATGTGCATCGTGGCGACGATACCCACCAGCGGGCGTAGTTCAGGGTGACGATGTCGGTGGGGCCGAACCAGGCCCGACCAGGCCATGTGGGGGTCGAGCGGGTGCTGTGGGGGAT
>CAYFNN010000049.1:6312-9166 GCA_964344465.1 uncultured Bifidobacterium sp. | reverse complement strand
GAGCACACTCGAGAGACGATCAAGTGTCTTCATTACGCCGCGCCCGGCTCGCACGAGACCCGATTTGGTGAAGGCCAGAGTCACGGTGAGGGCGGTGACAAAGACCCCCATGCCGATGCCGTACATCGCGACGCTGATCACACCCGAGACGAAACCATGCCGTGAGAAGCTGCCCAGCACAGCCGTGGTGAGCAGGCCGAGTGTGCAGCCAATCGACGCAATCGCATACACCACGCCAAAACTCGCCATGCTGCGCACGCCGCGAGCACCAGCGCCCCCCGACAGTGCGGGGACCCACAGTCGTGGTTTCCATCCACGCAACATTCGGATACCCAGCACGATCAACGCGATACCGATGACCAGCGCGAGATACTTCGCGTTGAGTTCAATCCACGCGGTGAAAAGTCGGGAGATGAGACCAACGACGAGAAACACCGCCATGAAACCCACCGAAACGGAAGCGCCGACCGTGAGCGCCCGCCGCACTCGCACGTGAGTGGGGCTCTCGTCATCGACGCTGAGATAGGCGAGAAGATAGGCAGGGAGCAGTACGAAGCCACACGGGTTAACCGCGGCCAACATGCCCAACAACAGCGAATAGGCAAAGTCACCCTCGATGACGGCCGTCGCAATACCAGTTGCCAGGCCCATAATCATGACGGAAACACCTCACGTAACGCCGTAGAGAGCATTTCACTGGTGATTTCTCCGGTCAGCTGTCGACGCACCACACCACCGGCGTCGATGAGCATCGTCACGGGTGCGGTTGCGACCCCCATCGCGCTGGTGAGACGCCCATCGCGATCGAAGAAGGTCTCGAAGGTTGCACCAAACTCTGCAGTGAACGCGGCAGCGGTAGCAGGCGTATCACTCAGGTTGACGCCAATGAAACGAATCGCGTCACCGTATTGCTCGTGTGCGGCAACGAGCACCGGAAACTCACGACGACAGGGGGCACAGGTGGAGAACCAGAAATTGACGACCAGCGGTCGACCAGCGAATGAGTCGGTTGAGACAGTGGCGCCGTCGGCAGTTTCGAGATCCACGACCGCCAGCACCGAGCCTTCGGCGACCTTGTTCAGTGCGATGCTGCCGGCCGTGGCATCGAGTTCGTAGACGTCACTGGAGCGCTGCGACCACCACCAACCACCAACAACGGCAATCGTCACGGCAATGCTGAATGCCACAACGAGCATTGACGAACGTGCGCGCACGAGTGCGAGGCTACCGACCATCACTTCGTTCGGTAGCGTCGTCAGCGTGTCGCATCCGTTACACGACACTGTTACCGATCACTCGCTCAGCAGCGACTTCGCACCGTTTCCCACAACTGGGCGCGTGTACTCGACCACTCGCACCGTGCGTCTCGGCGACGTCACACCACGGGGGCGGTTGCGACTCGATGCGATTGCTCGCTATCTGCAAGACATTGCCACCGACGATGCACTTGATGGAAAATACGACGACCCGCATGGCTGGGTCGTACGTCGCACCGACATTTTCGTGCAGCAGTTCCCTTCGTATCTCGATACGGTGCGTCTACATACCTGGTGTGGTGGAGTCGGGTCACATTGGGCCGAGCGGCGCACTCGATTGTCGTTGATTGATAGTGGAACACACGAAGAGTTGCCCGTCGCAGAGACGGCTGCGTTATGGGTGCGAGTTGATCTGCAGACGCTGAAACCGCTCGCTTTGAGCGAGCGCTTTCGTGAGATCATTGGGGTGACTGCGAATGATCGCAGGGTGTCGGCACGTTTGCACGTTGGTCGCGGTCTACCGCCTGCGTCGCAGGCGCGCGAACTCGCGCCGATGCGCCTCCGTTTTGCCGACTTTGATGCCGTAGGACATCTCAATAATGCGGTCTATTGGGAACCTCTCGAGGAGTACCTCGGTGCACACCGCACTCTGCGCGCACCGTTGCGTGCAGTGGTCGAACATCATCTCTCGGTTGAACCAGGAGCCGATCTGGGTCTCGCCGTGTATGAACTTGCCGAGCGAGTGGTGATTCGTGAAGCCGTCGGCGCGACGACTGCTGCTCTTGTCGAACTACGCAGCACAGCCTCGGCGTGATCGATTGGTCGCCGAGTTCGGCTTCCACTGCACTCTTTGCCTGCGGCTGGGTGGCGGGCTGGCTGCTGTGGCGGCGAGCAAAACTGTTGCCCAGCGGCACCACGAACGTGAGCGGTGCATCACCGCATCGCGTTAACGATGACACTCGTCTGCGGCGGCCCGCCGTGAGCATCGTGGTGCCCTGTCGCAACGAGGCATCAAATGTCACTGCGCTGTTGGCGAGTTTGCGGCAAATTACCACTCTCGAAGATGAGATCATCGTGGTCGACGATGCTTCAACTGATGCCACAGCCGCGCTTGCGCGCGCCGGTGGCGCCACCGTGATTACCCTCAACGACCTACCGAGTGGCTGGGCCGGCAAGCCCTTTGCCTGCTGGCAGGGTGCACGGGTTGCCACTCGCGAGGTGCTGGTGTTCCTCGATGCTGACGTACGTTTGGGTGCCACGAGTCTCGAGTCAGTGTGCGAGGTCGTGGCACGGCATCCCGGCGCCCTCGTCAGCGTGATGCCATGGCATCGCACACACGGCGTCATCGAGCGACTGAGCATGCTCTTCAACGTGGTGTCGTCACTCGTGGCGAGCGTGGCGTCGGCGTCATCGAAACAACGGGTGGCCTACGGGCCGTACATCGCAGTGCATCGCGCGTCGTACGAGCAGATTGGCGGGCACTCGCACCCCAATGTTCGTGGCGCGGTCGTCGAAGACCTGGCCCTTGCCCGTGCAATGCCTGAAGCCACGGCCCTCATCGGTCGGCGCGGCCTCGTCGAATACCGCATGTACCCGGC
>CAYFNN010000049.1:0-6212 GCA_964344465.1 uncultured Bifidobacterium sp. | reverse complement strand
TGGAGCCTCGTGCGCTCAGGCCTCGTCGGCAGTGTTTCGTGGCGTGGTCGTCGCATCGCCACTCGGTGACGGTACGAACAAAGCCCGGCGATAAAACGACAACTCTTTCACGCTTTCGCGGATGTCGTTGAGCGCACGGTGCGCCCCAGTCTTGGTCGGCCGCGAAATCGTGGCGGTCGGATACCAGCGTTTTGCCAGTTCTTTGATGCTGGATACGTCGACGCTGCGATAGTGCAGGTGATTCTCGATGTCGGGAAGGTAGCGCGCAAGAAATCTGCGATCCGTGCCGATGGAATTGCCGCATAACGGCACGGTGCGTGGCTCAGGCACATGGTGCATGATGAATTCCAAGGTGGCCTTCCCAGCCTCTGCCAATGTCGTGCGTGAGCCGCGAATCGCCTCGAGCAAACCGGAGGTCGTATGCATCTCGATGACGAAGGGGTCCATCTTTGCGAGCACTTCCTCGGGTTGGTGCACGACGAGATCAGGACCTTCGGCAACGATGTTGAGTTCGTCATCGGTGACGAGCGAGGCAATCTCGACGATCACATCCACCTGGGGATCAAGACCGGTCATCTCAAGGTCGAGCCAGACGAGCACCGCTCAACACTACGGCGGTGCCTCGTAGTGTCGTGGGGTGGCTTCGCCAGTCCCCGTGCCCATCGTGCGACTTGATGCGGCATTGCCCCTGCCAGCCAAGGCGCATGTGGATGATGCAGGTCTCGACCTGCATGCCCGTGTCGATGCGCTGTTGGTGGCCGGCGGCGGCCGGGTGCTCGTGCCGACGGGAGTCGCGGTTGCGATTCCGCGGGGGTATGTGGGCCTCGTGGTGCCGCGCAGCGGTCTCGCCTTGAAACACGGAATCTCACTCGTCAATACTCCCGGCGTCATTGATGCTGGTTACCGGGGCGAATTGCAGGTGATCATGATCAACCATGATTCACACAGCGACTATCAGGTACGCCGCGGTGATCGCATCGCGCAGTTGCTGGTGCACGGCATTGCGAATGTCGAATGGTCGGCGGTGGAGTCTCTCGACGACAACGATCGCGGTGGGGGCTTCGGCCACAGCGGCCGCTAGACGTCTATCGGGGTGTCGGCAGGTGGCTGCTTGCTACTCCATCACGTTCCAACTCGGTGATCGTCGCATCGTCGAGGCCGAGTAGTTCACGCAATACGTCGCGGTTATCTTCGCCGCGATACTTTGGCACTCCGCGAATTCGAACGTCGGCGTCGCTGAACTTCCACGGACTCTGTGGAATCCGCACCGTGCCGTCGCGCCGATCAGAGACCTCGGCGATGGCCCCTCGCTCGCGAGCCCAGGGCGTCTCGGCAAGTTCGCCCACGCTGCGCAACCTGCCGGTGGCCAGATTGTGCTGGGCAAAGATTCGCTCAATTTCCTCGGCATTCGGCACATCTGCAGCCCATTCCTGCAAGAGCGCGAGAAACTCTGCGAGATGCGCCAGTCTCGTCGACACGTCAACAAATCGCGGATCGTTGGCGAGGTCGTTGCGGCCCATCGCTGCACAGAACCATGCAAAATTGGTTTTCGACGCTGGATGACCGCTGACCACCACGACGCTGCCATCCTGGGTGGTGAGCACGGGATAATCAGCAGGTTGAAACGAACGAATCCAGTCGCTCGGCACTTCACCTTGCCACAGCTGGTCGTGGGCGTGTTCGTTGACGTACAGCAGCGTTTCCGCCATCGACACATCGATGTGTTGACCGCGGCCGGTGCGTTCACGCTGCAAGAGTGCAGCGAGAATCGCCGCTGCAGTTTCCATTCCCGTATACACATCGCCATGGCTGAACGGGTCATTCGCATACTGTCCGCCGCGCACGTCGCCCTGATGTTTGGTGAGTCCGGCTTCCGCATTCACCACGGGTGCGTACGCACGGCGATCTACCCATGGCCCGGTCGCGCCGTACCCGCTGATTGATGCGTAGATGAGTCGGGTGTTGCGTGCACTCAACGTGTCGTATCCCAAACCAAGGCGGGCCATAACCCCGGGGCGGAAGTTCTCAATCACCACGTCGCTCACGTCCGCGAGGCGTCGTGCAATGTCAACACCGCGGTCGTCGTCGAGATCGAGCGAAACGTTGAGTTTTCCGACGTTTTGTTGAATGAAATAGGTCGCCAGCGAGTTCAAACGTGGCTGGCCGAAGCGAGTGAGGTCGCCAACCGGTGGTTCCACCTTGATGACTTCGGCGCCGAGGTCACACAGCATGCGGGTGGCGTGTGGTCCTGCAAGCACACGGGTGAAATCGAGGACGCGAACTCCCTCGAGTGGGCGCACGATCGCTAGTGCAGTCGAACGCCGAGTGAGCGCATGGCCAGCGATGCGTATAACGCGACACCGGTCTTCATCGCTTCTTCGTCGAACATCACGCGATTCGAATGGTTCGGTGCCGCTGCTGCCGGGTTGACGCCCTCAGGAGTTCCACCGAGGAAGATCATTGCGCCTGGCAGTTGGTTGAGCACGTAGGAAAAATCCTCGGCACCCATGATGGGGTGCGGCAGTCGCACTGCCTTGTCGACACCTACGAGCGAGTCGGCCACCGACATGCCAAAGTCGGCACTCGGCGCATCGTTCACGGTGACGGGGTATCCGAACTTCACCTGCACATCGGCCGCCATGTCGTGAGTTTCCGCAATGCCGACGGCAATTCGCTTGAGCCCGTCGTGCACCTTTTTGCGAGTCGATTCACTCACGGCACGAATCGTGCCGTTGATACGCGCCGTCTCGGGAATCACGTTGGAGGTCGTACCGGTATGAATCTGGGTGACGGTCACCACCGACGGATCAAACACATTTATTCGCCGGGTGATGTGCATTTGCAGGGCCTGCACGATTTCGCAGGCGACAGGAATCGGATCACGGGTGCGAAATGGTTCAGAGGCGTGTCCACCTTTGCCGGTGACGACGATCTCGAAGGTGTCAGACGACGCCATGATTGGGCCACCCTTTGACGACACCCAACCGCTCGGCAAGTTCGTGGTGATGTGGATCGCATATGCAGCGCTCACTGGTGAGGGCGTGCCATCAGCGAGTGCTGGCACGTCGAGCAGACCTTCCTCGAGCATGAACTTGGCACCGTGGTGCCCCTCTTCGCCTGGTTGGAACATGAACAAGACGCGTCCAGGCAGCTCGTCGCGGCGTTCGCTGAGCAAACGGGCAGCAGTAGCGAGCATCGACGTGTGCGTATCGTGCCCGCAGGCATGCATCACGTTGTCAACCCGTGAGGAAAAGTCGAGCCCCGTGTCTTCGGGCATCGGCAGGGCATCCATATCGCCACGCAACATCACCGTCGGCCCTGGTTTGCCGCCCGTCAGCAGCGCACCGATACCGCTCGTCGAATGATGCAGCGTGATATCAAGCGGGAGATCGGCAAGCGACTCGAGCACCGTTTCGCGGGTGCGCGGCAGGTCGTTGCCGGTCTCGGGCCACTCGTGCAGCCGTCGTCGCAACGCGATTGCGCCAGCCTGCAATTCATCGGCGTGTTCGGCGATCTCCGTTGCAGTGCCATGCACTTCGCGCGCCGCCATTGTCTGTGCGTTTTCGGCCATGCCTCATGGTAGGTCGTGGCATCTACGCTTGGCGCGGGGGAAACGCAATGCTGGTCGTGGAGTTCACCGTTGAGCCGTTCGTAGAAGGCAAGCCCGGACCACATGTCACCTCTGCCGTAGCGGCCGTCGAGGCATCGGGAGTGGCTGTCGAGTTCGGCCCGTTCGGATCGGTGTTTCGGGTTGACGAAGCACGAATGCCGAACGTGATTGCCGACATGATGCGTGCCGCGTACACCAACGGCGCCACCTTCGTGAGTGTCAGCGTGTCGCGCGAGGCAAACGCGTGACGAATCACCCGCTGGTCAGCACGGTGCAACCGCTGCTCGCCGCACTTGGCGCCACGCTCGTGTCGGCCGAGGAGATGAGCAAGGCCGACGTGCCGCTCGTGTGGGAAGGCCGGGTGGTTGCCGCCGTGCGTCTGCCGGCAATGCACGGCGCAATGCAACGGCTCATTGAATCCGTCGAGCGAGAACTCGGGGCAAAACTCGCACTGCTGTCGCGCGCCGAAAAACAACGAGCAATTCGTCTGCTTGACGAGCGAGGTGCGTTCATCTTGCGACGTGCCGTGGAAGATGTTGCCGACGCGATGGGTGTCTCCCGCATCACGGTGTACAACTACCTCAACGCGCTCCACCGTTAGTCCGCAGGGTCACCGATCGCAACTACACCTATCCGCCCGAATGCGGCGTTGCGATTACAACTTGCGTAAGAACACGTCGGTCACGCGGTGGTCGTGACCTTTCTCGATCACCAACGACGCGCGTCCCTTGGTGGGGGCGATGTTCTCGCGCAGGTTACGACCGTTGATCGACTGCCAGATTTGGTGGGCGAGGTCTGACGCCTGGACTTCGTTCAGTTCGGCGAAGTGGCGGAAGAAACTGTTGGGGTCTTGAAACACGGTGCGTCGCAAGAGATGGAACCGTTCAACGAACCATCCTTCAATCAGCGACTCATCGGCATCGAGGTAGATCGAAAAGTCGAAGTAGTCACTGACGAACTCATTCGCGCGCGAATCGACCTGCAGCACGTTGAGACCTTCGAGAATGAGGATGTCTGGTTGGTGAACCGTGACGAACGAGTCAGGCAACACGTCGTAGATCACGTGGCTGTACACCGGAGCAGACACCTCAGGTTCGCCGCTCTTCACGGCACGAAGAAAGTCGAGGAGGCGACGGGTGTCGTAACTCTCGGGGAAGCCCTTGCGATCCATGATTCCGCGCGCTTCCAACTCGGCATTTGGAAAGAGAAAGCCGTCGGTCGTCACGAGTTCGACTCGCGGGTGTTCGGGCCAGCGACTGAGAAGCGCCTGCAGCAGTCGCGCGAGGGTGCTCTTACCGACCGCCACGCTGCCCGCGACTCCAATGACGTAGGGCAGTTTCGGTGCAATCGTGCCCAAGAACGTGGCCGACACTCGGTGCAGGTTCTGGGTGGCCGAGACGTAGAGATTCAACAACCGAGTCAACGGCAGATAGACCGCGGCGACTTCGTCTAAGTCGATGCGTTCATTGATGCCGCGCAGGGCTTCGAGGTCTTTCTCGCGGATGGTCAGCGGTGTCTGGGCGCGCAAGGCAGCCCATGCCTCGCGTTCAAATCGCTCGAATCGCGGGAAGTCGCCGTTCTCAATCATCGGTTCAGTTTCACCTGTGACGGGTTGATGGAGATGCGGGTGACACGCCGCCAGGCGCCGTCAACACGTCGTACCCAGTATCCGTCACCAACACGGTGTGTTCAAACTGTGCGGTGCGCTTGCCGTCGATGGTGACGGCGGTCCACTCGTCGTCCCACATGCGGTGCTTTTCGGAGCCGAGGGTGATCATCGGTTCGATGGTAAATGTCATGCCTGGGCGCATCAGGGTGTTATTGCGCGGTTCGTAGTAGTGCAACACCTGAATGTCGGTGTGGAATTGCTCGCCAATGCCGTGACCGATGAACGAACGCACCACGCCGAACTTGTGCTTCTTGGCATGGCTTTCGATAGCGCGGCCAATTTCTGATAGCGGCACATCTGGCCGAACCGTCTCGATGCCCAACCACATGCACTCTTCGGTTACCGCAATCAGTTGTCGGTCTTCGTCGGTGATGGTTCCGACTGCGAATGTGGCGTTGGTGTCCCCGTGCACGCCTTCGAGATAACAGGTCACGTCAAGGTTCACGATGTCTCCGTCTTGCAACTCGCGTGAATCCGGGATGCCGTGGCAAATCACCTCATTGACGCTCGTGCACACGCTCTTGGGGTAGCGCTGGTAGTTGAGCGGGCTTGGGTATGCACCACGCTCGATGCACAGTTGATGCACGTACTGATCAATTTCATCGGTGGTAACACCAGGTTTGACCATTGCCCCAGCAAGGCGCAGCACCTCGGCGGCGGCGGCACCAGCGCGCCGCATACGGGCAATGATGTCGGGAGTTTTTACCGCTGACTCGGGTCGCCGCTGCACCTGCCCAGTGGCTGCGTAGGGCGGACGGGCAATGTGGTCGGGCACGCTGCGCATTGGGCTGACGATGCCCGGCAACACACGACCCTCGAGCGGTTTGTGACAGCGCTTGTACCTGCGGCCACTGCCGCACCAGCATTCATCGTTAGCCGCCGGCAACACCTTCGGAGGCTGAACACTCGTTCGCACCACAGTCAGGCTACGGC
>CAYFNN010000048.1:0-9208 GCA_964344465.1 uncultured Bifidobacterium sp. | reverse complement strand
CATCGGTCGACCAGCACGCGCGCAAAGGTGGCGCGGGCGCTGTGGCGCACGACGCGGGCGCTGACGAATCAGAGTTCGTCTTTTACGACGGTCCACCTTTTGCCAACGGACTTCCGCACTATGGCCACTTGCTCACGGGCTTCGTGAAAGACGCCGTACCGCGGTACCGCACGATGAGCGGCAAACGCGTCGAGCGGCGTTTCGGTTGGGACTGCCACGGTCTGCCGGCCGAAGCAGAAGCTGAGCGCCAACTCGGCATCTCGGGTCGCCAGGCCATCACTGACTTCGGCATCGACAAGTTCAACGATCATTGCCGCACGTCGGTGCTGCAGTACACCAGCGACTGGCGACGGTATGTCACGCGTCAGGCACGCTGGGTGGACTTCGACAACGACTACAAAACGCTCGACGTGCCCTACATGGAAAGCGTGATGTGGGCGTTCAAGGCGCTGTGGGACAAAGGACTGATCTACGAGGGCTTCCGCGTGCTGCCGTATTCGTGGGCGCTCGAAACGCCGCTTTCGAATTCCGAAACGCGCATGGACGACACCTACAAGATGGTGCAAGACCCGGCACTCACTGTGGGCTTCTTGTTGGAAACCGGCGAACGTCTCTTGGCGTGGACCACTACGCCCTGGACGTTGCCGTCGAATCTCGCGCTCGCAGTGGCGCCCGACGTCGAATACGGCATCTACGAACTCAACGGAATTCGCTACGTGATGGCCGTGGCTCGACGCGAGGCCTACGCGCGTGAGCTCGAAGGCGCACAACAGGTGGGCAGTGTGCGCGGCAGCGAACTCGTCGGTCGTCGATACACCCCGTTGTTCGACTATTTTGCCGATCACGCAGCGCAGGGCGCCTTTCGCGTGCTCGGTGGCGACTTTGTCACCACCGAAGACGGCACTGGTGTGGTGCACATGGCCCCAGGTTTTGGCGAAGACGACCAGCGTGCGTGCGCCGAAGCGGGTATCGCCCTTGTCGTGCCGGTTGATTCGCGCGGTCGCTTCACCGGCGAAGTCGTGGATTTCGTCGGCCAGCACGTGTTCGAGGCGAATACGAACATCATCAGGCGACTCAAGAGCGACGGCGTCGTATTACGTCACGAGACCTACGACCACTCGTATCCGCACTGTTGGCGCACGGGCACACCGCTCATCTATCGCGCGGTCAGTTCGTGGTTCGTCAATGTGACGGCGATCAAAGAGCGCATGGTGGCGCTCAACCAACAGATCACCTGGGTGCCCGATCACATTCGCGACGGCTCGTTTGGCAAGTGGTTGGAGAACGCCCGCGACTGGACCATCAGTCGTAACCGCTTCTGGGGTTCGCCGATTCCCGTTTGGCGTAGTGACAACCCCGAGTTCCCACGCATCGATGTGTATGGAAGCATCGCAGAGCTCGAGCGAGATTTCGGCGTTCGGGTTGCCGAGCTGCATCGACCCACCATTGACGAACTCGTGCGGCCGAACCCTGACGACCCCACGGGCAAGTCGATGATGCGCAGAGTTCCCGAAGTGCTCGACTGCTGGTTCGAGAGCGGGTCAATGCCGTTTGCCCAAGTGCATTACCCATTCGAGAATCGAGAGTGGTTCGAGAGCCACTATCCGGGCGATTTCATCGTTGAGTACATCGGCCAGACACGCGGCTGGTTCTACACCTTGCACGTGTTGGCCACGGCGCTGTTTGATCGGCCGGCATTCAAGAGCTGTGTCAGTCACGGCATCGTGCTCGGCGACGACGGCCAGAAGATGTCCAAGAGTCTGCGCAACTATCCCGATCCGATGAAGGTCTTCGATACCTACGGCGCAGATGCGATGCGTTGGTACTTGTTGTCGTCGTCGATTCTGCGTGGCGCCGACTTCTCGGTGACCGAAGCCGGCATTCGCGACACGGTTCGCCAAACCATCCTGCCGTTGTGGAACTCGTGGTACTTCCTGTCGCTCTATGCCAATGCCGCGCAACGGTCTGGCGAGTTTGATACCTCGAGCACGCATGTGCTCGATCGCTACATCATCGCCAAGACCCGAGCCCTCGTGCAGTCTGCAACCGAGGCGTTCGAGCGCAACGACTTGTTCGAAGCCTGCGCGCTCGTTCGCAACTTTCTCGACGTGCTCACCAATTGGTACATCCGCCGTAGTCGAGACCGCTTCTGGGACGGCGACCAGGCGGCCATCAACACCTTGCACAGCGTGTTGCACGTGGTGTGTCGGGTTGCCGCGCCGCTCTTGCCGTTGACGACCGAAGAGATCTATCGCGGTCTCACGGGTGAGCGCAGCGTGCACCTCACCACGTGGCCAACAACCGAGCGGCTGGCCGCCGACGATTCGCTCACCGTCTCCATGGACCTTGCCCGCGACGTCTGTTCTGCCACGTTGTCGCTGCGCAAGGCTCATCAGCGCCGCGTGCGACTGCCACTGGCGACCTTGACCATCGCCAGCCCAAGCGCGCAGTTGTTGAACGACTTCGTCGACGTGATCAAAGACGAAGTCAACGTGCGCGAGGTGCAGCTGCGCACCGATGTAGATGCACATGCGCGACGCGAACTCAACGTCACACCGGCAGCATTGGGCCCACGCCTCGGAGCCGAGACGCAAAAAGTAATTCGTGCAGTCAAGCAAGGTGATTGGTCGATGGCCGGTGGGCGAGTGGTCGCTGGTGGTGTCGAACTGCAAGACGGTGAATATTCGTTGCGGCTCGTGGCGACCGGCGAAGGCGAACGGGGGAGTACCGCACTGTCTGGTGGTGAGGGCATCGTGGTGCTTGACCTCGCGGTCACCGACGACCTTGCGCGTGAAGGCGTGGCCCGTGACGTGATTCGTCTCGTGCAACAAGCACGCCGTGACGCCGGTCTCCATGTGTCGGATCGCATCCGGCTGGTGTTGGGCGTGCCCGACGACATCGCCGTTGCCGTGCGCGAACACGCCGAGATGGTGCAACACGAAACCCTGGCGCGGGAGTTGGTGGTCGATGGGGTGCGCGGTCAGACGAACGCCACACTCGATGACGCTCCCGTGTGGGTCGCTGTTGAACGGCTACCCTGACGGGGTCATGAACGCAGCCGCGAAGCGCAAAGCCGCCGCAAAAAAGAAGGCCCAAGCCAAGCAAGCAGCCGCCAAGAAGGCTGCTGCCAAGAAGAAGGCCCAAGCCAAGCAAGCAGCCGCCAAGAAGGCTGCTGCGAAGAAAGCTGCTGCCAAGAAGGCTCTCGCGGCCCGTCGTCGCAAGGCCGAACTGAAGCTGGCAGCCCAGCGTCGTGCCAAGCAACTTCGCCTCGAGGCGCAACGCAAGGCAGCGCGCCGCAAGGCTGAAGACGTCCGTCGTAAGGCGGCAAAGAAGAAAGCCGAAGCCGCTCGTCGAGCCGCACGCCTGAAGGCCGAGGCGCTTCGTCGCAAGAAGGCGGCCCAGCGCAAGGTCGACGAGCGCAAACGCAAACAGGCCCGTTTGGCGGCCGAGCGCGAACGCAAGAGGGCACGTCTGCTTGCCGAGCGCGAACGCAAACGAGTAGCGAAGGCGAAGCTGGACGAACGCAAGCGTGTGCAAAAAGAGCGCGACGCCGAACGCAAGCGTCGTCAACTCGAACGTCTCGTCGCAGCAGAAGAGCGCAAGCGCGAAGTTGCCCGCAAGAAGGCCGCGATTGACGAAGAGCGTCGCGAGAAACAGCGCGAGCGCGACAAGATCAACAAGGCCAAGGAGGCCGAGCGTCAGATTCGTGAAGCCGAACGCGCTCGTTTGCGGGCCATTCGCGACGAAGAAGAAGCACGAATTCGCGCCCAGCAAGAGCGCGCGATGGCCAAGCCGGTCAAGCCACCGATTATCAAGCTCGAAACCGTCGACGGCATCACCTCGACCACTGACTTCGACCTCGCATTTCTGCGAGCTCAGCGCGAATTGCTGAAAGTGAAACGCGCCGAACTTGTCGGTCAGGCCGATCGTCTCGAGCGGGACGCCAACGAAATCGTCGAAAACCAGGAAATGGGCGACGTTGACTTCGGTGAAGAAGGCGGCGAGGGCGACACGATGGTCGTCGAGCGAGAACGTGACCTCACGTTGTCGCAACAGGCACGTGAACAGGTCGACGCCATCGACGCTGCATTGGCGAGACTGAAGATTGGCGAGTACGGCTACTCGTCCTACTCGGGTCTGCCGATCCCGCGAGAGCGACTCGAGGCGCTGCCGTGGACCACTGAGCTCGTCACCGAGCGCGCCGGCGGTCTGGGCAGTCGATGACACTTCCGGCAACGCGCCGGCTGTGGTTGCTCATCGCCCTCATCGTCGCGGCAGACCAAGCGACCAAGCACTGGGCGCTGAACCGGCTGTCGGGCGGCCGAACCATCGACCTCGTCGGATCGTTGCGCTTCAACCTTGCCTTCAACAAGGGCATGGCGTTTTCGCAGGCAACGGGCGCCGGCCCGGTGATTGGGGCTCTGGCGCTTGTCGTGGTGATTGTCATCGTCGTCTGGTTGCGCCGCAACGCCCGCGGCCACGCCGGGTTCGCCGCTGGTCTCATCGTTGGTGGTGCCGTCGGCAATCTTCTCGACCGACTGTTTCGCGGTGATGCTTGGTTGCGCGGCGCAGTGGTGGATTTCATCGACCTGCAGTGGTTTCCGGTCTTCAACATCGCAGACTCAGCAATCACCATCGGCGCCGCGCTCATGTTGATCGCATCGGTGCGAGTGAGGGGTGACGAATCATGACCAACGACGACACGCTCGGTGTCGCGCGCCGAGTCACCGAGCAGATTCCGGCGTCGCTTGCTGACGTGCGTATCGATCGTGTGGTGTCACTTGTCGCCGACGTCAGTCGAAGTGCTGCGGCAGCGTTGATCGAGGCTGGTGCCGTCACCGTCGATGGGGTCGTGGTGAGCGCTGGCAAAGAGCGTGTGCAACACGGCCAGACGATTTCGGTCGACGTCTCACAGGCGCCAGGACCCGAGTTGCCCAGCGCCCAACAGGGTGATGATCTTGACATCGTGCATGAAGACGATTCGGTCGTGGTCGTCAACAAGCCCGCGGGGCTCGTGGTGCACCCGGGTGCGGGTAATCGCGACGGAACACTCGTGAACTACTTGTTGGCGCGGTATCCCGAGATGGCTTCAGCCGGCGATCCGATGCGCCCGGGCATCGTGCACCGACTGGACGCCGGCACGACGGGACTCATGGTGGTGGCACGCACAGCGGCGGCCTACGAATCGTTGGTGGCACAGATGACTGCACGCAGTGTGACCAGGGTGTATTCCGCACTCGTTTGGGGGATTCCGGCTTCTGCAAATGGAGTAATTGATGCGCCGATTGGGCGTGATCACCGCGACGTCACGCGTATGGCGGTGGTCGTCGACGGTCGCGCCTCGCGCACGCATTATGCAGTCGAACAGTCGTTTCGCGTGCCTCGTGAGGCGGCCTTGCTCGAATGCCGACTCGAGACGGGTCGCACGCACCAAATTCGTGTGCACCTCGCATCCATCGGCCATCCGGTGGTCGGCGATGCGCAATACGGTGGTGCCCGCGCTGGCATTCGTGCTCAGCGTCCGATGTTGCATGCGCGCGAGCTGGCATTCGAGCATCCGCAGTCGGGTGAACGAGTCACGTTTCGGGTGGTTGCACCGGCGGACTTTGCCGCAGTCGTCGCGACGCTGTCGTAACGAGCGCGGCGTTTTCGGCACGACGCTGTCGTAGTGCGCTCGACGGTGTGTCGATGGCGCTGAAACTCGTTTAGCGGCGTTTTTTCTTGCGTGTCGACTCGTCGGGCCAGGTGGTTTCGCCGCGAGCGGCTGCAAGCACGCTGCCGAGTGTGAACTGTGCAAGATGGTCGCGCATGTGTTCGCCCACCGAGTGCCAAATTGCCAGCAACACGCACTGGCCCTCGTGGTCACACGCACCGTTGCGATGCGGCTCTCCGAAATCTCCCAGCGAGATCGGCCCATCTGCAGCTGACAAGATCTCCGACAAAAGAATCTTGTCGGCAGGCCGAGCAAGCGTGTAGCCGCCGCCGACACCGCGCTTGGAGTGCACGAGCCCGGCACCCTTGAGTGCCAAGAGAATCTGTTCGAGATAGGGCTGGGGTAGTGCGGTGCGACTCGCAATGTCACGAACCGAAATTGGGCCCGGCTCATCGGCGTGCAGCGCCAGCGAAAGCATTGCGCGACAGGCGTAGTCGCCCCGTGTTGAAACCCGCACGACCCCATCGTAAGCGCGGTTGACTAGAGGCAACCGTGCAGCAGCAGTTCACCGATACGGCACCGCGTTGCCCCGACTATGCGGGCGCTTGTGTTGCCAACATCGTGCCCGCCCTGCTCGGGCCGCGCGGTACGGCTGAGCTGCCGGCGTTTTTCCCCGACCTTGCCCGCCATGCCCGTCAGGTGGTGCTTCTCGTCGTCGATGGCCTCGGCTGGCACCAGTTGCGCGATCGCATCGCAGCGCGCCCGACGCTCGTGCCGACGCTCGCCTCGATGCAGGGTCGCGCCATCACGACGGTGTCGCCCACCACTACGGTGACGGCGCTCACCTCGATTGCAACGGGTGCGACGCCTGGTGAACACGGTTTGGTCGGCTACCGCATCGACTTTGGCGGTCGTGTGGTGCAGATGCTGCGCTGGGGCGACGCACAGGGAGACGCCCGTCGTCGGTTGGCGCCGCGCGACGTGCAACCGTGCCCGCCGTTTCTTGGCATGAGCGTGCCCGTCCTGTCGAAAGCCGAGTTTGACGGAACGGCATTCACCGAATCGCATCTGCGCGGTGCGCGAATGCACAGCTGGCGTGCAGCGTCGAGCATCGCCGTCGACGTCCAACAGTTGCTGCTGCGCGGTGAGCAGTTCGTGTACTGCTATTACGACGGTGTCGACAAGATTGCCCACGAACGGGGTTTCGGCGAGTACTACGACGCCGAGCTCGCGGCTGCCGACCGGCTGATTGCCGATATCGCGACGGCCTTGCCACGTGGTGCGGTATTGCTCGTAACTGCCGATCACGGACAAGTTTCGGTGGGCAAGCGCACCATGTTTTTGCACGACGATGTGACACGGCACCTCACCCACCAATCGGGTGAGGGGCGATTCCGCTGGTTGCACGTGAATTCGGGACGAGTCGACGACGTTGTGGCTGCAGCACGCGCTCATCATGGTGACGACGCATGGGTGTTGACCCGCGACGAGATGATCTCGGGGGGATTCTTCGGGCCGCGCGTCAATGACATCGTGCGCCGACGCTTCGGAGACGTTGCCGTACTCGCCAAGAACGACATGAGTTTCGACGACCCGGCCGACAAGACGTATTTTGAATTGCAATGCCGCCACGGCTCTCTCACCACGGCAGAGATTGATGTCCCGCTGCTTGCGTTGCGCAACGATGCCGACTGAGGTGCGTGGCGACGTGCTCACTGAACCTGGCTGCTTTGACGGTGCCTGTGGGGGTACCGGTTGGAGTTGCCTGATAGACAGAACTGCCGATGAGTAACGACACCCCCGAACGCGGCGAACTCGTCGACGGAATGCCTGCCGCCCCTGATCTGACCGGCGATGGCACGGTGCAAGAACCCGCCAAGGTCATGCGCATCGGCTCGATGATTAAGCAACTGCTCGACGAAGTACGCCAGATGCAACTCGATGCACCGAGCCGCGAGCGACTCGCCGAGATCTACGAGCGTTCGATCGTCGAACTCGCCGAAGCAATCTCTCCAGACCTGCGCGAAGAGCTACAGACGCTCGCGCTGCCGTTCAAAGAAGGCGAGATACCCAGCGAAGCCGAATTGCGCGTCGCCAAGGCCCAGCTTGTCGGCTGGCTCGAGGGTTTGTTCCACGGCATTCAAGCGACGCTGTTTGCCCAACAACTTGCCGCTCGTCAACAACTCGAACAGATGCGACAATTGCCCACGACGAAGCCTTCCAGCGAGCGACCCGGCACCTACATCTGACACGTCGCTGGTACTCTCGGCAGTCCTGCCGATGAGTTCGTCGTTCACCCACCTGCACGTGCACACCGAGTTTTCGATGCTCGATGGCGCGGCGCGTATCGACGACATCATCCAGCGGGTACTCGACGATGGCCAGCCCGCCATTGGTATCACCGACCACGGCAACATGTACGGCGTCCTCGATTTCTACGAAGCGTGCCGTGCCGCGGGCATAAATCCGATCATTGGCACCGAGGCCTACATGGCCTACGAGTCTCGCTTTGAGCGGCCGCAACGTCGCGGTCGACTCGATGACTCTGGCGGTGACACCGAGGCGGGTCGCAAGCTTTATTACCACCTGACGCTGTTGTCGGAAAACAACACCGGTTATCGCAACCTCATCAAATTGGCGAGCTTGGCGTTCATGGAGGGCTACTACTACCAACCCCGCATGGACTGGGAGCTTCTCGAGCGCCACCATGAGGGCCTTATTGCCACTACGGGCTGCCTCGGTGGACACGTGTTGCAGGCGCTGCTGCGCAACGACTACGACGAAGCCAAACGCACCGCTGCTCGACTGCAGGACATCTTCGGTCGCGACAATCTTTTCGTCGAGTTGCAGGATCACGGTCTGGCTCAGCAGCGTTCGACGATGAGCGATCTCATTCGGCTGGCGCGCGAGATCAATGCGCCACTGCTTGCCACCAACGACAGCCACTACGTACACCGTCACGATGCGCAGTCGCACGACGCCTTGCTCTGTGTGCAGACGGGATGCACCATCCAAGACCCCAATCGATTCCGCTTCGAGGGCGAAGAGCACTACATCAAGTCGGCGGGCGAGATGCGCCAGTTGTTCCGTGACGTGCCTGAGGCGTGTGACAACACGTTGTGGATTGCCGAGCGCGCAAACACCCAGATTGAACTCGGCAAGTACGTGCTGCCGGATTTTCCGATTCCCGACAAGTTCGACGACGACCGCGCGTATCTCGAACATCTCGCTCGCGCCGGTGCCGTGCAGCGCTGGGGTGACCCGTTGCCGCAGGCGATCGTTGAGCGGCTCGCCTACGAGTTGAAGGTCATCTGCGACATGGGCTTTGCCTCGTATTTCCTCATCGTGTGGGATCTCATCCGCCACGCCCGCGAATCGGGGATTCGCGTGGGCCCGGGTCGTGGCTCGGCCGCAGGTTGTGCGGTGGCGTACGCGTTGCGAATCACCGATCTCGATCCTGTGAAGTACGACCTGCTCTTTGAGCGCTTTCTCAACCCCGATCGTGTATCGATGCCCGACATCGACATGGACTTCGACTCCCGCTATCGCGACGCG
>CAYFNN010000047.1:4981-9463 GCA_964344465.1 uncultured Bifidobacterium sp. | reverse complement strand
GGCACTCACCTACGTGGTGGGCACCGCCTTCGGCGCAAATCGATCAGCGACGGCGCTGGTCTTGGCGGGAGTGGCAGTGACCTCGCTCACCACTGCGATTCAAACGTTCGTCTTGCAACGCAACAACGACGTCGTTCGCCAGGTGTATTCGTGGATTCTTGGTCGGCTCACGACCGCCACCTGGGGTGATGTGCGTCTGATTCTTCCGTACGTCGTCGTGAGCAGTGTGGTGTTGCTGCTGTATCGCCGGCTCATTGATGTGCTGCGTGTCGGCGACGACGAGGCGCAAGCCTTGGGCGTGAATGTTGATCGTGTGCGACTCGCCGTGGTGTTGGCGGCAACGCTCGGAACGTCTGCTGCCGTTGCAGTCAGCGGACTGATCGGCTTCGTCGGCATCATTGTGCCGCACACCGTTCGATTACTGCTCGGGGCGTCGTATCGTCGGGTGATTCCACTCAGCATGTTTTTTGGCGCAGCCTTCCTGATCGCGGCAGACATCCCTGGTCGGGTATTGACTTCGCCATCAGAAACCCCGATTGGCGTGGTGACGGCATTCTTCGGCGCACCGTTCTTCCTCCTGATTCTGCGATTGCGAGACCAACGCGCATGACTCCTTCGTTTCACTGGTGGCAGTCGTGAAGCTTGCACTCACGGGGTTTCGTGTCGAATACGACGGCTGCCCGGTGGTGGTCGGTCTCGACGAAGTGGTCGGGTCGGGTGAATGGTTGTGTGTGATTGGTCCGAATGGTGCGGGTAAGTCGTCGTTGCTGCGTGCTGTCGCGGGGTTGGTCGCCTCGAGTGGTAGCGCACACATCGGCGAGAAGAACATTGCAACCTGCGCTCCACGAGAGGCGGCGCGACTCGTGGCGTTCGTGCCGCAAGACCCGGTGCTGCCCGATGACCTCTCGGTGTACGACTACGTGATGCTCGGGCGCAACCCGTACATTCGCCCGTTCGGCCGTGAGTCTGGACATGATCGTGACGTTGTTTCACGACTGATCATCGAACTCGAGCTTGCCGTCTATGCGCGACGCATGCTCGGCACCTTGTCGGGTGGTGAACGCCAACGGGTGGTGGTGGCCCGGGCCCTTGCGCAGGAGTCACCCGTCTTACTGCTCGATGAGCCGACGAGTGCCCTCGATCTCGGACATCAGCAGAGGGCCCTTGAGCTGGTCGACAACCTGCGGCGTGAGCGTGGCATCACCGTGGTATCGGCGATGCACGACCTGACACTCGCGGGGTTGTATGCCGATCGTCTGCTGCTCTTGCATCAGGGTGTCGCAGTGGCGCGCGGTGACGCCCGAACGGTGTTGCGCAGCGAGACACTCGCCGAGTTCTACGGGATTTCTGCCCGCGTGATCCACGAGGCAGACGGTACGGTGGTCGTCGTGCCGCAACGAGTGGCTGGAGAGCTGTAGGCGAGTTGGACGCCGCTCTTGCCCGCACGCTTGATGCGCAGGTGGCTGGTGCTGCCGCATCGCACCAACGACTGCTCGCCACGCTCGACCGTGGGCTCGAGCTTGCGGCTACTTCGCCCGCAAGCGCGGGTGCGCTGAGTGATGCTGCGTGTAAGGCACCGTCACTACTTGCCGGTTGGTCGCGTGGACATCTCTTGTCGCACATCGCCCGGAATGCCGAAAGCCATGTGCGCATGTTTCAAGCGGCGACACGCGGCGACGTGTCAGAGCAGTACCCGGGCGGCAAACCAACGCGCAATCGTGAGATTGACGAGGGCAGCGCGAAGAGTGCCGAACAACTCGTGGTTGATGTGCGCACGTCGATCTACCTTCTTGAGGCAGCCTGGGCAGCGGCGACCGAAACGACGTGGTTGGGTCATGGCATCAAGTCACACAGTGACGGGTCGCGCGTTGCGATCCACGAGCTCGTCTTGATGCGCTGGTGCGAAACCGAGGTGCACCACGCCGACCTTGATCTTGGTTTTACGTGGCGTGATTGGGCGCCGCTCTTCGTGCGCTACGACCTTGATCGGCGACTGATGGCGTGGCGGGCCCGCAAACCGATGGGCTTGACGGTGTTGCCTGACGAGGTGCAGCGACTCGAACCGAACCTCCGGTTGGCGTGGTTCTACGGTCGGCATCATGTGGCCGGTGTGCCCAACCCGGACGCATACTGAGTGGCGATGTTTCAGGGAAAATTATCCCAGCGAATCTCTGTTGTGTGTGCACTGATCTGCGTGTCGTTGGTGCTGACGGGGTGTGGAAGTGATACCAACAGCGCGAAGTCGGGTGTACACAATCACGGCGGTGCCGATGCCTTCAATACATCGCTCGTCGCCGAAGACGTGATTGCCAATGTCACCGTTGATCCTGCAAAAGTTGGTGAGGTACTGCTGCATGTTGAGTTCACCCCACCGGGAGGTTCATTGCAACAGGTGCAATCGGTGGTGGGCAACCTGATTCCCTCCGATGCATCGCTGTCAACGATCATCTTGTGGTTTGAAAATGACGGTTCCAACCACTTTCACTACGAAGTGAGCGTGCCGACCCCCGGCAGCTGGACCCTCGACTTCGATGCCACTCTCGATGACGGCACAACTGCGCTCTATACGACTCCGGTGGAGTTCGAGTCGTAAGTCGGTTGTCGGCAGTGTGGTGTCGTCGACTCAGGTCAGCGCGACGTGCTTCAACGCTGACGTGAGTCAGCGCAGCTCGCGAACCACAAGATGGTGCGGCATACCTGACGCTGGCTCGATGAACTGTTCGCCCACCACTCGAAATTCGCATCGTACGTAGAACTGCAGTGCAGTGTCGCGCGCCTTGGCCCACATGAATCGTGCACCGATACTGCGAGCGTGAACAAGACCGGCATCAATGAGCCGGCGGCCCACACCCGTTCCTTGCAGCGAGTCGTCAACCGCCATACCGCGTAATTGCACTGCTGGCTCCTCTGGCGATTCGAGCCACGCAGCGGGTATCCACGTTGACGTTGCAACGACGACCCCGTTGCGACGGGCGCCAATGTGCACCGTGTCGTGGCGCTCGTCTCCGTCGTAGACGGCGGTCTTGGCAGGCGTACCACGGCGTAGCACCGCGATGCGTATCGGCTGTGCTTCAGCCAGTGTGATTCGGGTGATTACGACCTCGTCCGACATGCAAAGGTCAGTCTTGCAGTAATTCGGAGAACTCAACGGCGCGATCGGCAAACGCAGCACCTTCTGTACGGTCGTGGGTGACGAGCACCACCGTGGTACCGAGCTGTGCGAAGAGATCTCGCACATCGGCGAGCAACTGGTCGTGCAGTGTTTCATCGAGACCGGTAAGTGGTTCGTCGAGCAACACCACTGATGGTTGCGCAGCAAGCGCGCGGGCGAGCGCAACTCGTTTTGCTTCGCCACCCGAGAGCGAGTCAATCGAGCGTTGTGCAAAGCCGCCCAGGCCCACTCGCTCAAGCCAGTCATTGGCGTGTCGTCGACGCTCATTGCGAGACATACCTCGCATGCGAAGGGAGTATGCCACGTTGTCGGCCACATCGAAGTGGGGGAAGAGACGGTCGTCTTGAAACACCAATCCGATGCCACGGCGATGCGTAGCAGTCGTGGTTACATCGACGCCGTCGAGCACTATCTGACCTGTATCGGCGATGACCAACCCGGCGATGGCATGCAAGAGGGTGGTTTTGCCACAGCCACTCGGGCCGTGCACGGCGATTCGCTCACCTCGCTCGACGTGCAGACGGGCCCGATGAAACACAACACGGTCTCCCCGCCGCACCGTGAGATCAACGACGTTAATCACGGCTGTTGTTGCGAGGTTGAGTGTCGTTGCGCGCTCCAGATTCGACGAGCAATAGTGCTGCAATGCACGTAACCACGAGCAAGGTAGACAGAACAAAGGCTTGCGTGCGTACGAGATCACCCGTGCGCGCGAGCAATCGAGCAATCATTACCGGCATTGTTTCAGTCCCGCTGCGCGACAACATTGATGCAGCACCAAATTCGCCCAGCGAAACGGCGGCGACAAGACCCGCTGCAGCGATGAGAGCCGGTCGCAAGAGTCGCAGGTCGACGTCGAGGAAGCGTCGTCGGGGTGAGGCGCCGAGCACGGCGGCAGCGTCGTGCAAGCCAGGTGCGATATTGCGCCACGCCGGTACGAGTACGCGCACTGCGAGTGGTAGACCAACTACCGAGTGCACCACGGCCACGAACCACCACGCACTACGCCAGTCGTACCAACCCGAATCAAACGTGACGATGAGACCGAGGCCGAGCGTCACGGGTGACATAACGAGTGGCGTCATCGACAGTGCATCCAGCCAACGCCCGCGAGACCCCAATCGCACCACTGCACGCGAGAGACCTGCTGCCACGATGAGTACCACGATTGCGGCGACCACGGCGGTACGTCCCGATGCGATGAGCGAATCGACGAGTGCGGACGCGGAGGTCGCGGCGGGTGGTGCGGATTCGGGTGTCGCCAACGCAGCGTTGTGGTCGACGAGGCTGCGCCAGCCAGCAAACGACCA
>CAYFNN010000047.1:0-4881 GCA_964344465.1 uncultured Bifidobacterium sp. | reverse complement strand
GCATAAGCGCGTACGGCGATGTCGCTCTCCAGCGTGTTGCGAGTGACACCTCCCAAGGTGCGCACCACTGCATACGAAGTGAAGCAATAAATGAAGATGACCGCTGCTGCCGACACCACGGCGCTACGCATCGCGGGCCAATACACCGTGGTGAACGTGCGCAGTGGGCGAGCGCCCAAAGTGCGTGCGGCTGCCACGAGCCTCGAGTCAAATGTTTCAAGTCGTGGGGCAATTACACGTAATACGACTGCGATGTTGAAGTACGCATGTGCGCAGATCATGGTTGCGAGTGAGACGTGCAGACGGTTTGGAAGCAAGGCGATGAACCCTGCCGCAACCACGACCGATGGAAGCAGAAACCCAACCGAGGCGACTGCCCGCACCGTGCGTCGACCGCGAAAGCTGTAGCGACCAATGACCCAGGTCAACGGCAGTGCCACCGCGAAGGTTGCGAGAACACTCACGAGTGCCTGCCACAGTGAAAACCAGGCAATACTCCAGGTTGAGCGGCGCATGAGAACCCGTGAGAAGTCGGCGATGTCGACGTGGGATGCCAACAACACGCCGACCGGCAAGACAAAGAAGACTCCGAGCCATACCAGTGCCGGCCAAGCAGTTGAGGTGGTCTGGCGATGAGAATTCACGATTCCTACCGCAGCACCACTTCGCTGAATGCATCCAGCCACTCTGCGCGGCGGGCGGCGATGACGGCGGGCTCGATAGTGAGTGGGTTCTCCGGTCGCATCGCATAGTCAATGAATTCCTGCGGCACTGTGGCGGTGCGGTTGATCGGCCATACAAATTGCGTAAGTGCGAGGTCATCTTGAAATGTTTTTGAGACGAGAAAATCAATGAGCTGTTGTGCTGCCACTTCGTGCTTCGTGCCGCGCAGGATTCCTGCAAATTCATACTGACGAAAACACGTCAGTGCCGCTACAGCCGTGGGTGCGTCCGATGGTCGGGGATCGGCGAAAATCACCTCGGCAGGTGGGCTGCTTGCATAACTGACGACGATTGGTCGCTCGCCGTCAGAAGCCGAAGTGAAGTGCGTGTAATAGGCATCGCTCCACGAATCAACGATGAGCACACCGTTGTCACGCAGGGTGGTCCACCATTGCGTCCATTCGTCGCCGAACTCGGCGATGCTCGCCAACATGAATGCAAGCCCCGGTGATGAAGTGAGTGGGCTGGGTACCACGAGCAGGTTTCGGTAGTTGGCAGATGCGAGCGACTGCAGCGTCAGCGGTGGTGTCAGACCGCGTTGTGCAAACCACCGTTTGTCGTAGTTGATGCAGACGTCACCCGAATCGACCGGAGTTACTTCACCGTTAGGGGAGAGCGCGACGGCGACGGGGTCGAGATCGGCGCGATGCACCGTTTCGTATGGCACGAAGACGTCGGCTTCAATGGCGCGAGACAACAGCGTGTTGTCGATGCCCCAGAGCACGTCGCCTTCGGGATTTCCCGACGTCACCACGGCCTTGGTGACGAGTGCGCCGGCATCACCACCGCGTACGACCCGCACGCCGATGCCAGTTTGAGCAGTGAACTCCGCAAGGATGCCCTCGCTCGGCGTGAACGAATCGTGGGCCAAAAGTGTGAGTGTCACAGGCTCATCTGTGGTGCCCGCCGGGTTGCTGATCGAAGTACGTGGCATGCTGCTGTCTGACGTAGGCCGCTCGTTTTGCCCGCAACCCGTGAGAAGAAGTGCACCGAGTACCAGCACGCCGACGAGCGCGAGACGCAGGCGGCAACGGGAAACATCACTCGGATGCATGGGACGCAACTTTCGTCAAGGTGACCAACAAACGACCACGTTGGAGAGATACGACCACGTCATTTCGTGTGGCGCGATTGCTGATGCCGCGCGATGCGTTGACTTTGAGGTCTTCGTCGGTAAGCGACCACTGCAGCCCGCTGGTCGTCACGCCGTGTGCGTCGCCACCGAATGGCAGTAGACCGATGATGTCACCAACTGCGCATTCGATGTTTGTATTGACGGGTCGTTCGGTTGCGTCGAGGGCGAAGGCTCGAGACCCCGCCACACGAATCTCCACTCGACGATTGCGCAACGCAGGTAGAAACAGCACGGCAAAGTTCGCCAATTCGTGGTCGAGACGGTTGCTCCGACCGGCGATGATCGTGATCCGTGTGGCGCCGAGCGAAAGTGCATGGTCGAGCGCGAGTTCGGCATCGCTTGCATCTTTGTTGGGCGACATACGTATCACGCGTGTGCCGAGTGCTTCGACGGCCGCCAGGGCGGTGGGGTTGACCGAGTCCATGTCACCAACGACAGCGGCAACGACAAGACCCAGTGGGGCAGCGAGGTGCAAACCTGAGTCAGCCGCAATTACCGTCGCTTCGGGTGATAGTGGGCCCACGGCAGAGAGATCAGTGACCTCGCCACCGAGCAAGACGATGAACTGGTTATCTCGAGTCGACTCGGACATGTGGCTCCCTCCGCTGGCATTACCCAGATCAGGTCTGCGGGTCGGTGGAGGCTTCCACCCTCTCAGCCCGACGAACCTCGGACTCCCCGTGCGTGTGACGCAAACTCTAATGGCAGTGACACATTCGTTGGCGCAGTGCCGGGGTCACGACAGTTGTTGCTCAGTAGCCTGCGGGGCGTGTCAGAGACGAAAACTTCGCCGTTTGCATCAACTAGTGATGCTCCCGTGGTGTCGCCACTGGTGAGTGAGTCGCCCCGCGACACGATCATCTCTGTAACGAGTGCGGCCCTGACAAAACTGAAGGAGCTCCGCGACACCGAGCCAGATGCCAAGAAGCTGGGTCTGCGCCTCTCGATTATTTCGCAACCAGGTGATGATTTTCGATACGACCTTGTATTCGAAGAGTTCCTCAAATCTGCGTTTACCGACGAAGTGCGCACGATTGATGGCTTCAAATTCATCATTCCGCAGAGCGACGTCGACTCGTTGCGTGGCGCCGAACTCGACTACAACGAGCAGTCCGGGCTCGTGTTGCGCAACCCGAATCGCCCGAAGGCACCCATTGTCGAAGGGCTCGTGCGCGACGACGAGATTTCGGCGCAAGTCGAGGCAATCGTTTCAACCGAAGTCAACCCGATGCTCGCCGCCCACGGTGGTTTCGTTACATTCGCGGGGCACGATAAAGAAGGCACGGCCTATTTCACGATGGGTGGTGGCTGTCACGGCTGCTCAATGAGCAAACAGACGATGCTCGAAGGTGTGCAGACGATGATTACCGAACAAGTGAAGACCATTACTCGTGTGCGTGACCTCACCGACCACGCGACAGGCGCGAATCCCTACTACAAGTAATCGCGAATTCAGCCGCTGGCATGCGGCAGCGCGAACCTCATCCGTCGCCACCGCGTCGCTGAGCCGCGGCCGACTCGAGGCATGCGGCCGGTTCCTGCTTGATCTTGCGTTGCACTTCTCGGTTTGGCGACAGGTTGCGACCAGTCCGCCACGCGTCGAGATATTTCTGTGGCCAGATTTCTCCGCGCAGCAAGTTCTGCTCTGACATTGGACAGATGCGCGAGATTCCGAAATGAACGTGGCATCGGGTGACTTTGGCATTGCCAGAATCCCCGACGGTGCCGATTTTCTGGCCGCTTTCTACCCGCTGCCCCTTCTTCACCATCAAGCGACCAAGGTGTGAGAAGTAGTAGCGAACGAAGTCATCGCCATGGAGGGTGATCGTCAAGCCCCCGCGCGTGCCCGGCTCGTCGACGTTCTTGTCCCATGTGTCAACTCGCCGCACGTCAAAGATGACTCCCGAGATTGGCGCCCGAACCTGTCGTCGACAATTCGTGATGTCGGCGGCCGGATAGTCGAGATGATCACGCGGATAGTAGGGGTCGGGCCCACCAACCGGGAACGAGTACACCCACTCTGCACGCTTCTTACGTAGCGATGCAGCGTCGTCGTTGTCCAGTGTCGCCGGCACTGCGGTGGCGACGAGCAAAGCCGCAACCACAAGGTGCATTGACAGCTACTTCTTCTTGAATCCCGCCGGACACTTGGTGCCCTTCACCTGTCGGGTGATTTTTCCCTTCACGCAGGTGATCGTCTTTGATCCTGCTGCTGGAGTGGTGGCCTTTGAGGTATTCGTGATTCCGACGCCGCCATCTTTCGCCATCTCCTTGATTCTGAGCGTCGCTCGCTTGATGGTGAACGTGTTATCTGAGCCACCGGCTGCGTAGTAGATGCGGAAGACATTTGGTGAAACCTCGTATCCCGTTGGGTCGAGTCGACCAATGTCCGTGCCGGTGAGCGTCTGTGGTTTTGCCCAGGTCAGACCATCACTTGACGTAGACACGTAGAGCTGTTGAACCTTGCGGGCACCAGATGCCGACGTGCATCCCGGGCCATCCGCCATGATCATCACCCATTCACCATCCTTGGCGCGCAAGACCTCTGTGTCGACGTAGCCATTTTCCAATCGCCATCCGGCTTCCTTGGTGAACGAGATGCCATCACTTGAGATGTATGAGGCAACCTTCTCAGGGCAGCTACTGCTGAGCGACGGAGACTCCACGATGTAGATACGTACTCGACCATCTGGCAGTCGAACTGGATCCGGAACACCCCATGCCTTGGTGTCTTTTGAAACCTGCATGCTGGTCGAGGCCATGGTTGCCGTCCCGAACGACAGGCAGTTTGCATCAGCACACGCGGCGGAGTACACCGCCTGAGTATTGGTTGCCATGTCAACTCGTTTGAAATACGCACGTACTCCGCTCGGTGTGGTAGCCAGCGCAAAGTCACTAACTGGAGATCCCGTGACGCTTAACGACTCTGTCGTACAGGTACCAGCTTCGCTGCACATGCTGACGGCAGTGCCAGAGGGAACCATGTCGCTACGGAACACGCGGTCGCCACTCGAGGTTTTTTC
>CAYFNN010000046.1:0-9473 GCA_964344465.1 uncultured Bifidobacterium sp. | reverse complement strand
ATTTGGCGCGCACTGCGTCGGGCAACTTCAGCATGCGCACGAACATGGTGGGCACTACTTGCGAGTGCGAAATCTGGAACTTGGGTATTGCCGCGAGATATTCCTCAGCATCAAAGTGCTCCATAATCACCGTCGTGCCACCAAGGCGGTGCACCGCCATGTTGAAGCGAAGCGGTGCTGCGTGATACAGCGGTGCTGGCGACAGGTAACGCGTGGTGTCGTTGAAGCCGAACACGAATTGCGCGAGCATGAGGAGCCCGGGCGGAGTACCGAGCGGTTCGGGCTTGTAGACGAAGGCAACACCTTTGGGTCGGCCGGTGGTGCCACTGGAATACAGCATGTCGGTGCCTTCGAAACGCTCAGCGAGTGGCGTGCTCGGTTGTGCCGCCACCGTCGATTCGTACGAGTCGTAGTGCTTGGTGGTGCCATCGAGCATGAATCGTGCGACGAGCGCCGGCGTTGACGCGACGATTTCTTCGGCTTGGTCGGCCTTGTACTTCGAGGTGATGAACACCTTTGCGCCGCAGTCGTTGATGATGTACGACAGTTCTTCGGTGGTGAGGCGGCTCGAGCAACAGGTGTAGACGATGCCGGCGTAGTGGCAACCCCACACGACTTCAAAGAACCGCGGATGGTTCTCGAGACAGATTGCCACGTGATCGCCAGGTTTGAGTCCGAGACCCGCAAGCACATGGCTGAGGCGATTGGCACCGGCATCGAGCTCGCCGTAGGTGAGGGTGGCGCCGTTGCTCGCCATCACAACGGCGGGGTGATTCGGGGCGGTTTCGGCGATTTTTCCGGGGAACATGGTGTCTCTGAAGGTAGCGCAGCGTGTACCCTCGCCTCCATGCCCACCGAGACTCTGAGCACTGCCGTCCCCGCTTCATCCGACGAAAAACATGTCATCGACCTCGTAGAAGAACTCTTGACGGCGTGTCCGCCCAAGACCACCGATGCCGTGGCATTCCTCGGAAAGCAATTCGATATGGGGTTGGCGTGGGTGAACTTCCCGCAGGGACACGGCGGGCTCGGCTTGTCGCCGAAGTATCAGAAGATCGTCAACGAGCGAGTCGCCGCGGCGGGCGGACCCAACCCGTATCTGCGCAACCCAATTGGCTATGGAATGTGTGGCCCGACGGTGGTCGAGTGGGGCAGCGACGCACAAAAGCAGCGGTACCTACGACCGCTCTTTACGGGCGAAGAAGTGTGGTGTCAGTTGTTCTCTGAACCAGGCTCGGGTTCGGACTTCGCGGGTCTGTCGGGCAAGGCCGTGCGCGACGGAGACGAATGGGTCGTGAATGCACAAAAGGTGTGGACCACGCTCGCCCATGTGTCGCGCTTCGGTTTGTTGGTGGTGCGCACGGATCCCGAAGCGGTCAAACACGCAGGTCTCACCGCGATGGTGGTCGACATGAAAGCGCCGGGAGTCGAGGTGCGACCACTGCGCCAGATGACGGGCGAAGCCGAGTTCAACGAAGTGTTCTTCACCGACGCGCGAGTGCCGACTCACGAAACGCTGGGCAAGCCCGGCGATGGTTGGCGAGTGTCGCTCACCACGTTGATGAACGAGCGAGTCGCAATCGGCGGCATCATTCCGCCAAAGGCGTCAGGTCCGATACGTGAGGCGCTCAAGTTGTGGGGCAAGTTGTCGGCGGATCGTAAGACCACCGCGACACGTGACGACCTGATGAAGTTGTACATTCGCGCCGAACTGTTGCGACTCACGAACATTCGTGCCGCACAAAACCGGAAAGTTGGCGCTCCTGGGCCCGAGGGTTCGATCGGCAAGATGGCGAGTGCCGATCTGAACAAAGACACCTACGCGTTCTGCATGCAGTTGCTCGGAGCCGACGGCATGCTCTACGGCGACTACAGCATGAAACGCCCGGATACGGCGATGGGGCCAACGGACGTGCTGCAGAAGGCGTTCCTGCGGGCGCGAGCCAACAGCATTGAGGGCGGCACCAGCGAGGTGATGCGCAACATCCTGGGTGAGCGAGTGCTCGGCCTGCCAGGAGACGTACGCGTTGACCGCGAAATTCCATGGAGCCAGGTGCCCCGCAACTAGGCAATCAATACTGCGCTGTGCGAGCCGCTAGAGCGCGGCGAGAACGTCGCTGGCTGACAACGAATGGTCGTCGTATCGTGCGCGGTCACCGGCTGGAGCACCGCACATCACCGAGATTGCAGCGTCGAGTGCCGCCTGTAATTCGCGAATGTGACGCGGGGGCGGAAAATACTCGTCTTCGTCGACCGCGCGAACTTCGCGCACGCCATTGCGAGGGGCCAGCGCCGCGATGACGCCTCGCACCAATTCCTCCGGAGCCGAAGCGCCAGCGGTGACCCCAACCCGGCCATGGAGATCTCCGGGCAACTCGGCGGCAGTGTTCACGCGCACGACGCGTGGGCAACCGACGTCGTTGGCGAGCCGCTCGAGTGCGCGTGTATTGCTCGAGTTGGCCGAACCGATGACCACCATTGCGTCAACCTCTGCGGCAATCTTGGTGAGCGACGCCTGGCGATTGGTGGTGGCAAAGCACAGGTCGCTGCGACCGGGAGTCCACACGTTCGGGAATTTCTCCTTGACCGCGTTGGCCACGCCCTCCCATTCGCGGTGCGACAGCGTGGTCTGTGCGAGCAGCGCCACCGGCTCGGCGAAACGGGGCAATGCCTGCACCTGGGCGTCGCTTTCGACGAGAGAGATTGCAGTCGGCGCAACCGCCATGGTGCCGACGGCTTCTTCGTGGCCTTCGTGTCCGACATAGACGATGCGATAACCCTTGCCCGCGCGGGTGCGCACTTCGTGATGCACCTTGGTGACGAGCGGGCAGACCGAATCGACCATGTAACTGCCCCGCGAGCGGGCGGCGTCAACAACTTCTGGTGCCGAGCCATGTGCCGACAGCATCACCGGGCGGCCATGTGGAACATCGTTGATGTCATCGACGAAGATGACACCGCGGTTGGTGAATCGCTCGACGACGATCTTGTTGTGCACGATTTCGTGATAGCAGTACACCGGTGCGTCGAAGGTGCGCACCATCCACGCGAGTGCCTTGATGGCCATCTCGACTCCGGCACAAAAACCGCGCGGCGCGGCGAGCATCACTTGGTCGACGCTCATAAGAAGAGTCTGCGCATTCGGCGCGTCGTATTCGACACACCGCAACGGTACTGCTCGGCGCGCTCGTTAGCCTGAACCAAGTGAATGTGACCGACGCCCGCAAGAGCGTCGTCATCGTCGGTCGCCCGAACGTGGGCAAGAGCACACTCTTCAACCGATTTCTCGGTGAGCAGGCAGCAATCGTCGAAGATCAGCCAGGCGTGACGCGGGATCGTCACACTCGCGAAGTGGAGTGGCTCGGGCGGTACTTCAACGTGGTGGACACGGGTGGATGGATGCCGGGCGGCACCGCACTCGATTCGAAGGTGAGTCGTCAGGTCGAGGCTGCTGCGCGCTCAGCCGACCTGGTGCTGTTTCTCGTCGACTCGTCGGTCGGCTCGCACGACGACGACGAAGCAATCGCAGCGTGGCTGCGCACCACTGGTCGCCCGATTCTGCTCGTGGCGAACAAAGTCGACAACGAGCGCCGTGAGGCCGACCTCTGGCAATTCTTGGCGCTGGGCCTGGGTGATGCAGTGCCCGTGTCGGCGATTCACGGTCGTAAGTCGGGTGACTTGCTCGATGTGATCATCGATCAACTTGACCTCGATAGCGAGCCGTTGGCGCAGAGCGACACGTTCGTACGTGACCCGGCCACCAAGGAGCCGCGAGTTGCAATCGTTGGTCGACCAAACGTCGGCAAGAGCACGCTCTTTAATCGCCTCGTGGGTGAAGAGCGTTCCATCGTCCACGACATGGCGGGCACGACGCGTGACGCCATCGACACACGTGTCGACACCGAGAACGGCCCGGTGGTCTTCGTTGACACTGCTGGCATGCGTCGCCGTAGCAAGGTCGACCCCGGCACGGAGTACTACTCGATCGTGCGTGCTCTGCGAGCGGTGGACGAAGCCGACATCGCCCTGCTCGTGATTGATGCACTCGACGGGGTTACCAGCCAAGATCAGCGACTGGCCGAACGTATCGACGCGAGTGGTTGCCCAATCATCGTGGTGCTGAATAAGTGGGAGCTTCTGAACACCGAACGCAAGGAAGAAGTGGAAATCGAGATGCGTCGGCGACTGTATTTCATTGGCGACTCACCAATCGTGAAACTGTCGGCACTCACCGGCAAGAACGTGCATCGATTGCTGCCACTCCTGACGGAAGCCATCGTGCAGTACCACCGTCGGGTGCCAACGCGTGATGTCAACCGAGTGTTGGCGGCCGCCCAGCAGCAGCAGCCAGCCGGTCAAGGGGCGCGCGTGTTGTACGCGCTGCAAGGGGCGGTGGATCCGCCGACATTCACGCTGTTCGTCAATCGCGAACTGCCACAGGCATACCTGCGGTATCTCGAACGCTCAATTCGGGAGGCATTCGGCTTCGGCTCGACGCCGATCAAGTTGCGGGTTCGACAACGTTCAGAACAGAGTTAGAGGAAATCCGCAGACATGCCGTGGTGCGAGCCGTGCGCAAAGTACTTTGCGCCGAGTGCGTTGACCAAAGACGGTCAGTGCCCGGCGTGTAACAAGCCCGTTGATCTGGCCAAGCCCGGTCGCACGGAACGACGCGACGATGTTTCACTGAGCGAACTATCGCGGCTCAGTGGTGAGCGTGCACCGTGGCACTTCAAGTTGTTGATGGCGATGCTTGTGCTGTATCTCGGCTGGCGCATCGTGGCGGTGTTTGTAGACTGAGCGAGCCGTAGCAACGGGCTGTGGCGCAGCTTGGTTAGCGTGCTTGTCTGGGGGACAAGAGGTCGGGAGTTCAAATCTCCCCAGCCCGACGATGTGTGGGCGTTTTGTCGCCACCACCGCTCCGTCGGATTTGGCTCTGTTATTCGACGCCGTGCTTGATGATCCGTTCGCCGAGCAGTTTCGACCGAACTACAACGTTGCGCCGACCACTCAGGTTCTCACCCTGGTGAACGAGGCTTCTGCCGAGCGAAATGTCTTGCGACGTGCCCACTGGGGTCTCTTGCCTTCGTGGTCAAAAGACCGCAAACGCGCAGCGAGCATGATCAACGCGCGCAGCGAGACACTGACGGAGAAGCCGAGCTTTCGCAACCTGGTCGCTCGCCATCGATGTGTGGTGCCGGTCGATGGTTACTACGAGTGGCGCACCGTCGGAGTTGCGACGGGGCGCAAGACACCCAAGCGACCGTATTTCATCGCGTCACCCGACGCACGACCACTGGCACTTGCCGGGTTGTGGACCACGTGGAAAGACCCTGAACGAGACGGTCAGCTGGTGCGCAGCTGTGCGATTATCACGACGACGCCCAACGAGCGACTCGCAGAGATTCACGACCGAATGCCATGCGTGCTCGACGGCGACGACATTGATGAGTGGTTGGTTGATGAGACGGCGCCCCTGCATCTCTTGCGAACGGCTGCACCCGATCGCCTGGCGGCTCACAGTGTGAGTGCGGCGGTCAATTCGGTGCGCAACAATGGTCCTGATCTGGTGGTGCCGACCGAGACGACGCTGTTCTAGGCGGGCACTGCGCCGGGTACGCCGTCGGCGCGAAGTTGTGCCGCGAGGCTCAACGCCGCTGACGCCAATCGGTCGGCGGAAACACCTTGTTCTTGGCGTGCGAAATTGAGGTCGTCCATGACGTCGGCGGGAATGCAGTGCAAGTGACAGTGGTTCACCTCGAAGCCTGCGATGACGAGACCGACACGTTTCGAGCCGAATGCCTTGCGTTGAGCGATGCCTACTTGTCGAGCCACGTCAAAGACGTGAGCGTTCAGTGCGGCGGGCATGTCAACCCAGTGGTCGTAAGGTTCGCGCGGCACCACGAGTGCATGGCCCGTACGAATCGGTGCGATTGTCATGAAGACGACGCAGTGGTCGTCGCGCAAGGCAAAGTGCCCGGGAAGTTCGCCGTTGATGATGCGCGTAAAGAGTGAGGCCATGGCGCGACGATAGCCGAGCGCTCGTCTGCGTGGTCTGCTTCGCGACGATCGCGAACTAGCCTTCGGCGCTGATGCCGAGAAACGTCGCCACATGGCCGAATCTCGTCACACTCGTACGGCTGTGCTGTCTGCCGGTGTTTCTGTGGCTGCTCTTCGGGCGTGACGAACGCGCCGCCGCTGCATATCTCTTGGGGGTACTCGGTGCGACCGACTGGATCGACGGCTGGTTGGCGCGCAGGCTGAATCAACGCAGTGAGTTCGGGGCCGTATTCGACCCCGCGGTCGACCGACTGCTGTTCATCGTGGGTGTCGGGGCAATCATCCTCGACGGTTCAGTGCCCGGCTGGCTCGGTTGGGCGGTCGTCGCGCGCGAAATTGTGGTGGCAGCGATGATGCTCATCGGTACTGCCTTGGGAATGGAACGGTTTCCCGTAAGTCAGTGGGGCAAGAACTACACGTTCGCCTTGATGTTCGCGTTTCCGCTGCTGCTGCTTGGTGCAAGCGACGCGGGGTGGGCACTCGGGGCACGCAACGCTGGCTGGGCAATCGCGGTGCCTGGTGTCGTGTTGTGTTACACGACCGCAATCGGGTATTTACCGCGCGTGTGGCGCGGGGTGCGCATCGCGCGTACGACTACCGTTTAGGCCATGGAGATTCCCGCCGACCGTCACTACACCGCCCAGCACGAGTGGGTGCAGATCGTGGGCTCGGTAGCCCGCATCGGGATCACCGACTATGCGCAAGACGCGCTCGGCGATGTGGTGTTCGTCGGGGTGCCCAGCGTCGGCACGGCAGTCGTCGCCGAACAATCGTTCACCGAGGTGGAAAGCACCAAGAGCGTCTCGGACATCTACGCGCCGGTGGCTGGCACGATCACGAGCGTGAACGAAGCTCTCGCCACTACACCCGAATTGCTCAACCAAGACCCGTATGGTGCCGGATGGATTTGTGAGATCACCATCGCCGGAGACGTGCCGGCCCTGCTCGACGCAGCCGGTTATCGGGCGCTGGTCGGATGAGTTCCGCGCGATGAACCAGCGTCAGTACGTGTTCTGCAACGGCTGCGGGCACCGCAACCCGCCGTCGGCGACGTTCTGTTCGGTGTGTGGCGCGGTGCTCGACAAGCCAAGCACCCGAACGGTGGTGCTCCCTAAGACCGACCCGCTGCTTGACGGGGCAGGCGACGACGACAATGCCGTCGTCGCTGGTGGTGAGGTGCAGGCAGGCGAAGCAATGCTGGTGGTGCGCCAGGGCCCCGAAATTGGCACGCGCTATGCAGTGGCGGGCGACCAGACCACCCTCGGGCGGGTACCCGACTGCGACATCCAACTCGATGACTTCACGGTTTCTCGTCAACATGCCGTAGTAGTGCGGCAGGGTTCAGCCTGGTTGATTCGCGATCTGGGGTCGCTGAACGGCACGTACGTGAACGGCGAGCGCGTCGAGGAGGCCGTCATCACGCAGGGCGACGATGTGCAGATCGGACGTTTTCGTCTGGTCGTGTTCATCGGTTAATCGCGTGGCGAACGATTTTTCGTCCATCGGCGAAGTATTGGCGCTGCTACTCGAAGAATTCCCGGACGTCACGATTTCCAAGATTCGTTTTCTCGAAAGTCAGGGATTGATCGCTCCCGAACGCACGACGGCGGGATACCGAAAGTTCACCGCCGAAGAAATCGAACGACTGCGGTTCATCCTGCGTGAGCAGAAAGACAACTTCCTGCCGTTGCGGGTGATTCGAGATCGCCTCGAGGGCGAGACCAGCGACTCTTTGCTGCGACCTGACGACATCACCGACCCGAGCATGCCGCGCGGTATTCGCGTACCGTCGCAGGCGCATCCGGCGAGTCGACGCCCGGCGGCACGACCAACCGTGGCTGCCGGCACGAAGCGCACCAAACAGGGTGTCGAACGATTCACTCGTGCAGAGATTCTCGACACCACTGGTGTGCAAGAAACCACGTTGGCTGCACTCGAGAAGATCAAACTCGTGCGTCCGCGCATGTTGGGCCGTGAAGCGGTGTATAGCGAGACCGATCGCGACATCGTGCACTTGGCCGGACGCCTGACTGCGCTCGGTGTCGAACCGCGCGTGCTGATGCAGTGGCGCCTGGCGGCCGAACGTGAGGCCGACGTGGTCACACCACTCGTTGCCCGTGTGGCGAGCGAACGTCGTGATGGTGCAGTCGACGACGCTGCAAAGTTGCTGGAGGATCTCCTGTCACTCGGTGCCGAACTGCGTGCGGCACTATTGCGCAGTTTGACCCGAGACCTACGCGACAACGACTAGTCGGTTGCTAACCTGACGCCATGAGCGACGGCGACAGCGTCACACTCGACCTCGTTGGCGTGAAGATCGACTCGCCGGCCAATGTGCCGGTCATGCAATTGCGCGAACAGTCGGGCGAGCGACGAATGCTCGGCATTTACATCGGTGCCGCCGAGGCAAGCGCAATCGGTTTCGCGCTGGAGGGCCGCACGCCGCCTCGACCACTCACGCACGACCTCATCGTGAACATGTTCGAAAGTTTCGGGGCGCATCTCTCGCGAGTGGTGATCACCGAGATGCGCAAGAACACTTATTTCGCCGAACTGCACATCGTGCATCAGGGCCAAACACATGTGATCTCCTGTCGTCCGTCTGATGCAGTGGCAATCGCGGTGCGAGCAGAGGTGCCCATTGCGGCCGCCCGCGACCTCGTCGATGAAGTGGGTGTCGCCAACGATGACGACGACGAGGAAATTCTCGACGAATTTCGCGATTTCATTGAGAACATCAGCCCAGACGACTTCCAAGAGAAATAGACGGCAGCGCGCGAGTTGTGGGCGGGCGTGACTCGCCCATAGCGTTGCTGTCTCATGGCAACGCGGGCAAATGTCGCAGACTCGTTGCGCACGTTTAGTGGAACCCAGACGGCGTCGATCGTCGGCATTACGTATCGTCAGCTCGATTACTGGGCGCGCACCGACCTCGTGCGCCCGTCGGCCACCGACGCGCACGGCAGTGGTAGCCGTCGCGAGTATGTCTACCGAGACCTGCTTGAACTCAAGGTCATCAAGAATCTGCTCGATGCGGGCATCAAGCTGGAAGCCGTGCGGGCGGTCTTCGACTATCTGCGACGCCATGTCACCACCGACATCGCCGCAGCCCACATCGTGATCAGCGGAAAGTCAGTCGTACTCGTTGACGGCCCGCACTTGATTGATGCCGTTCGCAACGGTCAAGGTGTGCTCAACGTGTTGCCACTCGCCAACGTGAAGCAGGAACTCGACTCAAGCATCGTCGAACTTCGCCGCCGCGAACGTGAGACCGCGCAAACGACGTACGCCGCGTTGCGCCGCGCCGCGCGCTAAGTCGCGTGGCCGCGCGACACTCACCGCTCGATTCGCTGCACCGCGCCCTGGGTGCCCGCATGACCGACTTCGGTGGTTGGGAGATGCCGCTGTCGTAC
>CAYFNN010000045.1:0-9524 GCA_964344465.1 uncultured Bifidobacterium sp. | reverse complement strand
GCAACCGCAGGAACGATCGAGACCGTCTGGCCACCCAGCACGGGCGTATCGAGCCCCTTCAAGTAGCGAACGTCGTCGTCGGCGACAAAAACATTGACGAATTTGTGCAAGTTGCCTTGATCATCGAGCAATTTCGCTGAGAACCCGGGGTGGGCGGCATTGAGGGCATGGAGTACCTCGCGCAACGACGAACCGGCGACATTGACGCTGCTGGCGCCACCCGACAACGGACGCAAAGTGGTGGGGATTCGTACAGTCACCGACATAATCGCCACGCTATCGCTGGGTGGTTGACGAAAGAGGGAAGTCGCGGAGCACGAGGTCACTTGCGATTCGCGCACTCATCGCAACGAGCGGAAGACCGCCACCCGGGTGCGTTGACCCGCCGACGAGGTACAACCCGCGTACTGCTCCGCGCATGGCGGGTCGTCGAAATGCGGCAGTGCGACCGTTCGATGATGTGCCGTAGATTGCTCCGCCCGGTGCACGAACGTTGCGCGCAAAATCTGCCGGCCCGATTGCTTCCACGAATTTTGCGCGGTGCCGCAAGTCAGGTCCGACTGCTGCGAGTTTGTCGAGAATCCAGTCACCTGCTTCGCCTACTTGCATCGAGTCATGCGACGGCACATTGATGAGAAGGAACCAATTCTCATCACCTGGGGGGGCCTGAGAGTCGTCAGTGACACTCGAGACGCACCCATAAATCGTTGGATTTCGCGGCACGCGACCAGCTGCAATGTCGTCAAACTCGCGGGCGTAGTCGGCGGAAAACCACACGTTGTGGTGGGTGATGAGGGGCGTGCGTCCGCTTACCCCAACGACCACGGCGATACCGCTGGTCGATCGCCCGGCGCGTTGTACACGCCGAAGTTCGTTATCGTTGCGCAACAAGTCTCGGTAGAGATGTTCGGCGTCAGCGTTCGACACCACGACAGAACTTCGCAATTCCTCGTTGTTGACGCGCACTCCGGTTACCCGCCGTCGGGTAGTGATAATGCGTTCGACATCGGCATCCGTTCGAATCTCTACGCCGACACGACGCAGTACGCGTTCGAGTGCTGCACAAAGTGCGCTGAGACCGCCACGCACGTACCAGGCTCCGAGATCTGCCTCAACGGCGGCGATGCACCCGAGAGTGGCCGGCACCCGACGCGGATCTGAGCCGCTGTATGTCGCGTAACGACCGAGCCATTGTCGGAGTCGGGCATCAGTGAATGTCTGCTCGGCGCGTGACTGCAGTGTTCGGCGTGCGTCGATTCGAACCAGGTCCCGCGGCGATCGCATGCGGGCCAAGAGCGGGAGCGTTCCTGACATCTCCCCGGCAAAAAAGGTGCGCTGGCTCACCTGCCAGATTGCCCGTGCCCGTTCGAGATAGGTGAGATATTCCGTACCAGCTCCGTTACGCAGTGCCTCGAGTGCCTCGGCCGTGGCGATGGGTTCGTCGCGAAAGGTCACGGTCGAGCCATCGGGCCAGAAGTAGCGAAACGCTGGGTCGAGTCGCACGAGTTGACATTCTTTGGCAAGCGTGGTGCCTACGGCTCGAAATGCATCGTCGAACACTTCGGGGATGGTGAGCAGTGATGGCCCCATATCAAACGAAAACCCATCCCGTTGGTAGACCGCCAACTTCCCGCCGAGCACCCCGTTGCGTTCACAGATCACGACTCTTCGCCCCGCTGCTGCAAGACGCAGTGCCGTAATCATGCCGCCAACTCCGGCCCCAATCACGATGGCGTCGTAGGAACCCGTCACGATACGACCCGACGAACAGCTGCTACTCGACTGAGTGTCCAACATGAACCCATTGCGAAGGCTCCGACCAGGGCGACGATGACATCAGCAAAAAACAGCAGGAATCCAATGGTCGAAAGCACCGAAATGACCAGGTACATCAACGAGGCCAGCGAACGCGCGGTGTGTTCAGCCTGCATCACGTCGTGGTGCTGCTGCGCAGCGCGGTGACCTGTCGCGACCGTCATCACCATGTGCACGAGCACCAACATCACGACGGCAGTCATAAACCACCCGCCGTAGTTCACGAGCGGGATTCCGCGAAACGAAGCACCGCGTTGCTGCCACGTCCAATATCCCTCAGCCACCATTTGCGGGTCGAGAAATACATCCCACGCAGTGATTGAACACGCACCAGCGATAGTTCGACCAACCAAGGACAGTCGCGTGTGTTCATACATGCCATACACCACAAGCGTGATCATCGTCCATGCAACGGCCACAAGCAGAGGAACACCAAGGAGTTTGGGTTGTAGTGCCGAGCCGTATTCGTAGTCACCAAACGGAAAACCTGTGCGACTCCCAACTACTTCGACGGCAAGGCTGATGGTCATCACGACTACGGCGGCCCACACTGCGCGCACATCATGTACCAACCACGACGCGGCAGTGGCGGCAACGAAGAAGCCGATGACTACGACGTACGCGAGCCAGCGACGCTCGACCTCACCCTGCACGAAGAGTGGCGTCGCCACCATGGCCGCGATTGCGACGACACCTGCACTACGGCTTACCTTCACGGCTAATGCCGTTGACTTGACTACCGACACAATCAGCCGCCGAACGGCACGACGAGTCGCCCAACGACGATTGCTTTCTGCCACGTCGGCACCGATGCGCGCCGTGAAAAGACGTCGTAATTCTGCGCTTCTATTCGCTCGAGGATGCCCGAATACAAATTGCGTGCGGCACGAATGCAGCGAGCCGATCGCGGAGGCAACATTGCTATGCCAAGATCTGCCGAGGCATACAGCGAGCGACAACGAGCAATCTCAAACTGCATCACTTCGACGAATGCTGCGGTCACTTCTCGGTCATGCAATTTGACACCGAAACGCCGAAGGTCTTCCTGCGGCACGTATATGCGACCACGATCGAGATCTTCGTTGATGTCTCGTAGGAAGTTGGTCAGCTGAAAGGCGTTGCCAAGGTCACGGGCATGACTGATCGCGGCAGAGTCAACCGGATCAAGAATTGGCAGCATCATCTCCCCGATCACCGCTGCAGAGCCGTCCATGTAGTCGAGGAGATCGGCCCATGTTTCGTAGGTTGCGACAGTGAGATCCATGGTCATGCTGCGCAGAAACCGCCGGAAGCACTGTGGGTCGAGCTCGAACTTGCGCACCGTGTCGACCACCGCCATCAGCACCGGGTCACTTGATGAGCCGTTCTCCAAATCATGAAAGAATCGTTCGCCAAATGACGCGAGCGCCACTGCGCGTTCGGCGGTGGGCACTGGTCCGAGATCATCGACGATGTCGTCGGCATATCGGCAAAAGCCGTACAGCGCATGCACATGTGGTCGCTTGTCGGCCGGCAAGACTTTCGTTGACCAGTAATACGTCGTACCGTGACGTTTGTTGAACTCCTTGCAGAGTGCATAGCTCTGTGCCATGGTGACCGGACCCTCGGGAAGCAACCTTGTCGTCGGGGTTGGAGCAGACATCGCGGCTATCGACCGCCGCGAGTTGCTGCGTAATCACCGATTCGACGCGCCGCCAGCTTTCCGGACACGAGCACCATCGGAACACCGACCCCCGGCACGGTTGATGAGCCGACGAAGAACAACCCCGGAACGCGTTTGTCGAGGTTGTTCGGACGGAACGGACCCGTCTGGCGAAAGGTATGGGCAAGTGCGAAGGGTGTGCCTCGTTCCATTCCGAGGCGCTCCCAGTCGAGCGGGTCGTAGATTCGTTCGACGACGACATCGGTCGGATATCCAAGGCGCGCAACCCGTTCGCGGATATCGCCCATGATGCGGTCACGTTCACGTGACCAGTCAATGGTGCCGTCGAGATTGGGCGTTGGCTCAAGCACGTAAATCGACGAATGGCCCTCGGGTGCGAGTCCTTTGGTGTCGAGCGAGTGCAGGGTGACGAGAATCGACGGGTCGGGCATTCGTACTCCGTCTTCGATCAACGCTTTGAAGGCACCGTTCCAATCGCGACCGAAGTGGATGTTGTGATGAGCGGCATTCACCGGTGGCAACCCCTTGACACCGGCAATCCATAGCAAGCAGCTCGGGCTGTATTTGCCGTTGCGCGCAACTCGCGGCGCGTCAACACCTCCGAGCAATGTGCGATACGCCACCGGCAGGTCAGGGTTGCACACCACTGCGTCGGCCGCCACACGCTCGTCACCGCCAATCTCGACGCCGACCACCGCACCGCGCGATCCGGCTGAACGCAGGATGCGCGTGACGGGGCTCTCGTAACGAATCTGCACTCCCGCCCTGGTCACCGCATCGGCAAGGCCCGTCGCCATCGCATGCATCCCGCCCTCTGGGAAATACACACCCTCAACGGAATCCATGTACGTGATTACTGCATAGAGCGACAGTGCCTCGTATGGTGCGAGACCGGCGTACATCGACTGAAAACTAAAGATGCGCTGCAAGCGGTCGTCGCGAAAGAACGAGCCAATTTTCTTGTCGAGTTTGCGAAATGCCCCCATACGCACGAGGCGTAGGCCGTCGCGCCAAGGCCGCATGAGGTCAACTGGCGAGTCGAAGTTGGTGTCGATGAATGAGTTCATTTCGGCCCGATACAACTGCTCAAGCCACACGCAGAACTTGTGGAACGACGACGCCTCCACCTTGTTGCTGAATCGAGCAATCTCTTCTGCCATTGCCTCACGGCCATGCCGCACGAAGAGTTCGCTACCGTCCTCATAGACCGCGCGATACATCGGGTCGACCTTCTTGATCTTCACGAAGTTGCCCATATCTGCGCCGGCTGCATTGAAGGCTTCTTCCAAGAGATTCGGCATGGTCAGCACCGTGGGACCATTGTCGAGTCGAAAACCGTGTGACTCGATCATGCCGGCTCGGCCCCCAGGAATCGCGTCACGCTCGACGATGGTCACGTCGTGGCCGCTTCGTGCCAGGTGAGCAGCTGCAGAAAGACCACCCAGACCTGCACCGATGACGACGACTTTCATCACAGACTCCGGTGCACGACGTAGGCGGCCAGGTCGATGAGCGCACCGCGTGCCTCATCGACGATTGGAGCCGACGAGATCGCCGCCACGGCGCTGTCGGTTAGTCGTTCAATGGTTGCCTCCAGTTCTGCGAGCGCACCAGTCTCAACAATCACATTCTGCACACTGGCTACTTCTGCATCATTGAGCCGATGCGCGCCGACGAGGTCGAGCACTGCGCGTTGTGCCGAACTTGCACGAGACACTGCTATTGCCATGAGAGGTGTGGGCTTGCCCTCACGGAGATCGTCACCGACAGGTTTGCCCGTCACCGAGGTGTCACCGAAGGCGCCAAGCACGTCGTCGCGCATCTGAAACGCATCACCAAGCGGCAAGCCGTATTTCGAATACGCAGCAAGCAGTCCAGTTGAGCCGCCTGCCAGCAATGCGCCGAGGTGCAGCGGTCGCTCAATGGTGTACTTTCCGCTCTTGTACCGACAAATTCGTTCTGCCTTCTCGCGGCGCCGTTCGGATTCTGCCGACCCAAGCATGTCGAGGTACTGGCCAACATTCAGCTCGATACGCAGTTCGTTCCAAATGTCCCAGACCTGGCGTGGTGCGCCTGCAAGCAACACATCGGCGTATACGAAGGCCAGGTCACCGACGAGAATCGCAACACCGTCACCGAATCGACGGGCATCGCCTGCCCAGTTTCGTTGTTGATGAAGTGCCCGATGCGCTTCGTGTGTCGTTGGTTGACCGCGGCGCGCCGTCGAACCATCCATGATGTCGTCATGGAAGAGAGCGAATGCATGCATCAGCTCGAACGCGGCACCGGCATCAACCACGCTTTGTGCGCTGGGAGAACCACCCGCGCCAACGAAGCCCCAATAGGTGAACGCCGGACGCAATCGTTTGCCGCCCGCGAGCACGAGACGGCTCAGTTCGGCAAACGGTGCCGACAAATCGGGGTCGAATGCAACCCAGCGGTCGGTTTCGGTGCGCAACACTTCGTTCAGTCGGGCGTCGGTGCGCGTCGCTACGTCGAGCAGCGACTGGGGAGCCGGGCGCACGCTGAAAGGCTACGCCGACATGGTTACTCGTCGTCCACCTCGGCAACCACTTGCTCGACGTGCAGTTTCGCTGCCGCAATTCGGTCGCGACACGCCCTGACCAGATCCGAGGCTCGCTTCACTCGGTCGGCCAGTTTGTCGACGTCAATGTCGTCGCCCTCCAACTCCTCGAGAATGTCTTCGAGTTCGGACACCGCAGCTTCATAACCGATCTTCGCCGCGTCTTCGGACTTCTTGTTGGGCATCGCTATCTCCTGTTTAGTGGCTGGGATTGATTTCGGTGATCGTGCTGGCGAAGGTTCCGTTCGCGACTCGAGTGGTGACCAGCTGTGTCTTCCTTGCCTTGCGAACATCACGAATGATGGTTCCGTCAGCCGCGCGGGTGATGCTCCACCCACGTTTCATCACCTGCTCGGGGTCGAGCAAGCGAAGGCGATTGGCAAGGTCATTCAGTATCGACTCAGCAGACGCCAGGCTTTTCTTCGGTGCCTTCTGCAGTCGATTGGCATTGACCGCCAGACGCTCTGACGAGTGTTGTAGTGAGGTCAATGCCCCGTTGCGCACCCGCTGGGTGACTGCATCGAGACGAGCCGTCGTGAGCTCGAGCATTTGAAGGGCACGCGATGACAAACGCTGCCAGCAATCATTGATGCCGTCGACGTAGGCCCTCACTCGCTCAACGACGAATCCGGCACACGCAGTGGGGGTCTTGAAACTGGCGAAAGCCACTTCGTCAGCGATGCTGCGGTCAGTGTCATGGCCGATTCCCGTCAGCACGGGGTGACGACAGTCCGCAATCGCCGTAGCAATGTGTTCATCGTCAAAGACGGCTAATTCATTCTTCGCCCCACCTCCGCGTATCACGATGACTGCATCAATGTCGTCGCGCATGCTGGCGTGTTGTAGCGCTCTCACAATCATCTTCGGTGCTTCTTGGCCCTGCACACGAACGTCATATTCGCTGATCTGAAAACCGATGCCCGACTCGGTGAGCGTCTTCATGACGTCGGCATTGGCGGCAGTTCCGGTGCTGGTGATAATGGCCAGCCGCATCGGCACTCGCGGCAACACCGTGGTGCGGTTGCGGTCAAAGAGACCCTTCTCCTTGAGCCGACGAATGACCTCTTCGCGACGCTGCACCAGATCACCGAGAGTGAACGTGGGATCTATGTCATCGAGTATCAGGCTGAAGTTGCCGTACATCGGGTACACCTGGGGCTCTCCCGTGATGCGCACCTTCATGCCATCGGCTAAGTCAAGACCATGCTGTGACAATTTCGAGCGCAAGCCCCTTTGCTTACCCGCCCAGAAACTGACTTTCAGTGTGTGCTGTTCACCGTGTGCTTCTTCGACGAGCGAGAAATAGATGTGCCCTTTGTTGTTGTCCTTCTTGAATGCAGTGACCTCACCTTGTACCCACACCCCAGTGAGACCGTTGCGCAATGTTCCGTTGACAAGGGCGAGGTACTCGGCAACCCCGAGGGTGTCATCATCGGTCTCGTCAGTCGTAGGGCGCGGCATAGAAGTCTGAGGGCAAATCTAGGCTGAGGGTCTCATGCGACGAATCGTCTTGCTCTTGATGTCGTTGTCTCTCGTCGCATCGGCGTGCGGCGAGCGAATGATCTTTGAAGCCAGCACGGATCCGACGATTGCGACTAGCGACCCAAATTCCACCGCGGCAATGGATGACAAGGCGGATTCCGCCGAACCTGTGACGCGAACGCAGGGCACGATCACCTGGGGCGAGTGTCCGCCGGGCACGCGCGGTGTGACTGGCGCGGCTCTTGAATGCGGCACTTTAAGGGTGCCCTACGACTATGCAAATGATGACGGAAGATTCTTCACGCTGCACATTGTTCGCAGAGCAGCAGACGACCCGAGCGTACGTATCGGCTCGATGCTCGTGAACCCAGGAGGGCCGGGCTTCGGCGGCACGGTGATTCCGATTGATGCCGAGTGGTACGTCGGCGAGGAACTCCGCCGGCACTTTGACATCGTCGGGTGGGATCCTCGTGGCACCGGACTCTCGACACCTGCCGTTGACTGCATCGACGATTACGACCGTTATTTCGGCATCGATTCTCCCCCGAACGATGACGCTGCCAAACAAGAGATGGTGCGCCTAACCCAAGAATTTGTTGACGCCTGTGTGGAACGAAGCGGTGACATTCTTCCGTATATTTCCACCGAAGCTTCGGCGCGTGACATGGATTCAATTCGCGCCGCACTAGGTGAGGAACGAATCACGTACTTCGGGTTTTCCTATGGCTCAGAACTTGGTGCCACGTGGGTGACACTCTTCCCCGACACGGTGCGTGCGGCCGTCTTTGACGGAGCTTCTGATCCGAATGCAAGTGGCTTCGATCAAGCCATTGCCCAGCTCAAGGGTTTTGAACGGCAGTTGAATGCGTTCTTTGCCGATTGTGCCAAGCGCACGACGTGTTTGATTTACAACGGCGGAAATCCTGCTGCGCTCTTTGACAAGTTGGTGGCCGACATTGACGAAACACCGCTTGCGGGAGCGAAGGGCCGCACCGCGGTGACCCAGGGAGTGTTATATACGGCCGTGTTTCAAGCGATGTACAGCAACACGCTGTGGCCACGACTCGAAGCAGCGCTTGCCAACGCGACGCTGGGAGATGGCGCAGCACTCACCGGCTTGTATGACGACTATTACCAACGACAATTCGACGGCACCTACGGCAATGAGCTCGAGGCATTTCTCGCCATCTCGTGCCTCGATGATGCAGAGGGATCATCGGTGGCCGACGTCGATGCGGACGTGCCGAAGTTCGTTGCAGTGGCTCCTCGACTAGGTGCGAATTATGGATACGGGTACGCCTGTGCGCTGTGGCCGACTCGGGTCGCCGCACGAGTCAAAGTGAGTGGTAAGGGGGCAGGGCCGATTGTTGTAATCGGTACCACAGGTGACGCTGCAACACCGCTGGAGAGCACCCGACGTGCCGCCAAGAATCTCGAGCAAGGTGTACTCATCATCGTGGAAGCAGACCGCCATACGGGATATGGCCTCAACGCGTGCGTCGTAGAGCAGCTTGACGCCTACCTCATCGACGGAACCGTTCCCGAGAACGAGACCTACTGCAAATAGTGGCGTCGCTCGCGAAAAAACTCTGCGAGTACAGCGCTGGAATCACTCGCCAAGATTCCATGTCGTACCACAGGAGTGTGGTTAAGGCGGGGGTCGGTAGCAAGGTTGTAGAGCGAACCCAGTGCACCTGCTTTGAGATCTGGGGCCCCGAACACCACCGTTGCGATTCGGGAGTTGACGATGGCTCCGGCGCACATTGCGCACGGCTCCAACGTGACGACCAGTGTGCAGTCGGTGAGGCGCCAGGATCCGATTCGTTCTGCGGCAACGCGCAGGGCAAGCAGCTCGGCATGAGCAGTGGGGTCATTCCGTAGCTCGCGTTCATTGTGGGCGGCAGCGATTACCTCGCCGTTGCGCACGACCACCGCGCCGACTGGAACATCGCCGTGTTGCATCGCTCGGTGCGCTTCAGC
>CAYFNN010000044.1:0-9534 GCA_964344465.1 uncultured Bifidobacterium sp. | reverse complement strand
CACCACGATCGTGGTGCGACCCTGCATCAGACGTTCGAGAGCTGCCTCAACTTCTGCCTCGGTACCAGGGTCGAGGTTCGATGTGGCTTCATCGAGAACGAGTACGGCGGGGTCGACCAGCGCCGCACGACCGAGCGCGACGAGCTGGCGTTCGCCGGCTGAAAGTCGGCTACCGCGCTCACGCACCTCGGTGTCGAGACCCTCGGGTAGGCGTTCGAAGTGTTCGAGAATGCCGAGACGAGCAAGCGCCGACTCGACCTCGGTATCGGTTGCGGCGATTCGAGCGAGACGCACATTTTCTCGGATGGTGCCATTGAACAAGAAGCCTTCCTGCGGCACCACGACGATGCGCTCGCGCAAACTCACCATCGTTGCGTCGCGCAAGTTCGTGCCGCCATACGACACGCTCCCAACGGTGGGGTCATAGAGCCGCGCCATCAACTTGGCCAAGGTGCTCTTGCCTGCACCAGTTGGCCCCACCAAGGCGATGCGCTCGCCATCGGCAACGACGAGATCGGCGCCAACGAGCGCCGGCTGTGTTCCCGCTTGGTAGGTGAATTCAACCCCGCTGACTGCCAACACTCCGCGGCGTGGGAGGTCGACGGCATCGGGCGCCTCATCGACCTCGGGCTTGTGGTCGAGGATGCCATACAACTTGTGCAGCGCCGCGGCCGCCGACTGCACGCCGTTGTAGAGCTGCGACAACTGCTGCACGGGGTCAAACAGGCTGGAAAGCAACAGGATGAATGCCACCACGGTGCCAAGCGACACCGTGTCGCGGTGCACGAGCCAGCCACCGATGCCCACCACGAGTGCTGCGGCAATCACACCCGAAAATTCAACGAGCCCGAAATACCACGTGCTGATGCGAATGCTGCGCACGTGACTGTCGAACAGTGAGCGATTCGACCGCTCGAAACGTTTGATCTGGTGGTCTTCTTGCGCATACGCCTGAATCACGCGCACCGCGGCGATGCCCTCTTGCAGCGTGCCGAGGTTCTGGCCCACCCGTTCGCGCACGCTGAGGTATGCGGTGTTCGAGTCGCGTTGAAACTTGACAGACGCAATGACGATGACTGGAAACACGATCAACACCACCAACGTGAGCTGCCATGACAACGTGAAGAGCACCGCGAAGGCGAGCACGACAAGAAAGCCGCTCGCCAGGAACTGCAGCAGTCCCCACTGAATCAACTCACCCATCGTTTCGATGTCGGCGGTCATGCGTGCCACGAGCACCCCGGCCTTGTTGCGGTCGTAGAACGCCATCGACTGCCGCTGCATCGCGGCGAACACCTTCAGTCGCAGCTCGCGTAGGAAGGCTTCGCCCGTGCGGTTGAGAAACACGTACTGCAGTCGCCCGAAGCCGTACGACAACGCCGTTATGGCGAGATACAGACCGACCGAGAGGTTGAGTTCAGCGACGTCACCCACGCGAATGCCCGCGTCAATGCCGTGCCGAACGAGGATTGGGGCCGTCAGTGTCGCTGCGGTCGTCACCACGACACAGCCGAGCGCCACGTATGCCGTACGGCGAAACGGATACGCCATGCGCAACACGCGGCGGAGAACGCGACGCGTCTGTGACCGGTCGAGCTGATCTTCCGGCGCGACGCCGGCACCCATGCCGAACACTCAGTCGCCTCCCGTTGGCGTGGCGAGCTGCGAGGGTTCGGCGTCACGCACCGCCCATGCAGCGAGAACTTCGCGGTAACGCTCACTTGTCTCGATGAGTTCGCGGTGTTGGCCCGTCGCGGCAACGACACCCCCGTCGAGCAGCACGATTCGATCTGCAAGGGCGATGGTGCCCGGTCGATGGGCAATCACGATGGTGGTGCGTCCGGCCATGACTGTGCGCATGGCGTCGCGAATCTCGTGCTCTTTGCTCGGGTCTACTGCGCTCGTCGCGTCGTCGAGTACCAGCACTCGCGGGTCGGCCACGATTGCCCGCGCAATCGCGACTCGTTGGCGTTGGCCGCCACTCAGCGAAAATCCGCGTTCACCGATCGGCGTGTCGTAGCCGTCGGGCAATTGCGTGATGAAGTCGTGTGCTCCGGCAAGACGTGCGGCACGCTCAACGATTTGCTGATCGGCATCGGGTTTTGCGAATGCGATGTTGTTGCGAACTGAGTCGTTAAAGAGAAAAGTGTCTTCGAATACCACGCCAACGTTCCGTCGCAGTTCCCCAAGGTCGAGTCGCCGCAAGTCGACACCATCCAAGGTGATTCGACCGCTAGTCACGTCGTAGAAACGCAGCAGCAACCGCACGATGGTGCTCTTTCCTGAACCCGTGGCACCCACGAGCGCCACCGACTCACCAGGCGCAATCGCCAACTCGAAACCGCGCAGGATCTCTCGGTCGGCGTCGTATCCGAAGTGCACCGATTCGAACCGCACGGCGCCCATCGCCGCACTACCACCCGTCGCCGCACCGGCACGAGGTGGCAACGCTCTGGGCTTCTCGGGTGTGCGAACTGCCGGCTCGGTCGACAGCACTTCATGCACTCGCACGAGGGCGGCAGCTGCGCGCTGACCGAGTGCCACCATCATGCCGATGTTGCGCAGCGGCCACACCAGCATCGTGAGGTACACGTTGAACGCGACGAGGTCTCCAATCGACATGTCACCGTTGATTACACGATGACCGCCGTAGCCCAGCACGGCGATCAATCCGAGCGACGGCAATAAGTCGATGGCGGGCAGAAACCTGCTGCGAATGCTCGCGGCTTTCAGCGACAATCGGCGTATGTCATCGGCTTCTTGGCGCAATTTGTCGAACTGCACCTGCTCGGTGCCCAAACCTTTCACCACGCGGACACCAGAGACGCTTTCCTCGACCACGCTGGCCAGTTGAGCCTGCTCGTTCTGCACCGCCAGCACCGCCGGATGAATACGGTTCGAGAATCGACGCGATGCCACATTGATGAACGGCAGCGGTGCCAACGCGATGATGGCCAATCGCCAATCGGTCAATGCGAGAATCACCGTTACGGCAACGAGCTGGGCAACGTTGCTGAGCGTGATGGGAATCATCACCACGAACTGCTGCACCTGTTGCAGATCGCTCGACGCGCGGCTCATCAACTGGCCGGTCTGAGACTTGTCGTGGTAGGCAACGTGTAATCGCTGAATGTGCGCAAAAATCCGTTCGCGCAAGCGAGTTTCTGTCCAACGGCTCTCGCGAAACGCGAGGTACCGGCGCCCAGCAGTAAGTAAACCCGTGGCGAGGCCGGCAATTGCGATGAACACCGACCACGCGACGAGCGGACCATTGCGCTCGATGCCCTGATCGATGGCTTGTTTGGTGAGTTGTGGAACGGCCACTTTCGCTGCAGTCCACGTGATGCCAATGGCAACTCCCAACACCAGTGCGCGCTTCTGTTCAAGCAACGTGCGCCACAGCAGCTGCCAACCGAAGTTGCGTTGGGCGCGCGCCTGTTCTTCGGCCTCGCCTTTGGCGGCCGCTGCTGCGTCTGGGTCGAGTGGTGAGCCCGTCACGAGGCCGAAGGTGCCAGCGACTCGACGGCAGACCAGAAATTGACGGCCGGGTCAAACGCCAAGATCGCAAGCGATGAGGTATTCACGCCATTTGCAAAGTAGCGATCGATCTTCGCCCGGCACTCGGCTGGCGAGCCGTGCACCACGAGGTCGTCCACCACCGAGTCGGGTATTGCGGCGAGAGCCGCCTTACGATCGCCCGCTTTCCAGGCATCCCACATGCCCGCGAGTGCATCACCGCGGCCGAGCCAACGGTGAAACTCGGCGTACACCGGCACGTTGAGGTACGCAGCGATGGCATATCGCGCACCGGCGCGCACCACCTCGGTGTTCTCGCTCGGGCACACGAAGATACGGGCCACGATTTCCTTTGATGCTGGGTCAGCGCCAGCTTTTCGCGCAGAATCATGCACCACCTTGGTGACCGTGCGCACATCATCGGGCGACAACCAATTGATGATGGCACCATCAGCTTCGCGGCCGGCAAGTCGCAACATTCCCTCGCGCAACGCAGCCACGAGGATTGGTGGCTTCACTTCGGGTCGCACGCCGAGTCGGAACCCGTCAACCTTGAACGTGTCGTATTGCTTGGTGATCTTCTCGCCAGACATCGCATCACGAAGAAACCGCACGACGTCACGCACCTTCTTGTACGGTTCGACGAACGGCAGGCCGTTCCAGCGTTCGATAATCACGTTGCTCGACGAACCGATACCGATCGCGAAGCGTCCGGGCGCCGCATCAGCCAGTGAGGCCACGCTTTGTGCAAAGAGTGCGGGCGTGCGGGTGTAGGCCGGCACGATGGCGGTGCCGAGTCGCAATCGTGGCTCCCACGCTGCTGCGAGTGCGAGCGGTGTGAAGGCATCAACCCCGTCGGCCTCTGCCGACCAAATGTCGCTGTAGCCGAGTTCAGCCAATGAACGAAGTTGCTTTTCGTGCTCATGCAGGTGGCCGGGCAGCGGCACCGTCATTCCGTCTCGGCGTTGCATCAGGTCAAGTCTTCCACTTGCGGGCGATACAACTCTGACTGGCGGTGGCCAGCAGGGCCCCATTTTGCGCGAACATCTGAATCGTGCCGTGACCAAAGCCCCGCTGTACCGATTCGACCTGAATGTCGAGCAGCACCCAGTCGGTGGGCACCAGGGAAGAAAAGCGAATGGTGTTGTCGAGGCTGTTGCCGCCGGCACGAAGGCCGAGTGCCTGACCGACGGCCATCGGCACGAAGTCACCCATGATGCCGAGTGCTGCTGCATCGACACCGTCAACCAACGACTTGATGCGCACCCACATGATGGTGCGACCGTCGCTGGGGGTTCCGTCGAGTTCGTCGAGATCACGACCCTTCACATAGCGCATGTCGAGGGCCTCCATGATCGAATCGGCATGCGCGGCACGCAAGGTTCGCGGGCGTGCAGCGTCTGGGGCGATGCTGTCGGGCATCGCGACGAATTGGCCGGCCGCATCAAAATTCCTGTCGCCCAACGCCGCATTCACGGTGAGAATCTCGCGATCTCCTACACGACACGTGGCGCGAGCCTGCGAGATGCTGCTGCCCTCGACTGCGACAACTACCTCGACGTCGACTCGCTCATCGCGACGCGCATACGACAGGTACTGTGCCGTCGCCCAGGTGCAGCGACGACCGGTCACAGCCTCGAGTGCGGAGATCCCGGCGCCGAGACCAGCCCCGCCAAAGAGAAAACCGCCGCTCGTCGTGAGGCGCGGCACCACATGCAGCGAAAACGACGTCTCGCTAGCGCGTTCCAGACCGAGAAACGCGCGGGAATCCATCGCGAGCAGGCTAACGATTCACCTACGCTTGGGCCGTGGTCGACCGTCCTTGGCAAGGCGATGCATCATCGCTCGTCGAGGCATTTCGTAGAGGCGAACGCTCGCCCGTCGAAGAACTCACCGCCACCTATGCCGCCATCGACGCCAGCGAGTTGAATGCGTTCTGTTTCCTCGATCGTGACCGTGCGTTTGACGCAGCACGACGTGCCGATGTGTCATTGCCATTCGGCGGTGTGCCGCTCGGCGTGAAGGAACTCGAGCGTCGCACCGATTGGCCCGACACCGACGCAAGCCTCGTTTTCAAAGATCGCGTCGCCACCACCACCGACACCATGCTCGTGCGCGCCGCAGGTGCGGGTGCGGTGCTCATCGGTCAAACCACCTCGAGCGAATTCGGAGGCGTCAACCTCACGCGCACGATGTTGCACGGCGCAACGCACAACCCCTGGAAGCAGGGTCGCACACCCGGCGGTTCATCGGGTGGCAGCGCAGCTGCCGTCGCTGGCGGTCTCGTCACCATCGCGACAGGAGGCGATGGCGGCGGCTCGATACGTATTCCGGCTGGCTTCACGGGTCTGGTCGGGTTGAAATCCACCTATGGAAGAATTCCGCGCGGGCCCGGAGCACCGAACGGCAATCTGACCACGACGGTCGGCTGTCTCTCGCGCAGTGTGCGCGACACCGCTCGCTGGTTTGATGTGTGCAATGGCCATGAGGGCAACGACCCACTCAGCCTGCCGCGTGTCGAGGGTTGGGAAGCCGGTCTCGGCACGCACTCGCTGCGCGGCATGCGTGCCGTCGTCGTGCCGAATTGGGGTTCGGCAGTGGTGTCACCGGCGATGTGGGCGGTGCTCGAGGAGGCTGCACAACATCTCATCAGCATCACCGGCATGCGGCGCGTCGATGGCATTGATGTGTCGTTACCGCGACTCGGTGCTGCATGGTCAATCACTGGAATGGCGGCGCTGGCGTTTGAGTTGCGCGACTACTGGCCGGCCTGTGCCGACATCTTGACGCCGGAAATCCGCTACGGACTCGAACGCGCCGGCAGTTTGTACGGCACCGAGGCACGAGGCAAGTTCGAAACTCGACGCGTCGAGCTGAATCGGCGAATGACTGAAATCTTCGACGAAGTAGACATCATCATCACCGCAAGCAATCCCGATGTTGCCTTCAATGCCGAGGGTCCGCTGCCCGACACGTTCGGCGGTGTCGTGGCAGGTGCCGGAAACAATGGTGTGCTCACGTTCCCCGCCAACATTTATGGCAACCCGGGTATCTCGATTCCGGCGGGAAACGTCGATGGTCTTCCAGTCGGATTACAAGTAATGGGTCGCCATTTCAGCGAGCAAGTGTTACTCGATGCAGCGCTCGCCTTCGAACGCTCGCGGCCATGGCCGCTCGTGGCGCCACAGCGCTAGACCGAGTGGCGGCGAGACTGCGTCGCTAGACCATCAACAGCGCGCGCGCCACGAGGTCGGTGCCAAAGCCCATCAGAATTGCGAGATAACTCAACCCCGTCGCAGCCATCACGGCGGAGTAACTGCGCTCACGTAGCGCTGCGCGCGTAAACCACGCCAGCACGCCCGTGAGCGATGCGCACGCCAGCCAGAACCAACCAAGCACACCGTTCCAGCCGTCGTCGATGGTGCCGTTCAGCACACTCAACATGCCTGTCGGCAACAACATCACCACGACTTCAATCGGCCACACCACGAGCAAAACGTTGGTGAGTTGATTCAACAATTTGCGCGGCATCCCCGGCTGCACGAGATACCAGTGGCCGAGCAGCATCGCATCACTCACGGCTCCGAGAAACACCGCGCCAACGACGAGCCGCGCCAGCCACAGCACGTCACTGCCGACACCTTCGCCATGTTCAACAGCGAGCGTGGCGATGATGACACCGACAAAGCCGCTCGCTGCAGCCAGCACGTCGAGTGCGGTGTCGCGGCGGGCGAACGCAGCCAGGGCCAACACGGCGAGAACAACTGCGGCAATTTCTCGGCCCAGCACCGCGCCAAAAGCGACGCCCATTCCGGCACCGATCACCGCGAGTGCGGCGTATACCGCACGCAGCAACTTGCCGTAGCCGACGGAAATTTCGCCGGTGCGAAATGTGAAGACAAAAAACAACATGCCGCCCGAGGACCACTGCAGCATCACCGTCGCGGCGTCGAGCTTCACAACGAGGCTCCACTGTCGTAGTTCACGGTGTCAACCTGGCGCCAAACTTCACAGCACCACGAGGTCGCGTGGCGCGTGATTCATGCGCTGCGGGCCGTTGGTGGTGGCGACCACGATGTCTTCGAGCCGCATACCCCATTGACCCGGCACGTAGATGCCTGGCTCGACGCTGAACGCATGGCCATGCGCAATCGCGAGTGAATTGCCTCGCACCATGTAGGGCTCTTCGTGCGCCTCCATGCCGATGCCATGACCCGTGCGGTGGATGAAGTACTCACCCCAACCTGCGTCTTCAAGCACACTGCGGGCCGCTGTGTCGACCGACTCACATGTTCCTCCCACGACGCCTGCCTGTACGCCGGCTTCCTGCGCACGACGCAGATCACTCCACGCGCGTTGCACGTCGGGCGACGGAGAGCCGATGTGAACGCAACGAGTGATATCGCTGCAGTATCCGTTCATCGTGCCGCCGAAATCACACAACACGATTTCCCCGCGGCGAATTTCGCGGCGTCCCGGATGATGGTGTGGGCTTGATGCGTTCTCTCCTGCAGCGACGATGGCGAAGTTGACCACATCGTGACCCTCCGCAAGTAGCCGTGACGAGATGTCGGCCGACACTTCGGCTTCCGTTCGACCCACCAGTGCGATCTCACCACGCTGTAATTGCAGAGCCACTCGATCTGCCGCAGCCCCCGCCGCGAGGAGGGCGGCAATCTCGGCGTCGTCCTTACTCGCCCGGAGCGCACCCACCACCTGCACCGCACGCACGTAGTGGCGGCCCGGCAACTGGCGCAACAAGTCAACGAGGAACCGCGACCACATCTGGTCGCCCACGGCAATGGTGCGCGATGCACCCAACAACGACGCGACGATCGCCACGGGATCGTCAGTCTCATCCCACGACACGAGTTCGAACACCGATGCGTGGGGCTCAACGCGCGGGGCTTCGAGCCGCGGCACGAGCAACGTGGCATTCGTGGAGGTAACCACGAGGGCCGTTAACCGCTCGAGTGGCATCGCGTGATAGCCGACGAGATACGGCAGGTCATGACCAACGGAAACGAGAAGCGCATCGACACCCTGTTCGTGCATCGCCGCGCGTGCGCGGTTGATGCGACTGGCGAACAACGCCGCCGGGGTGTTTGCGGGCGCGCTCATCGCTGCGCCACCTGATGCACGGTCATCGCTGCGCCACCAAACGGCCCGCTTGGTAGTCCTCAAATGCTTGCACGATTTCGTCGCGAGTATTCATGACGAAAGGTCCGTAGCGCACCACCGGTTCACCAAGCGGTTTACCGCCGAGTAGCAGGGCTTGTGCGACGACACCACCGTGCCCGCGCAGCGTGATTGAACCGCCCGAGCGTTCGAACACCATCATCTGACCCGACTGTGCCGCATGATCATTGACGCGCATCTCGCCATCGAACACATGCACGAGTGCGGTATGACCACTGTCGGGCGACCAGTGCACTTCATCGCCGTCGTGCAACAGCACGTGCGCATACGTCATTGGGCTGGTGGTTTCGACGGCGCCCGTCACGCCCATCACCGTGCCGGCAACTACTCGAACTTCCCCACCGCCCGGCAATGGCACACGGCGCAATTCCTCGGCATCAAACCCCTGGTAGCGCGGCGAGATCATCTTGGAAGAAGCGGGAAGGTTCACCCACAACTGAAACCCGTGCATGCGGCCGCCGGCGCGCAAAAACTCGTCGGTGGGCAACTCGCTGTGAATCACACCGGCACCAGCGGTCATCCACTGCACACCACCCGGACGAATCGTGGCAACTGCACCAGTGGTGTCGCGATGCTCCATCGCGCCATGCATGAGATACGTGACCGTTTCAAACCCGCGATGCGGATGCTCAGGTGCACCAATCGCTTTGCCGGGTGCGTAGTCGACCGGACCCATCTCGTCGAGCAACAAGAACGGATCAATGTGACTCACCCGCGCCGTGGGGAATGGCCGACGCACGACGAAGCCACCGCCTTCGACGGTGCGTTCTGCATCGATAATCATGTTGAGAGCTCGCAGGGTCATCGGCGCACCAACAC
>CAYFNN010000043.1:3608-9742 GCA_964344465.1 uncultured Bifidobacterium sp. | reverse complement strand
GAATCTTGGCATTGACCGTCTCGACGTTGTTGGCATCAAGAACCTCACGCACTTGCGCTTCACCGAAGGTTGTCGACGCTGGAACCTCCCACGCCACACCACCCTTGAAATCGATACCGAGGTTCAACCCTCCGACGATCAGGGTGACGGCCGTGACGACCATGAAGGCGCCTGAGACGATGAATGCCGCCTTGCGCTTGCCGTAGTAGTCGACGGTGGTCTCACCGCGATACAGACGACCGAAGCCCGAGAGTGAACTCACGATGTCACCGTCGCTTCCTTCTTTACACGGACACCGAGCAGCGAGCGCTGCTCCATGAACTTGCTACGCGCCAACAGCAACATGGCTGGGCGGGTGAAGAACCATACGATCATCACGTCGGCCAGCGTTGCCAATCCGAGGAAGAACGCAAAACCACGCACTGAACCAACCGTCAACCACCACAGCACTGCTGCGGCGAGGAATGACACCGTGTCCGCGGCGAGCACCGTACGCCAAGCGCCTTCGAAACTTCGTTGCGCCGAGTTGCGCAAGCTGCGACCCGCGGTGAGTTCATCCTTGAGTCGTTCGAAGAACACGATGTACGAGTCGACTGCGATACCGATCGACACGATGATTCCGGCGATGCCCGCGAGCGAGAGCGCCAGACCGTTTGTCTTTGAGAGATATGTGATGACCGAAAACTGCAAGGCGATCGACACCGTGAGGCCGAAGAAGACGACCAGCGCAACCACGCGGTAATAGAGCAACATCAAAAGAAAGACGAGCCCGAGACCGACCAAGCCAGAGATGAGTGCGGCGCGCAATGAGTCGCCACCGAGGGTTGGTGACACGGTTTGTACCTGCGATACCGCGAATTTCACGGGAACCGCACCGAATTCAAGCACTTTGGCCAGGTCGCGCGCCTCTGCTTCGGAGAAGTTGCCAGTGATCTGCACTTGTCCCCCGGTGAACACCGCCTCTTGTACGACCGGGGCCGACAACACTTCACCGTCGAGCACGATCGCCACCTGCGCAGTCGGGCATGTGGCATCGCGCGAGTAGCAGCGAGTGGTGAGGGAATTCCAGATGTCTTCGCCCGCTGCACCGCTACGAAGTTGCACGACCACCGACCAGGCCGAACCCTGAATGGTGGCGGAAGCATTGTTCTCAAAAACAAGTCCAGTTGCCGCGACTGGACCAACGAGATAGGCCAGGCCGTCTTTGCCCACAAGAACTTCAGACCCGGCAGGAAGCTCGCCCGTTGGTGCTGCGGTCGTTACGGCTTCGGGGGTGGCTGCGTCAACCTGCGTTGTGGCATCAACGGCAAGTGTCGTCTCGGTCGGCTCTGTCGTGTCGGTTGCGAGCGTGGTCGCGGTGACGAGCGTCGTTTCGCTCGGCACTGTGGTGTCGACCATCGGTCGGGCACCACGCGACTGACCTGGACCGCCTTCACCGGGCACCGACGTGTCACTCGGCACGGACGTGTCACTCGGCACGGTCGTCTCGGTGGATGCCGGAGCCTCGGTGTTATCCGCTCCCGCGGCAGGGTCAATCGACCCCGTTTGCAACACCGGTCGCAACTGCAAATCACCGGTTCGTCCGACGATGTCGAGCGCTCGCTGTTGATCCTTCACGCCTGGCAGATTCACGACAACGGTGTCGCCCTGGCGAATGATCTCAGGCTCGGCAACACCGATCGAATCGACTCGCGCACGAATGATTTCCACGGCGACTTCGAGAGCCCCGGCGTCATAACCGCTCTCGGGTTGCAACGTGATTGACGCACCACCCTGCAAGTCGAGACCCAGCGACGGCCGATTGCCGGTGGCGAGCGTCGCACTGATTGCAGCAATCGCCAGCACGACGATGCCAATCAACGAGGCAAGGAGACGACGCTTCATGAACGAGTAGTGGTCAATGCTCGAACCGACTGAGTGGTTCTGCGACTACTTCTTTTCTCCCTCGGCATCTTGTTGTTTGCCGAACTTGCGCGACTTCTTCTCTGGCTTTGGTGCCGCAATAGGGCTGCCGTCCATGTTCACTTTGCTGCCGACGGAACCTTTGACAACTTGCACTTGTACGCCCTCGGCGATTTCCACCCACAAGAAACGGTCTTCGACACCGGTCACGAGTCCGATGATGCCGTTGGTAAGCAACACCGAGTCGTTCACCTGAATTGCACCCTGCAGTGCGGCAGCTTCTTTCTGGCGCTTGCGCTGCGGACGAAGAAGCAGGAAATACATCACCACGAAGATGAGGATCAGCGGCAGAAGCCCGAGGATTCCGCCCCCGCTTGATGATGTGGTCGTGGTTTCTGCGGCAAACAACAGGCTGGACATGAGGACTTACGCTACCGCCCAGACGTCAAGCACTTCGCGGCGCAACGCGGCAAACGTGCCAGCGATGATGGCGCTGCGGGCGCGCTGCATGAGTGTGACCGTCCACGCGAGGTTGTGTAGCGATACCAACCGCGACGCCGTTGGCTCGGCAACCTGAAACAGATGCCGAAGGTACGCGCGAGTGTGCATGCGACATACCGAGCACTCACATGTCGCATCGAGTGGTTCGTCACTTTCGCAGAATTCTGCGCGTTTCACGTTGAGCCGACCAGCACTCGTTAGCGCCGTACCGTGTCGACCGAGGCGTGTTTGCAACACGCAATCGAACTGGTCGACGCCGAGGCCGATGGCCTCGATCATCGATGCGGGGTCACCGACCCCCATCAGGTAGCGCGGTTGATCGGCGGGCAGTTCCGCAATTGCTGCGGCGAGTGCAGGCAGCATCTCTGCACGCGTCTCGCCAACGGAAAGGCCGCCGATGCCGTAGCCATCGAAGCCGACACTCACGATGTCGCGCGCACTCTCCCGACGAAGTTGCTCACTGATGCCCCCCTGAACAATGCCAAACAGCGATTGGTCACTGCGTTGGTGTGCCGCCCGTGCGCGACGAGCCCAGAGGCTGGTGCGACGCATTGCTTCTCGCACCACCCCTTCGGTGGAAGGCAGCGGCGGGCACACGTCGAGTGCCATCTGAATGTCGGCGCCGAGTTGTTCCTGCGTGGCGACGGCAGTCTCGGGTGTGAGTCGATGTTTTGAACCGTCGTACGTCGAGGTAAACGTGACTCCATCGTCGTCGACATCTGGTTCGAGCGAGAAGATCTGATAGCCGCCAGAGTCGGTAAGCGTGAGCCCGCGCCAACCGGCGAACGCGCCGAGACCGCCGCGACGCGCCACGAGATCTGCACCGGGTCGCAACATGAGGTGATACGTGTTGCCAAGCACGATCTGCGCGCCGAGCTGTTCATAGTCGAGTGCGCTGAGGTACTTCACTGCACCACGCGTGCCAACCGGCATGAAGGTAGGTGTCGTGTAGGTGCCGCGCGCCAGTGTGACGATGCCCGCCCGCGCCGCCCCGTCGGTCGCACTCACGTCGGCGACGGCGCGAAACACGACGGTCAGGCTATGCGCACAACGACTAACTGGCGTGGCGGTCAAGCAGCATTGCGTCACCGAACGACAAGAAGCGGTACTGCTGCGCAACGGCATGCTCGTACAAGTGCCGCCAGCGTTCACCGACGAACGCACTGATCATCAAGAGCAACGTGGTGCGTGGCATGTGGAAGTTCGTCAGCAACACGTCGACGTACGAGAACGAAAAACCTGGCGTGATGAACAAACTGGTTCGCCCCGATGTCTTGCCGGTCGCGCCGACCGACTCAAGCGCGCGCGTGGCAGTGGTGCCGATTGCCACCACGCGCTTTGCCGACTGCACGGCGGCGAGCGACTCGGCCGGCACGTGGTACGACTCGGTGTGGATCACGTGGTCGCGCGGGTCGTCGGTGGTTACCGGCGCGAACGTGTCGAGACCAACGACAAGTTCGACGTTCACAATCTGCACTCCCATTGCCCGCACGGCGGCCAACAACTGCGGGGTGAAATGAAGGCCAGCGGTCGGGGCCGCAGCAGACTTCGCCGCGCGCGCGTACACCGTCTGATAACGGGTCGTGTCGTCGAGTCGCTTCGTGATGTAGGGCGGCAACGGCATCTCGCCGAGTCGCGCGATGAGTGAGCCCGGGTCGTCATGCACGAACGCAACGCGGAAAGTGTCGCCCTGTGCGCCGCGGCCGTGCACCTCGAGCACCTGCGAGGTGTCGCCGGCAAACAGCGTCTCGCCCGGCTTCATCTTTCTCCCTGGGCGAATGAGCGCTTCCCACTCTCGATGTGCGTCGTCGAGAGGCTCGAGCAACAGCACTTCCACGGCTCCCCCGCTGGAACGCGCCAGATGCAAACGAGCAGGTACCACCTTGGTGTCGTTTACCACCAGAACATCGCCGTCGCGCAAGAACTGCGGCAGGTCGCATACGACGGCATCGTGCGGAGCCGACGAGCCCCGGTCGACCAGCAATCGCGCCGAGTCGCGCGGTTCAATCGGCGTCTGGGCAATCAGCTGGTCTGGCAGCGAGTAGTCGATGTCCGAGAGTTGCACGCTGTGGGCGGCGCCTAGAAGAGTTCGGGGGCGCGGTCGGGTGGAGTCAGCCCGAGATGCGTGAAGGCCGCTGGCATCGCCACTCGCCCACGCGGCGTGCGCGCAAGCAGGCCTTGCTGAATGAGGAACGGCTCATACACGTCTTCGACGGTCTCGGGTTGTTCGCTCACCGCGATGGCCAGCGTTGACAACCCGACGGGGCCGCCGCCGAATCGCTCACACACTGCCCGCAGCACGGCGCGGTCGACCTTGTCAAGCCCGAGTGGGTCGACACCGAACGTATGCAGCGCTTCGTCGGTAACGGCACGCGTGATGACGCCATCAGCGCGAACTTGAGCGAAGTCGCGCACTCGTCGCAGTAGACGGTTGGCGATGCGAGGGGTGCCGCGTGAACGTGACGCAATTTCTGCAGCGGCCTGATTGTCGATCTGCACGCCGAGGATGCCGGCTGCACGCACGAGGATTTGGCGCAGCTCATCGACTTCGTAGAACTCAAGCCGCGCGACGAGACCGAAACGGTCACGCAGCGGCCCGGTGATCATGCCCGTGCGGGTGGTGGCGCCGATCAACGTGAAGCGCGGCAGGGTGAGACGAATCGATGACGCCGCCGGCCCCTTGCCGACGACGATGTCGATCTGGAAGTCTTCCATCGCGGGGTACAGAATTTCTTCGACAACGCGCGACAGCCGGTGTACCTCGTCGATGAAGAGCACATCGCGTTCTTCCAATTTGGTGAGGATTGCCGCCAAATCACCGGCCCGTTCGAGTGCCGGGCCCGATGTGACGTGAAACTTCGCTCCCATCTCGTTGGCGACGATGCCCGCCATCGTTGTCTTTCCGAGCCCAGGAGGCCCTGCCAACAGCACATGGTCGGCGGCTTCGTCGCGCTGGCGAGCCGCCCCGAGCACGATCGACAAGTGGTTCTTCAGTTCTGATTGCCCGACGAAATCGCTCAGACGTCGCGGACGAAGGGCGGTGTCGGCCCGCGCGTCGCCGTCGTCGCGAGTGGTCGGGTCGACGAATTCTTCACGCACGACGGGCCCCGAGCATGCTCAGTGCTTCACGCAGCATCGCCGCAGCGTCATTGGTAATCGAGATCTCGCGCAGCACATTGCGAATCTCATGCTCGTCGTAGCCGAGACCAGCGAGCGCATCGCGCACATCGCTGACGCCACCCGCAGCCCTGTCGCCCACCGACCGTGGCTCGTCGATGGTCGGCAGATTGAGACGGTCTTTCAGTTCGAGCAACAAGCGCTCTGCAGTCTTCTTGCCGACACCGGGCACCGCGGTGATACCTGCCACGTCACCCGCAACGACGAGATCAACGAGCGTTCGCGGCGAGTGCGTGGCCAAAATTGACATCGCCAAGACGGGGCCAACGCCCGTGGTCTCGATGAGTTGCCCGAAGATGCGTCGCTCGTCGCGATCGAGAAATCCGAACAGTGTCTCTGCGTCTTCGCGCACGTGATGGTGAATGTGCAAGAAAGCCTCGGTTGTGGGTTCAAGTTCGCCGAGGGTTCGTGGAGTCACATTGACGACATAGCCAACGCCGGCAGTTTCCACGAGCACGGTGGAATCGGTGAGCCGCTCAAGTACCCGACCACGGAGTGAACCGATCATTGCGCGCGCACCTTGGCCCGAGCGGCTGACTGCGACTGGGCGTGCG
>CAYFNN010000043.1:0-3508 GCA_964344465.1 uncultured Bifidobacterium sp. | reverse complement strand
TGCGACTGGGCGTGCGCAACGCTCTGGGCAAACGGCTGTGCTGCGAGGTGACACAATGCCAACGCGGCAGCATCGGCGGCGTCGGCAGGCGTCGGCACCGTGCGCAAACCAAAGCGCATCTGCACCATGCGCGCAACGGCCGACTTGTCGGCCCCACCCCAGCCCGCGACGCTGTTCTTCACTTGCGTGGGGGTGTATTGCGCAACTTCACAGCCGCGCGACGCAGCGAGTGCCAGCACAATGCCACTGGCCTGACCCACACTCATCGCGGTGCGAGTGTTGTGCTGGAAAAAGACCCGCTCGACTGCAACGGCCACCGGTGAATATTCGTCGAAGAGCACAGAAAGATCGTGCTGCAAGTGCGCCAAACGAGTTGGCAGTGCATCACCAGCCGGTGTGGCGAGCACACCCAGAGACACCAATTCGGGTTGCACGCCCGGGCGCACGATTGCATAGCCGCAACGGGTGAGCCCCGGGTCGATGCCCAGCACCACATTGGCCGTGTTTGACCCTGCACGGGGGGCGAACATGTGTTTGATTCTAGCGCAAGGAGGTGATGGCGTCCATCAATTCGCGCACAGGTCGGTAGGTCACCCCGACAATGGCGCGGTGCGCATAGCGAATGACCCCAGCACCATCGAGCACGAACACACTGCGACGTGGCAGGTCCATGAGACCGAGCACTCCGTACGTGCGATGCACCGACTTATCCGTGTCGGCGAGCAGCGGAAACTGAAAACCGTGCTTGGCAGCGAATTGTTCATGACTCGCAACGTCTTGGGCGGAGATTCCGATCACCTGTGCCGACAATTGTGTGAATTGCGAGAGTTCGTCGTTGTAGCTGCAGAGCTGTTTGGTGCACACCGGTGTGTTGTCACCGGGATAAAACACCAGCACGACGGGTGAGCCTCGGTATTGTGCCAGCGAGTACGTCCGCCCACCCGTGCCGGGCAAGGTGAAGTCGGGTGCGAGGTCGCCGACGCCGACGCTCATGTCGCCGCCTCAAGCAACTCTTCAGAGATGTCGAAGTTGGAGTACACATCTTGCACATCGTCATGTTCTTCGAGTTCGTCCATGATTCGCAAGATCGCCTTGGCATCACCAACATCGGTCACCGGCACCATCGCCGACGACACCATCGTGCTCTCGGCAGACTGCACCGGGATCTTGGCGGCATCAAGGGCGGCCTTCAACTCGTACACCTTGGTGGCGTCACAGGTAACACGCCACACCGAGCCATCATCAGCAAGGTCGTCGGCGCCGTGTTCGAGAACGGCGTTCATGAGGTCTTCCTCGCTGGCAGTGCGGTCGACCAAGATCACACCTTTGCGACTGAACTGCCAGCTCACGGCTCCGGGTGCAGCCATGGAACCGCCACCTTTGCTGAAGATTGCACGCACGTCGGACGCCGTGCGATTGCGGTTATCGGTGAGAATCTCGATCAACAGCGCAACGCCACCTGGTGCGTATGCCTCGTAAGTGATGGCTTCATAGTTGGCGCCCTGCGCTTCGCCAGTGGCGCGTTTGATCGCTCGGTCGATCGCGTCGTTGGTCATCTGCGCCGCTTTGGCTTTCTGAATGATCGTGCGCAGCGGTGCGTTCGACGCTGGATCTCCCCCACCTTGTCGGGCGGCGACATCGATTTGACGCGCAAGTTTGGCGAAGGCCTTGCCGCGCTTCTGGTCGATCAACGCCTTCTTGCGCTTGATCGTCGCCCATTTGGAGTGCCCAGACATCGTCGACCCTTACCTCGCGCTCCGTACGACTGCCGAGTCGGATGCACCGGTGCGGTTGCCGACCAAGTCACGAACCATCGCCAAAAACAGCCCGTGCACGCGGTCGTCGTTGGTCAGCTCGGGGTGGAACGAGGCCGCCAACACGGTCTTTGAGCGTACGAGCACCGGCACACGATCGTGTTCCGCAAGGGTCTCCACAGCGGCACCCACGCGCACTACCCGCGGTGCACGAATGAACACCGCATGAAAATCACCAACGAAGCCTCGCACCGCTAGGTCGGTTTCGAAGCTGTCGACTTGCCGGCCATACGCATTGCGCTGCACATCGATATCGATTGCAGCGAACGACCGCTGGTCGGAGCGCGCGTCACCGACATGCGCGGCCAGAAGAATCATGCCTGCACAGGTGCCGAACACCGGCATGCCATCGGCGATGCGCTTGGCCAGTGGCGCAAAGAGTGCCGAGGTCTCCAACAGTTTTGACATGGTCGTCGATTCGCCACCGGGCATCACGAGTGCATCGCAGTCGTCGAGTTCTGCGGGCAGACGTACCTCGCGCGCCTCCGCGCCGAGCCGACTTAGTGCGTCGATGTGGGCGGCGAATGCACCCTGTAACGCGAGCACTCCGATGACGGTGTGCGCCGACATGACTACCTCGTGTTGGCTGCCTACCAGCCGCGTTCGGCGTAGCGCTGGTTGATTTCGTCCATCGCGATGCCGGTCATCGGCGCACCGAGGCGGCGGCTGACCTTGGCGATGATGTGTGGGTCGCGGAAATGCGTGGTTGCCTCGACGATCGCTTTGGCGCGCGGTGCGGGGTCGTCGCTCTTGAAGATGCCCGAGCCGACGAACACCGATTCGGCACCCAGTTGCATCGCCAATGCTGCGTCGGCAGGCGTGGCGATACCACCGGCGCAAAAGAGCGGCACTTGCAACCAACCAGTTTCGGCGATTTCCTGCACGAGTGGCAGCGGCGCGTTGAGTTTCTTTGCCCAGTCGAACAACTCCGCCGAGTCGGCCTGGGTGATCTTGCGCATGTCGCCGATGATCGAACGAAGGTGTCGCACGGCTTCAACGATGTTGCCAGTGCCCGCTTCGCCCTTTGAGCGAATCAATGCTGCTCCCTCACCGATGCGTCGCAACGCCTCGCCGAGGTTGGTGGCGCCGCAAACGAACGGCACGGTGAACTTGAGTTTGTCGATGTGATGCGCCTCATCGGCTGGTGTCAGCACTTCACTCTCGTCGATGAAGTCGACGCCGAGAGCCTCCAGCACTTGCGCTTCGACGAAGTGTCCGATACGTGCCTTGGCCATCACGGGAATCGAGACGGCAGCCTTGATGCCTTCGATCATCTCCGGGTCACTCATGCGAGCGACTCCACCGTCGCGACGAATGTCGGCGGGCACGCGTTCGAGTGCCATCACGGCGACGGCGCCGGCGTCTTCGGCGATCTTGGCCTGCTCGGGGGTGACGACGTCCATGATGACGCCGCCCTTCAGCATTTCTGCCAAACCGCGCTGCACCCGCATCGAGCCGGTGGTCTTGTCAGACGATGCGTCGTTGCGGCGTGCCATGGTGCTCAAAGGCTACCGATGGTGGAAGTGGCGCCAGCGACCCAGCGCCGAACGTCACGGATAATCGAACGACGTCGGGTCAGTGCCGGGCAGAAACGACAGGCCATTGCCCACTCTGGTGAGTTCGACCCAGGTGTTGCCGGGTGTCAGTTTGATCACATTGCCCGCCGTGTCTTTCAGCGTGAACGGTTGAGCAGT
>CAYFNN010000042.1:0-10061 GCA_964344465.1 uncultured Bifidobacterium sp. | reverse complement strand
TCGAAAACAGGGGGTTGATTCCGTACAGGGTGCACGAGACGATTGCGAGTGCGATGCCTATCAGCCGCTGGTTACCGCGCATGAGATTGCGTCTATTCGCCTAACCGCGCACGTTCGCGGTCACGGCGCAACACGCTGCGAAACACCACGGTGAAGATCACGGCCAGACCGATGACGATGAGGCCGAACACGGCCAATTGCAAAGCGCCACCACGATCACCAGATTGGGTTGGCGCGACTCCGCAACCGGGCTTGGGTAGCAGTCCGATGCACTCGTCGACGTCGCCCTCTAGCGGGTACACGAACACCGTGGTGTCGGTGGTTGACAATTCGTCTTCCATCAGTCGTTCAGTCTGGCAGGTCTGCAGAGTGCAACTACCGTTGTTGCACGATGTCTGACGCACGACCAACGGTGTTCGTCGTTGATTTCGGTGCACAGTATGCGCAACTCATTGCACGCCGAGTGCGTGAGGCGAATGTGTTCTCCGAAATCGTCAGCCATCGTATTTCTGCCCAGGAAGTTGCGCGCCGTGCACCAGCGGCGATCATCTTGTCGGGTGGCCCGAAGAGCGTGCATGTTGACGGCGCGCCAACGCTTGACCCGCAGATTTACGACCTCGGTATCCCCATACTCGGCATTTGTTATGGGTGCCAGTTGGTGGCACAACAACTCGGTGGAACCGTGGCGCGTGGCGACAAGGGCGAATACGGTCGCACGTTGCTGCAACGCGTGGGCGATTCAGATCTGCTCGCGGACATGCCCGCTGCGTTCGATGTGTGGATGAGTCACTTCGACGCCGTTTCGGTGGCGCCGAAGGGTTTTCGCGTGGCTGCCCGCACGGCAGATGCGCCAGTCGCGGTGCTCGAGAATTCGGCACGCAAAATTTGGGCAGTGCAGTACCACCCCGAGGTCATGCATACGGAGCACGGCCAGTCGTTGTTGCGTCGTTTCCTGCATGACCTCGCGAAAATTCCGGCCGACTGGACGATGCAGTCGATCATCGATACTCAAGTTGCGGCAGTGCGTGCACGAGTCGGAAACGAACGGGCAATCTGCGGGTTATCGGGTGGTGTCGACTCGGCCGTGGCCGCCGCACTCGTGCATCGCGCCATCGGCTCGCGTCTGACATGTGTGTACGTCGACACCGGTCTCATGCGCAAGAACGAGAGCGACCAAGTCGTTGAAACGTTCAAACGCAACATGGGTATCGAACTGCTGCACGTTGATGCGGCGACGGAGTTCTTCGACAAATTACAGGGCGTCACCGACCCTGAGGCGAAACGCAAGACGATCGGTGAAACATTCGTGCGCGTATTCGAGCGCCATACGGGTGGCATCACTGACGCAAAGTTCTTGGTGCAAGGCACGCTGTATCCGGATGTGATTGAAAGTGGTGGTCGTGACGGCGCTGCGACCATCAAGAGCCACCACAATGTCGGTGGCTTGCCCGATGACATGACACTCGAGTTGTGCGAACCGTTGCGCGATTTGTTCAAAGACGAGGTGCGCTCGGTCGGCACGGCACTCGGCTTGCCCGACGAGATTGTGTGGCGTCAACCGTTTCCCGGGCCGGGTCTTGGTGTGCGAATCATCGGCGAGGTCACCCGCGAGAAGGTGGCGATCTTGCAAGAAGCTGATGCCATTGTGCGTGAAGAAATTCGGTTGGCGGGTCTTGATCGCGATATCTGGCAGGCGTTCGCGGTACTCGCCGACATTCGCTCGGTTGGCGTGATGGGTGATGAGCGCACATATGCCCGACCGATCATCATTCGTGCGGTCACGAGTGATGATGCGATGACGGCCGATTGGGCGCGCTTGCCACACGAGCTTTTGGCGCGAATGTCGTCTCGAATCGTGAACGAAGTCGACGGCGTCAATCGCGTGGCCTATGACATCACCTCCAAACCTCCGGGGACGATCGAGTGGGAGTGAGCGAAGCGAGCGGACACTCGCGGTGACGCTGGTGGGAGTGAGCGAAGCGAGCGGACACTTGGCGCTGTAACCAAATTGTAAAGATTGCTAGGCTGTGGGCACCGTGAATCGGCCCGCCGTTCGGCGCACCCTCCGTCCACGCACCCGCCTCGCTGGTGTCGTCTTGGCTTTAGCGGGGTTGGTCGTGCCCGTCGCCGTGGCCACCCCGGCTGGCGCCGACACCATCGACGACCAGCGCAAGAAAGTGGCGGCGATCGTCGACGAACTCGAGCGTCTGGCCAACGAAGCCGACGGGTTGGGTGAGCGGTACTCCGACACGTTGGCCGAAAAAGACGCAATCGAGGCCGATATCGAAGCCACCGAGGTGCGCATCTTTGACCTCCAGAAAGAGCTCGCAGTGATGCAGGCCAATCTGGTGAATTCCGCCAAGCGCTCGTTCGTTTCAGGTGGGTCGGCGGGCAGTTTGTCGAGCATCTTGGGCGGTAGTGGCTCGTTGACCGACTCGATCAAACGGGCGTACCTCGGCTCGTCGGCGATGAACATTGGCGCAGCCAACACCGATGCCATGCAGGCGCTGATCGACGACATCACGGCGGAGAAAGCCACGCTCGAGCGCCAGAAGAAGCAGCTGGCATCGACCGCCACGTTCCTCGCGTCGCGACTGGCCGCCAGCGACCGCACCCTTGAGCAATACGAAACCTTGCGCGCCCAGGCCCTGCGCGACCTCGGCAACTTGTTGACGGAAGAAGAACGACGTCGAGTTGAAGAAGCAGAAGCAGCCGCAAAGAAGGAAGCGGCGAAGTTCAACTCAAACATCAAGGTCGTAGCCGCATCGCCGCAGGCCGGTGTTGCGATAAAGGCAGCGCTTTCGCAGCTCGGCGTTCGCTATAGATGGGGTGCGTCGAGCCCCGGTGTGGCGTTCGACTGTTCGGGTCTCACACAGTGGGCCTGGGCGAAGGCAGGCGTGTCGATTCCTCGCGTGTCGCGCTCGCAGTATTCCGGTCTCACGCGGGTGCCGCTCTCGCAGGTGCAGCCAGGTGACCTGTTGTTCAGCCAGTCGACGTTCTTCCATGTGGGCATCTACATCGGCAACGGCCAGATGATTCACGCACCGCGCACGGGTGATGTCGTCAAGATCAGCTCGGTTACCTGGACTCGCGTTCTCGGCGCAGGACGTCCGAAGTAACCTTGCGGCGATGAGCGACATCGCCCGACCGAATGGCGTTGCCGGGGCCGGCAACATCGCCCCCAGTGAAGAGTGGCGGGCAGGTTCGTTTACCTCTGGTGGCATAACCCACCCGACGTATCGGCGTGGTGTTGGGCCGGCGGTCGTCGTGGTGCATGAGATTCCCGGTATCACCCCACGTGTGCAGGAATTTGCCGATCGTGTCGTGAACGCGGGCTTCACGGTGGTGATGCCGTTGCTCGTGGGAGAAGTGGGTCGCGAACCGAGCGGTCGTTATCTCGCCACATCGATGAGCAAAGTTTGCATCTCGCGTGAATTCACCACGATGGCGATGCGCAAGACCTCGCCGATTATTGCGTGGCTTCGTGCACTCGCAAAGAATTTACATCAGGAATTGGGCGGCAAGGGTGTGGGTGCAGTTGGTATGTGTTTCAGCGGTGGTTTCGCCCTCGGCATGATGGTGGACGAAACAATGGTGGCACCGGTGCTCTCGCAGCCGTCGTTGCCGTTTGCGTTCGGCAAAGCAAGGGCCGCTGATCTCAACCTCTCACCCGACGACGAGGCGATAATTCGCCGCCGTGCAGAGCAAGGGTGCCAGGTGCTCGGTTTGCGGTTCACCGGTGACCGGCTCGTTGGCACGCGGTTCGACTCATTGCGCAAACTGCTTGGCAATCAGTTCATCGCGGTGGAGTTTGACTCCCAGGCGACCAGCGATCATTCGGTGCTTACCGAGCAGCGTCAAGAAGAGGGAGTACAGCGCGTGGTTGACTTCTTGCGGGAGAAACTGCAGTGACCACGACCGAGGATCGAAGCAATCTTTCAACGGGAGATCGCAACTCCCACTTTGCATCACTGGTCGAGCCAGTCACTGACTGGTCAAACGATTTTGATCACATGCATCCCGACTACAACGCGAATGCCCCCGAGATCTGGCAAGAGCTGCGTGGCAAATGCCCGGTTGCACATTCGCCTCGCTATGGCGGCACGTGGTTGCCGGTGCGACACGAAGATGTCACTGCCATCGCCTACGACACCGAGCACTTCAGTTCTGAAGATGTAGTGGTGAAACGCATCAAGCCGACGGGCGAGAGCCGACCCTACGGCGGCGCGCCGCCGATTACGAGCGACCCGCCGTTTCATCACCATGCGCGACGAGTGTTGTTGCCTGCGTTCGCCCCACAGAAGATCGCGGCGATGGAAGCTGAGACGCGCGCGTTCTGCCACGGACTCATCGACAAGCTGGGTACGGCGGACGTGGTCGACGCGGCCGATCAGTACGCCAAGCACATCCCACCTGCAGTAATTGCACACATGCTCGACCTGCCGTTGGCTGACGGCGAGTTGTTCCGTGATTTCATCCACACGGCTCTGGAAGGCGTCGCCGAAGACCAAGCGGTTCGTCAGGCCGGTTGGCAGAAGCTCGATGAATATCTCGACCGTCGCATTGCTGAGCGCAGTGCAAATCTCGGCGATGATCTGTTGAGTTTCCTCCTCACCGTTGAGATGGGCGGTAACAAGCTGCAGCCAGAGCACGTGCGTGGCACGGTTGCGCTGCTGTTGATTGCCGGCATTGACACCACGTGGAGCGCCATCGGTTCGGCGTTGTGGCACCTCGCCAAGACCCCGAGCGACCTGGCACGTCTCGGACGCGAGCCCGAACTCGTGCCGACAGCGGTCGAGGAGCTGTTGCGCGCCTACGCACCAGTCACGATGGCGCGTGTCGTCGCCAAAGACGTTGAAGTTGGCGGGTGCCCGATGAAAGAGGGCGACTGGGTGCTGCTTCCATTCCCGGCGGCAAACCGCGATCCCGAGGCCTTCGAACGTGCCGACGAGGTCATCATCGATCGGGAAGTGAATCGCCATACGGCCTTCGGTCTCGGCATCCACCGCTGCGTCGGGTCGAACCTTGCACGCATGGAAGTGCGCATCGCAATGGAAGTGTTCATCGAGCGGTTCCCCGAGTTCGAACTGGCCGACCCGTCTGCAGTGACGTGGAGCGTCGGACAAGTGCGCGGGCCCCGTTCGTTGCCGATTCGCATTCGGTCGCGTGCAGCGGCCGGGGCGAAGTGACTGACGAGCGCCGCGTCACGCTCGATTTGACGCAACTCAACCCCGACCAGCGAGACGCCGTCGAGTACGCAGGCGGTCCGCTCTTGATAGTTGCTGGAGCAGGTTCGGGTAAAACCCGTGTGCTCACGCACCGCGTTGCGCAACTGATCGCCAACGGCGTTCACCCGATGAACATTCTTGCCATCACATTCACCAACAAAGCGGCCGGTGAAATGCGTCTGCGAGTGAAGGCACTCGTCGGTGACGTCGCCGATCGCATGTGGGTGAGCACGTTCCATGCCGCGTGTGTGCGCATACTGCGAATGACCGCCGACAAAATCGGATACACCAAGAACTTTACGATCTACGACTCGTCTGACTCATTGCGACTGGTCGGCCAGATCATTCGTGATCTCAACCTCGACCCCAAGAAGTTTCCGGCAAAAGGGGCGCAGGCCCGCATCAGTTTGTGGAAGAACGAACTCGTCGACGCAGGTGGCGCCAATGACACTGCGTTTGGGCCGTTCGACAAGAAATACGCCGAGATATATGCCGAATACCAGCATCGACTGCTACGTGCAGGAGCCATGGATTTCGACGATCTCCTCGTGAATGTCGTGATGCTCTTTCGACGCAACCCCGACACGCTCGCCGCATTTCAAGACCGCTTCAAGCATGTGTTGGTTGACGAATATCAGGACACGAACCTCGCCCAAAATGAGATCGTGCTTCTGCTGGGCCGCGAACATCACAACGTGTGTGTGGTCGGCGATACCGACCAGTCGATCTATGCATTTCGCGGTGCCGACTACCGAAATATCTTGCAGTTTGAACGGGCGTTTCCCGATGTCTACACAGTGGTGCTCGCACAGAACTATCGCAGCACGCAGGTGATTCTTGATGCCGCGAATGCTGTGATTTCGAACAATGTCGAGCGCAAGCCGAAAGACTTGTGGACTGAGGTCGGGAGCGGCGACAAGATCGTGCGCTATTACGCCGAAGACGAAGACGAAGAGGCGCGCTTCGTGGTTGCCGAGTTGCAGCGGCTGCATCGGCATGAGGCGGTCAATTGGCGGGAGATTGCGGTGTTCTACCGCACCAACGCACAGAGTCGAGTCATTGAAGAATTTCTCATTGACGCCGACATTCCCTATCGCGTGATCGGCGGCACAAAGTTCTACGACCGCAAGGAAGTGAAAGATGCCATCGCCTACCTGCGTTGTGTAGTGAACCCAGCCGACGAAATCAGTATCCGGCGCGTCATCAATGTGCCGAGACGCGGTGTGGGTGATACGAGCCTCGACAAGGTGTCGGCACTCGCCGCACAACAGAGCATCGGGCTCTCAGTTGCACTCCATCGTGCGGCACAAGCCGGTGTGGGCGGTGCGGCACTGCGGGGAATCAACGACTTCATCGCTCTGACTGATTCACTCGCTTCCGAAATCGACAGTGGTCCGGCGCACCTGTTGCGTGAATTGCTCGAACGAAGCGGATATCTCGCAGAGTTGCGCAACGAAGACACTCACGAAGCCGAGGGGCGTATCGAGAACCTCGAGGAACTCATTGGTGCCGCCGAAGAGTTCCCCGATGCCAACGACTTCTTGGAGAAGGTCTCGTTGGTATCGGATACCGATGAAATAGCCGGTGACGACAAAGTGATGATGATGACACTGCATTCGGCGAAAGGTCTTGAATTTCCAACCGTGTTCATCATCGGAATGGAGGAAGGGGTGTTCCCGCACAACCGCTCGTTGCTCGAGCCAGCTGCACTTGAAGAAGAACGCCGCCTCGCATATGTCGGTATCACGCGTGCTGAGCGGCGACTATACGTATCGCACGCCTGGAGCCGCAGCCTGCACGGCTCGCGGCAGTACAACCCACCTTCACGATTCCTCGACGAGATTCCCCTCGAACTACTCGATCGGCAGGGCAGTGTCGATACTGGCGCCGACGAGGGGCGTGGCCATCTGCGCGAGCGAACCGATTGGGCGCGCACTCCGGTGCCAGATTTTCGTGGTGGCGCCGATCGTGGTGGTCAACGAGGTTCGCGGAGCGTCACCTCTGCTGCCAGCGAGGCGCTGCGGCCGGCCGCACGTGAGCCGCGCACTGATCACATGTTTGCGATTGGCGACGACGTCGTGCACCCGGTGTTCGGTGAAGGCGTGATCATCAACATTGAGGGCACAGGTGAAAAGGCCGAGGCCGAAGTGCGCTTCGTCGAGCGCGGCACCAAGCGCCTCGCGTTGGCATGGGCGCCGCTGACGAAGCGGTAGCGGAGTCGGCAGAGCCGGGTGGTGCGTCGCCGCTGACGAAGCGGTAGCTCTTACGGTGCCCGCAAGTCGATGAGCAGGCTCACCCGGTTTTCCACCACGGGTCGCGCATCTATCGGTCGATGCAGCAATTCAACTGCGAGCGTACGTTGATTGCAGTCAATGAAATCTCGCGTGCCCTTTACGTGGGTGACAATGCACGACGGGTCGCGGTCAGCGGGGTAGGCGTAGTACACCTGCCAGCCCTTCGTTGAGTCGTTGCCGGTGTGGTCGACCACGATGGTGCGCTGATAATCGGTGTCACGTAGGTCGGGGTAGAGAATCGGCCCGTCACGTTCGACAATGGCCGCCATGTCATCGACGGGTCCGACACGAAACGTGTAGTCGCCGGCCTTTACCTCGCTCTTGCGGTTGTCAGTTGCTTGATCAGCAAAGAGCCAGGTGACGCCGAACAACAGGGCGAAAAAGGCCAGGCCAGCCACGATGGGCAAGGCGGCACGACCAAGTGGCGTGCGGGGTCTGAGAAATCGAAGACCTGGTCGAGGTAACACCACCCCCACAGTGTGCCAACGAGGTAGCGGAGCGTAGGCTTCCCTACTCGTGAAGCGGCCGTACCGAATCGTCGTTGCTAAGCCCGGTCTCGACGGCCATGACCGGGGCGCCAAGACCATTTCACGTGCACTTCGTGACCACGGTTTTGAAGTCATTTATACGGGTTTGCATCAAACCCCCGAGCAAATTGCCGAGACTGCATTACAAGAAGACGTTGATGCTGTCGGCTTGTCGCTGTTGTCCGGCGCGCATCTCACGCTGTTTCCACGCGTGATGGAAGAATTGCGCAGCCGCGATATGGGCGACGTTCTCATCTTCGGCGGTGGTGTCATCCCCGAATCAGATGCTGCAACGCTCAAGCAGCAAGGTGTCAGCGAAATTTTCGGCCCTGGATCGTCATTGAAGACGATCGCCCAGTGGTTGGAGACCGCGCTCGACGAGCGAGAGAAAGTGAGCAGTTGATGGACCTCTTCGAATACCAGGGCAAGCAGTACTTTGCCTCATTCGGCATCCCAGTGTCGGCGGGCGATGTTGCCCACACGGTTGACGAGTCGATTGCCATTGCCGAGCGAATCGGTTACCCGGTTGTGGTGAAGGCGCAGGTGCAAGTTGGCGGTCGTGGCAAGGCCGGCGGAATCAAGCTGGCGAACGACAAGAGCGAAGTTCGTACCCACGCCGGCAACATCATCGGCATGGACATCAAGGGTCACAAAGTGAAGCGCGTGTGGATCGAGCGGGCCAGCGACATCGCTGAGGAGTACTACGCGTCGTTCACGCTTGACCGCGCAGCCAAGCAGCACCTGCTGATGCTGTCGGCGCAAGGTGGTGTCGACATCGAAGAAGTGGCGGCGAAAGACCCGACTGCCATCATCAAGCTTCACATCAATCCGATCGTCGGCCTGAACGAGTCGACGGCGAAGAAGGCTGCGGCTGATGCCAAGATTCCGCCAAAGGCGCAAGACGGCGTCGCGAACATTCTCGTGAAGTTGTACGGCTGCTTTGTCAAAGGCGATTGCGACCTCGCCGAAATCAACCCACTGATTCTCAAGCCAACCGGTGAAGTACACGCGCTCGATGCAAAAGTCAGCCTCGACGGCAACGCGGCGTTTCGCCACCCCGAATGGGAGCCGTTTGCCGCCACCCAAGAACTCGATGAACGCGAACAGCTCGCCCGTGACAAGGGCTTGCAATACATCGGTCTGGACGGAACCATCGGCATCATTGCAAACGGCGCGGGGCTCGCAATGAGCACGCTCGATGTGGTGAACCAGGTCGGCGGCAAGGCGGCGAACTTCCTCGACATTGGTGGTGGAGCCAACGCCGAACTGATGACTGCAGCCCTCGAGGTGATCAATTTTGACACCAAGGTACGCAGCATCTTCATCAACATCTTCGGCGGAATCACTCGTGGCGACGAAGTTGCCAAAGGCATCGTTGAGGCCATGCGCCGAGTCACGCTGCGTGCGCCAATCGTGATTCGTCTCGACGGCACCAACGCCGACGAAGGTCGTCGAATTCTCGCTGAGGCAGGCATTGCAGCCGACAAACTCATCACCAAGTCGACGATGCTCGAGGCTGCGCGCACCGCCGTGGCAATTGCGAGCGGAAAGAGCGGTAACTGACATGGCGATCTTCGTCAACGAAAACACCAAAGTGATCGTGCAAGGCCTCACCGGCGGCCAAGGGAAGTTCCACGGGTTGCGAAACCGCGCCTATGGCACGAAGGTGGTCGGAGGTGTAACCCCCGGCAAGGGCGGTCAAGACGTCGAAGGCATTCCCGTGTTCAACAGCGTTGCTGAGGCGGTCGCTGCGACCGGTGCAGATGCATCGTTCGTCGCGGTGCCACCCAAGGCGGCGCCCGCAGCGATCCTCGAAGCTGCTGCCGCAGGCGTGAAGTTCATCGTGTGCATCACGGAGGGCGTGCCGGCGCAAGATGAAGCGCGGGTATATGCCACGTTGAAGCGTGATTACCCCAACACTCGTCTGCTCGGCCCAAACTGTCCGGGAATCATCAGCCCCGGTAAGTGCAACATCGGCATCACTGCCGGCGAGATTGCACAACCACCAACGA
>CAYFNN010000041.1:0-10077 GCA_964344465.1 uncultured Bifidobacterium sp. | reverse complement strand
ACGGCGACATCGCTTTCTTCGGCAGACTGCGAGGGTGGAAAATGCAGCCGTGCGCCCCGCCGACCGCGACTGGGCCGCGTTCAGTGACACTCCGCCTTGGACGCTGACACGCGCCACCACCGAGTGGTTGCCGCTCGTCGACGACATTCGCACTCGCGCGCGCGCCGAATTGCCCTCACTCATGACTCCGCCGCGCATTCCGCCAGTTGGGCGGTTGGTCGTGGTGGTGGCACGACTTGGTTGGGCGCTCGGGCCGTGGTGGTTGCGCAAGCGGCGCGGCAAGTACGAAAGCCCAGAGGCGTCGCGCGCCGACCTGTCGTTGCGCATGCGCGTGGCGATCGAACGACTGGGCTCGACATACATCAAGTTGGCGCAAATCATCTCGAGCGGCGAAGGTCTCTTCCCCGCCGAATTGGTCGAAGAGTTCAAGCGTTGTCGCGACCAGGTACCGGCGGAAAGCTTCGACGAAGTGCAACGAGTCGTCGAGGTCGACCTCGGCTCGCGACTCGACGACACGTTCGCCGATTTCAGTCGTGCACCGATTGCCGCCGCCTCGATTGCCCAGGTGCATGCCGCCACGCTGCGAAGCGGCGAGCAAGTGGTGGTGAAGGTGCAGCGACCGCGGGTGAACTCGCTGGTGCGCAAAGACCTGAAGGTGATGTCGTGGCTCGCGCCGTTCCTCGTTGGTCGTATCAAGATTGCCGCGCTCGCCAACCCTCCCGCGCTCGTTGAACTGTTTGCCGAAACCATCGTCGAAGAGCTCGACTTCCGACTCGAGGCCGCGAACATGCTCGATATCGCGAGCATCCTGGCCGACCTGAAACAAGACGGCTACGTCATCCCGCGTCCGCACCCGCGCCTCGTGACTCGACGCATCATCGTGATGGAACGGCTCGAGGGTTTCAAGTTCGACGACGTTGCCGGCATGAAAGGTGCAGGTATCGACACCGAGGCGGTGATTCGCACCGGCATGGTGGCATTCATGGAGGGCGCGTTGCTCTACGGCGTGTTCCACGGCGACCTGCACGGTGGAAATCTCTTCGTGATGCGTGACGGTCGCACCGCGCTGCTCGACTTCGGCATCGTCGGTCGCCTCACCGGTGTGCGTCGGCTCGCCTTCCTGCGTCTGATGCTGTCGGCCACCACCAACGACGTGAAAGGCCAGATCACCGCTCTGCGCGATCTCGGCGCACTGCCGATGGACACCGACCTCGATGCCGTGATCAAGGATCTGCGCCTCGACCAGCCCACCATCGACCCAACGACGCTCTCGGGCGAAGAACTGGTGAAGGAAGTGCAGCGAGTGGTGAAGGCAATGCTCGCCTACGGCGCACGCATGCCGAAGGAGTTGATGCTGTACGTGAAGAACATGGTGTTCTTGGATGGCGCAATCGCGCGGCTGGCGCCAGACCTCGACCTCCTAGGTGAAATTGCGCAGATCTCAATGCTCTTTGCCCAACGCCACGGCGAGCGACTCGGCCGCGAACTCGGCATCGACCACTCGCAGGTCGAAATCAATCTCGACAGCGTGAAGGCCGGTCTAGGTGTCTCCTCCGATACCGAACGCATGACCTATCGCGACCTGCAGAAGCGGCGCGAATTGATTCAAAAGCGCATGCGCGAACACGTCGGACGCTGAGCCGACGCCCATTCTCCGCCACTCAGTTGTGCGCCGGGTGGGCGGTGCGGCACATGCCGCCACTCAATCCCTCGCCCGAATTTGTCAGTATTGACAAATGCGTTTGGTCGTGGCTCGGTGCACGGTGAACTATGTCGGCCGACTCGAGTCGACCCTGCCCGAGGCAACGCGGCTCATCATGGTGAAAGACGATGGCTGTGTCGCGATTCATGCCGACGGTGGTGCCTACAAACCCCTCAACTGGATGAACGCGCCGAACGAAATTCGTGAGTTCGCCGACCGCTGGGAAATCGCCAATCCCAAAGGCGAGCGACTCACGATTGTCTTGCACGAAGTGTTGAGCGACACGCGGCATGAACTCGGCGACGACCCCGGCCTGTCGAAGGATGGCGTCGAGGCCCACCTGCAGGAACTACTGGCCGCCGACCCGACCGTGATTGAAGGTGGTCTCGTGCTCATCTCGCGCGAATATCCGACGGCAATCGGCCCGGTCGACTTGCTGTGTCGCGCCCCTGACGGCAGCACCGTGGCGATTGAGGTCAAACGTCGCGGCGAAATCGACGGCGTCGAGCAGCTGTCGCGATATCTCGAGTACCTTCGCGCCGATTCTTCGCTCGGAGTCTTACGAGGCGTGTTCGTGGCACAGTCGATCAAACCGCAGGCACGCACGCTGGCTGAGACCCGCGGTCTCGCCTGGAAAGAAGTCGACTACGACGAACTACGCGGCAAACGGGTCGATGAATTGAGGTTGTTCTGAACAGCATTCGTGAGATTCGCGCCACTGACGTCGACCAGGTGCTGCGCATGAACAACGAAAACGATCCCGCTGTGTCATGGCTTGAGCGCGAGGAACTCGAGTCCGATCTCGCCGTCGCCAAGCACGCCCTTGCAATTGGCGAGGAGATAGTTCAGGGTTTCTGCATCACATTTGCCAGCGGAATCCAGCGTGACCTCGGCGTGAATTACGCATGGTTCAGCGCGCGCTACCCCGACTTCGTGTATCTCGACCGAGTAGTCATCGATGCGCCGTTTCGTTCTGGCGGCCGCGGGGCGGCGTTGTATGCCGAAGTCGAGCGGCGAATTCGCGACGAGGGCCGAACTTCGCTCTTCACATGCGAAGTGAATCTTCGGCCGCGCAACGACGGGTCATTGCGCTTTCACGAGCGGCTCGGCTTTGAACACGTCGGCGAACAGGAATCGAAGCCCGGCCTCGTCGTGGCGATGCTCGCCAAACGACTGACCTAAGGCGCGACGGAACTGCACCACGCGGCCAAAGCACGTCGCACGGCGCGACGTGTGCTGATGCGGCCGCTCGAGCGACTACTTCTTCTGTGGTTGCGGCCAGCCGCCTGGCTTGCCATCCATGCCCGAATTGGGGCGAGCGGCGCCAAGCAACTCTTCGACAATTGGGCCAAGTCGTGTGGGGTCGTCAACCGGACTGTGCGAAGGTCCACGCACCCAACCCTCGGCAATGGCAAACGTGCGGCCACTTGCTTCGAACACGCGCCCCGTCACGCCCTTGCTCTCGGCCGACGCCAACCAGGTGACGATCGGCGCAATCCAACGCGGCGACTGCGCCTCGCGCTCTTCATCTGTTGGAGGCGTCGGCTGCAGGTTCTCGGTCATGCGCGTGAGCGCAACTGGAGCAACAGCGTTGACCGTTACGCCGTAGCGCGCCAGCTCGAGAGCGGTAATCACGGTGAATGCAGCGATGCCCGCCTTGGCTGCGCCGTAGTTCGACTGACCAACGTTGCCGTAGATACCCGACACCGAAGTGGTGTTGATGATGCGACCATCAACGGGCTTGCCAGCTTTTGACTGGTCGCGCCAGTAAGCGGCCGCGAAATGCGACGGTGCAAAAGTGCCCTTCAGGTGCACTTTGATAACCGCATCCCACTCGGCCTCACTCATGTTGGCCATCATGCGATCGCGCAGAATGCCGGCGTTGTTCACCACCGCATGCAGGTCGCCAAACGTTTCGACTGCCGTCTTGATCAGTCGCTCGGCGCCGTCGAACGTTGAAATGTCATCACCGTTTGCCACGGCCTTTCCGCCCATCGCCTCGATCTCGGCAACGACTTGATTTGCGGGCGACACGTCGCCGCCACTTCCGTCGACGCCACCACCGAGGTCGTTCACCACGACGTGGGCCCCATGACGGGCCAGGCTCAGCGCGTGCTCACGTCCGATGCCGCGACCGGCACCAGTGACCACAGCAACTCTTCCTTCACACAATTTGGCCATGACTGTGACTCCTGTTCAACTCGTTCGTCGGATGTTTGACGCCGTCGCAATCTAGCCTTTGCGCGCGTGACGAGTCGGGTCGATATCACTCACCCGCGGCGAGCCGATGTGCTCGTCGTCGGTGCCGGTCCCGCCGGCATTGCCGCCGCCATCACGGCACAACGCGCGGGGCTTGCTGTCGTCGTCATTGACAAGGCCAGTTTCCCGCGCGACAAGTGTTGCGGTGACGGCTTGACCACGGGCGCGCTTCGACTGCTCGACACTCTCGGGCTGCAACCGGCATCGGTGCCGAGTTGGACTCCATGTCGCGATGTAACGCTGCGTTCACCGTCGGGTCGCACCATCGAACTGCAGCTTCCCGAAGATGGGCAATTCGCCGCCATCGCAACTCGAATTGACCTCGACAATGCACTGGTGCGTCACGCTCGGTCGCTCGACATCGAGGTGCGTGAAGCCACCGAGTTTCTCGAGATCGTCACTGCAGGCGCACATGCACGTGTCGAAACCACCAGCGGCACGATCGAAGCGCGCACGATCATTGCCGCCGACGGCATGTGGTCGCCGGTGCGCAAGGCAGTGACACCGGACAACGGCCCGTACCTCGGCGAATGGCACGCCGCCCGGCAATATGCACACCACGTGACTGGTCCGGCCGCTGAGCGGCTGTTCGTGTGGTTCGAACCCGAATTGCTACCTGGTTACGCGTGGTCGTTTCCGCTGCACGGCGGTCGCGTCAACCTGGGTTACGGCATCCTGCGCGGCGGCTCGGTGCGCACTGCCGACTCAAAGGAATTGTGGCAGCAGATTCTCAAGCGCAGTCACGTGCGTGAGGCGCTCGGCGCAACGGCTGTCGTAGAAGAAAAATTCATGGCATGGCCGATACCGGCAAACATCACCCGGAGTTCGCTGTCACACGGTCGTGTGTTGTTCGTCGGTGACGCAGCGCGCGCAACCGACGTGCTGACCGGCGAAGGCATCGGCCAAGCATTGCTCACGGGCATGCTCGCCGGCGAGGCTGCGGCTGCAACCGACCCCGCTCGCGCCTACGAGCGAGCGGTGCGACACCACTTCTTTGCTGACCACCGAATGTCGGCGTTGCTCGGTCGCGTGCTCGCCAGCGAGCGCCTGGCGCGTGGCGCGATGCGCGTCATCGACGGCGGCGAGTGGCGCAAGCAGAAGTTCGTGCGCTGGATGTTCGAAGACGAGCCCCGTGCCAGTGCCTTTACACCACGCAGGTGGCACCGCGGGTATCTCTCGTCGCGCGGTGCCTACTCCAACTAATCTCGCCAGCATGCGCACACGCCTCACCGAGATGTTCGGCATCGAGCACCCCGTGATGCTGGCCGGCATGGGAGGCGTCTCGTATCACGAACTCGTCGCAGCCGTCAGCGAAGCAGGCGGCATCGGCACTCTCGGTGCGTCAACCATGCGCGATCATGAGCTGCCCGAGGAGATGCGCCTCGTTCGTGAGCGCACCAAGAAACCTTTCGGCGTCGACTTGCTCACTGCCCTGCCGAATCAGGTCGACTCGGGCATTCAGGCGGTAATCGACGGTGGTGCATCGGTGTTCGTTGCTGGCCTCGGGGTGCCGCGAGAGGTCATCGACCACTTGCACAAGAACAACATCCTCGTTGGTTCGATGTGCGGCAAGGTGAAGCATGCGGTGGCCGCAGTGGCAAGTGGTTGTGACTTCGTCGTTGCACAGGGCACGGAGGCGGGTGGTCACACCGGTCTCGTCGCCACGATGGCGCTCGTGCCACAAGTGGTCGACGCAGTCGGCGAGAAAGTGCCGGTCGTCGCAGCTGGCGGGCTCTACGACGGTCGCGGACTTGCCGCATCGCTCGCTCTCGGAGCTGACGGCGTGTGGATCGGCACGCGATTCATCGCCACGCCTGAGGCGCGCGCCGTAAACGGATACAAAGACACGTTGCTCGCGACCAACGAAGACGGCACCACCATCTCGCGTTCGTACACCGGCAAGACCTGTCGCGTCGTCGCCAATGAGTGGACTCGCCATTACGACAAGCACCCCGATGATCTGAAACCGTTTCCACAACAGGCGATTGCGTCAATGCAGGCCGGCGTGAATCACCTCGGGTATCCAACCGGCACGGAAACTGACCCGACCCGCGAGTTCTACCCTGCCGGTCAAGGTGTCGGTGCGATCAACGAATTGGTGCCCGCTGGTGAACTCGTGCGACGCATCATGCACGAAGCACACGCCGTGCTGGCACGCGTCGGCAAGTTGACCGGACGCTGACCGATACCGTGCGCAAACCGAACGTGTTGCGGGACAACCGCGACCTACGACTGCTCTTTGTCGCACAGAACCTGTCGTTCATGGGTGACTGGTTCACCTTTGTCGCGCTCGCTGGCCTCGTGCAAGACGCCACCGATTCGGCGTTTCTCGTCTCGCTACTGCTCGTGGCCTTCTCGTTGCCGTCGTTTCTCGCCTCTCCACTCGGCGGCCCAGTCGCCGATCGCTACGACCGCCGTCAGGTGCTGATCGTCGTTTCGATACTGCAGGCCATTGCAGGGTGCGGACTGCTCTTCATCGGTGACACGCACATTTGGTTGGCGTTCGTGTCGCAAGGTCTGATTGCGGCATTCGCGGCATTCGTGCGACCGGCAGTCGAGGCCGCGGTACCGAATCTCGCCCGCGACCCCGACGAGTTGCGACGGGCGAATGCGCTCTTTGGTTCAAGTTGGGGTGTGATGCTCGCCGTCGGTGCAGGTCTTGGCGGAATCTTCGCCGAGACTTTCGGCCGTCAGGCGGCATTCATCGCCGATATTGCCACGTTCGTTGTTGCCGCTGGTCTCATTGCTCTAGTGCAACGACCGATGCAGGAAGAGCGCGGCGCCACCCGCGCCCCGGTACGACCCATTGCCGACATGCGCGAGGCGCTCGAACTGGCACGTCGCGACTCAACGATTCTCGCTCTCCTTGCATCAAAGATGACCTTCGCCATTGGGGCGGGTGTCGTGAGTCAGTTGGCGGTGTATGCCGCCGATGCGTTCGCTGCCGGTGACGCAGGGCGCGGATATCTGCTCGGTGCCCGTGGAATCGGATCGGGTCTTGGACCAATCATCGGTGCACGATTTGCGAAGGGAGATCTGCGCCGCGTGTTGCTGGTGTGCGGTGTTGCAGGCACGGTGTTTTCGATTGGTTACATGGCGGCTGCGGCCGCACCAGTTTTGCTCGTCGCCGCCCTGTGTGTGATGTTCGCTCACCTTGGTGGCGGTGCGCAGTGGACGCTGTCGACCTATGGTCTGCAGGTGCGTGCGCCCGACGAGATGCGTGGGCGCGTTCTGGCCGGCGACTTTGCGCTCATCACGTTGTCGCTCGCCCTCAGCAGTGTGGCGGCTGGCGTCGTGAGCGAGCAAGTCGGTTCGCGCGCAACGGTGGCAATCTTCGGTGCGATTGCCGCAGCGGCGTCACTGGTGTATCTGCTCCTCACTCGCAACGTGCGCGCCGCATTGCAGTCACCACCGACTTCCGTCTGATCAGAAGAACCAGTCGTTAGGCGTCGATGAGTGAGCGCAATGTGGCGAGCGTTTGTGTCGCATTCGCACCAACCGGGCTCACCGACAACATCGTCACGCCTGCCGAGCGAAATGCCGCCACCCGTTCTTTGACGTACCCGGCCGGGCCAACGAGGTTCGTCAGCTCGAGCATCTCACGTGGAACGGCACGCGCGGCCTCATCTTTCTTACCCGACAGATAGAGGTCTTGGATTTCCGCCGCCTCTTTTTCATATCCATATTCGCGACAAATGTCGTTGTAAAAGTTCTTGCCACGCGCACCCATGCCACCCACGTAGAGCGCAACGTTCGGTCGGGCCAAGTCGAGCACTTTGTCTTTGGCGTCGCCAACGAGTGTCTCGTCGATGGCAACGAGCCCGCCAGCGGAGATTTCAAGCGGCTTCATCGTTGCTGCACGCTTGGCCTTGCCTTTTGCCAACGCCTTGCCCCACACCTGCTCAAACTTGTCGGGCACGAAGAACACCGGCAGCCAACCATCAGCAAGCTCAGCCGTCGCCTCGACGCTCAAACCCTTGAGCGACGCCCACCACACCGGAATATCGGCGCGCAGCGGCTTGTTGATGATCTTGAGTGGTTTGCCCAAGCCGGTGCCTTCTCCGGCGGGCAGCGGAACTTTCACGGTTTGGCCGTCGTAGGCAAGAGCCTGCTCACGCTTCCAGACTTCGCGGCATACCTCGATGTATTCCTTGATGCGCTGCATCGGCTTTTCGTACGGCACGCCGTGAAAACCTTCCACCACCTGCGGACCTGACGCACCAAGTCCAAGAATGAACCTGCCGTTCGAGACAAAGTCACAACCAGCGGCAGTCATGGCGGTGAGCGATGCCGTTCGCGAATACACGTTGATGATGCCCGTGCCAATCTCGACACGCGACGTGACCGCAGCGAGATAGCCCACCTGCGAAATTGCGTCAAAACTGTACGCCTCGGGAATCCAGACGACGTCGAGACCTGCGTGCTCGAGTTCGACGACGCGCTTGGCGCTCTCGACGAAACCACCGGCGTAACTCATCATCATGCTGATTTTCATGGTGATGAGAACCTAGTGCTCATGTCGAAGCCGCCACACCGTCGTGGCAATCTTGCACGACGGTGCGAGAAAGCCATGGCGATTTGGCACGACGGTGCGACACCGTCGTTACCGCTCAGTTGACTTGACGGGTACGACCCTGCCAATACGGCGTGCGCAGGTCTTTCTTCAAGATCTTGCCGCTCGGGTTGCGCGGCAACGCATCGGCCCACGCCACTTTCTTTGGCGTCTTGAAACCCGCCAGTTGCGTGCGACCAAAGGCGACGATGTCATCCTCTGTCACTTCGACACCTGGCTTGCGCACGACGATGGCAAGCGGCACCTCACCCCAACGATCATCGGGAATACCGATGACCGCCACGTCGGCGACGGCCGGATGCTTCATCAGGGCATTTTCCACTTCGGCTGGATACACGTTCTCGCCACCGGAAACAATCATGTCCTTGACGCGATCGTGGATGTAGACGTATCCCTCTTTGTCTTTGTATCCAGCATCACCGGTGTAGAACCAGCCATTACGAATCGACTTGGCAGTCTCTTGCGGCATGTTCCAGTAGCCCTTCATCACCTGTTTCGAACGAATGATGATTTCACCCACTTGCGTTGCTGGTAGTTCCTTGCCTTGTTCGTCGACGATCTTCAACTCCACACCGAGCGAAGGCTTGCCGCACGAGCGCAACAGATGTTTACGCGGGCCGTCGACGTCGTGGTCTTCGTGCATCAGCATGGTGACCACGCCAGTGGTCTCGGTAAGACCGTAGACCTGCACGAAGTTGCACTTGAACGTTTTGAGTGATGCCGCCAGCACCTGCTCGGAGATCGGCGAAGCCCCGTAGGCGATCAACTTCAAACTCGAGAAGTCGGCCTTGTCGACATCAGGCACCATCAGGGTGAAGGCCAGCAACGCCGGCACCATGAACGCGTGCGTGATGCGGTGTTCGCCAATCATCTTGACGATCCCACCGACATCGGCAGTCTCACGCAGGATGATCGACTTGCAGCCGTTGTACTGACCAGCGGTTGCCCAACCACTGCCGCCGATGTGGAAGAGCGGCATCGCAATGAGATTGATGGCCTGTTCGTTCATGCCCCAGAGATCGCGCGCGCTTGGCAAAATACCGAGGAAGTTGTCGTTCGTCAGCATGACGCCTTTTGGTCGGCCCGTGGTACCACTCGAGTACAACTGAAATGCCACGTCGTGCGGCTTTGCGGTCGCGCCGGGGTCAACCGCCGAATGGCGAGCCACCCACGACTCGTACGACTCGTGCGTCGGATGACCGCCGATGACCACGATCTTCTTCGTGTGCGGCAGGTCGCCGGCGATTGCGTCAAGCACTGGCACGAAATCTGGCCCGACGATGAAGACCTTGGCTTGCGAGTCATTGACGATGAATGCCACCTCCGGTGGGGCGAGGCGGAAGTTGATGTCGACGCTGACGGCGTTCAACATCGCGCAGCCGTAGAACACCTCAAAGTGCTCGATCGAGTTCTTGTCGAGGAAGGCGACACGGTCTTGGTTGCCGACACCAGCAGCCTTCAGTGCTTGAGCGACTTGCGCCGAGCGCTTGTAGAGCTCTTGCCAGGTCTGCACGCGGTCACCTTGTACGAGGGCGACTTTGCC
>CAYFNN010000040.1:0-10159 GCA_964344465.1 uncultured Bifidobacterium sp. | reverse complement strand
ATCACGAGATCTGGCATTCCGAGTTTCTGTACTGCACCTGCCAGCACCTTTGCAGTGGTGAGCGCATCAGAGCCCGCGAGTGCCGGGTCAGAGACGAGCACTCCGCGCGCCGCGCCCATCGCCAACGCCGTGCGCATGCCGGACATTTCTCCGTTTGGTGCCATCGACACGATGCTCACTTCTCCACCGCCGGCACTTGCCGCCAGCTGCAACGCCATCTCCACGCCGTAGGCGTCGGAGTCGTCGAGGATCAATTTTCCATCGCGCTTCAACGCGTTGGTCGCGGAATCGAGTGAGCCGGGCGTCGCCGGATCGGGAATTTGCTTGACGCAGACCACAATTTTCATGACCTTTATTGTTACCGCTCGGAAACCTCGGTGAAGAATCCGTCGCCACCATCGCCAGAGCGGTTTCTGTGACCTTGGTCAAGCGGGTTGGCTACAGCACCGTTTGCGGCGCACGGGGCCCGCCCACGCTGCCCTCCGATACCGTGAAATGCCCGTGCGATTGCTGCTGGTCGTCAATTCGTTCGCCACGTCGGTGAACCCCCGCAACACGGTGCAGGTGCACCAATACCTGGCGCGACACCACGATGTGCAGGTCGTAGAAACCAGTGAGCGCGGCCACGCGACACGTTTTGCCGCCGATGCTGTGGCGCGCGGTCTCGACGCCGTAATCGCCTTCGGTGGTGACGGCACCCTCAACGAAGTGGCCACAGGCCTTGCCACTGGTGCTGCGATGACGACGGGTGCCGCGACGTCAACGGGCACTCCAGGCGGCACCGTCACCACCGCACTCGGGGTGTTGCCGGGAGGTTCCACCAATGTGTTTGCTCGTTCGCTCGGTATGGCGAATGATCCACTGCTCGCGGTCACTCAACTCACGGCCGGCCTCGACGGCGGTCTCATTGCGCCAATCTCACTTGGCGAGGCCAACGGGCGATTCTTTACATTTCATGCCGGTATTGGTTTTGACGCGGAAGTCGTGCGCCAAGTCGAGCGAACCTTTAGTTTCAAACGTCTCGTCGGTCAACCGCTGTTCGCCTACGCCGCTCTCAAATCATGGTTCGTCGACTACGACCGTGAGTTTCCGCACTTTTCGGTAACGATCGATGGTCGACGGATACCGAATGGTTTCACCGCGGTGGTACTGAACACCAACCCGTATACCTACGTCGGCAAGAACGCAGTTGAACTATCTCGTGCGGCATCGCTCGAGAAGCGACTCGTTGCAGTCGTGTTCCGTCGCATGTCGACACCACTTATGGTCTCGACACTGTGGGGGGCGGTGCGCAAAGGTGGCGCAACTGCGCGCCGAGGTCTCGAGATCATCGAAGACGTCGAGGAAATCGTGTTCGACTATCCAGCACCGTTTGGATACCAACTCGACGGTGACTTCATCGACGAAACAAACACGCTGACGATTCGCAATCGTCCCGAAGCTCTTCGGCTGATCAAGCCGATGTTGGTCGAGTTCTAGCAAGCGACTCGCCCGCCTCCCAGTTCAGCACTAGCTGCTGCGCTCGGCAAGCACGCGTAGGGCCACGTCGGGCACGTTCGTGCAGATACCGTCTATGCCCCACTCAATGAGCTTGGCCATGTTGGCCGGGTCGTCACATGTCCAGGTGTTCACGGCAAGGCCATGGCGATGGAAGACATCAATCAGGTTGCGCGACACCTGACCAACTTCTGGATGCACGGCGACATGCCCGCTCGATTTCAAGTCACGTGCCAGCTCATCCGCATTCGCGACCGAAATTGTGAGCCATGCAGTCGGTAGCTCTGGCCAGAGTCGTACTGCATGGTCAACGGTCGCACGACGGAAGCACGACAACAGATAACGATGCGGATCTCCATGCCGTGCCACGCGGCGTCGCAACACCTCAAGTACGGCATCGGTGCGGTGATCGTCTGCATCGAAGTCTGGCTCTGTGCGATGGTTCTTTATTTCAACGTTCACCCACATCTCGCCGCACGCATCAAGCACTTCATCAAGCGTGGGGATGAAATCAGGAAGCTGACTCTTGTCGAGTTGCGAAATGATACGACCGTCGGCAATTTGGGGGTCGTGGTGCACCACGATCTCACCGCTACGACACTGTCGCACGTCGAGTTCGACGGCGTGGGCGCCCATTTCCCTGGCACGCGCAAATGCCTTGGTGGTATTGGGGCGCTCTGCTTTTGATGCCCCACGATGCGCCATGACCTGCGTGCCATGGCGCAACTGGTGAGGCGCGGTTGTGGGCTTGTTCATAAGAGTCAACCTGCCCGAAAAAGTAGTGCAGAAACCCCTTGCGAAGTGGCCGAACCCCACTTAGGGTGTTGCCCGCTATGTCGATCCTTGCTCAAAGCCTCGCCCTTGGTTCCGCTGACTACACCTGGAGGTCGCAGGCCAATTGCCGCGACACCGACCCAGAGCTCTTCTTCCCCATTGGCAACACCGGCGAGGCTGTTCGACTGTTGTCGCGTGCGCGCCTCGTGTGCTCAGACTGCGCAGTCAAGGCAGCGTGTCTCGAATTTGCGTTGAACACGAACCAAGATTGCGGCGTCTGGGGTGGCACGAGCGAAGAAGAGCGTCGCGACATTCGCCGCCGCAACGCCGCCGCGCGTCGCGCCGCGCTCGCCTAATTTCGCTCCCGTTACTCGACGGGAATCCGCAGGTCGACGACGGTGCCGTAGGCCTTGTCGGTCGCGTCGAATCCGGCGTCGCGTAGTTCTTCGAGCGCTGCGGGTCGCATCGCAATGCTGCCGCCAAGTTCGGTGGTCACCAGCGTTCGCACGATCGATAGCCCCAGACCCGTGGCCGACGCAAGATCAAAACTTGGATCAACACCCTTGCCGTTGTCGATAACCCGCAGATGCAGGGCATCGTCAACGGCGTCTCGTTGCATGAACACCCGCACCGTGCCATCACGACGCTGATCGCCGAACGCGTGGTCAACAACATTCTGAAGCAACTCGAGAATCACCACACTGAGCGGCGTCGCGATGGTCGCAGGCAGACGTCCGGCGTCACCACGCACTTCGAAGCGCACGGGGCGGTCGCTCGACTGGAGGCTCTCTTGCGTCAATTGGATGAGTGGTCGAACGATCTCAACGAACGCGATATCTTCGCCGGGTTCACGCGACAAGGTCTCGTGCACCAGCGCGATCGTACGTATTCGCCGCACTGAGTCGGCGACGGCCGCCTTGGCCTCGTCTGAAGAAAGTCTCCGGCCCTGCAGTCGCAATAACGATGAGATGGTTTGCAGGTTGTTCTTCACGCGGTGATGAATCTCTTTGATGGTGGCTTCCTTCGTGAGAATCAGGCGGTCGCGGCGCCGCAATTCAGACACGTCGCGCATCAACACCACACCGCCAGTCACGTTCACACCTCGGGCACCGCGCTTCAGCAACGGCATCGAACGAACCAAGAGGGTCACATCGTGCTCTTGATCAAGCTCTTCCACCACCGGTTCGCGCCGTTCGAATGATGCTCGCGCTGCATCGTGGGCGAATCCGAGTTCAGCGAGGCTTTGGCCGACCGCATTGGTGCGAATACCAATGCGATGCAACGCCGACACTGCATTCGGCGAGGCGTACCGCACGCGCGCACTCGCGTCGAGCACGATGGCTCCGTCACCTACACGTGGTGCCAGCCCCGAGTCAGCAACACGACCGGGAAATGGAAACAGCCCCGTTGCAATCATCGTTGCAAAGTCGTCAAAAAGCGCCAGATAGGTGCGCTCGAGTTGGCCCGGTCGACGACCCGACACTGTCGACACTTCGCGAGTCAAAACAGCAATGATTTTGCCCTCGCGCAGCACAGGGATTGCCGTCATGTTCACCGGGTCGGGGTAGTTGGCGGGCGTAATCTCACCCTTTTGTATTTGCGCAGTCTGCGCAGCCGCAGCGATGTACGGGCGATCGGTGTCGTCGGCAAATTCGCCAACCAAGTCGGTGTGATACAGGGTCTGGCCGGTCGCGGCACGAACCTGGGCGACCACCAACCAATTGGTGCCTGCCGCCGACGAAGCCGGCGCATACAACAGCAGGTCAGCGAATGAAATGTCTGCCAGCATCCCCCACTCGGCTACGAGGGCTTGGAGGTGCTCGACATCGTCGTCGGAGAGTGCCGTGTTGTTGCTGGTGAGTTCAACGAGTGTCGGCATGGCTACCGCTCATTCTTATCGGTGGACTCTGCATCGTCATAGACACGAGGCGTTGCCGAAATCGCAGTACCGAGTGCGGCGAGTGAAGACGTGTCGGTGATGTCGCCTTGGCGAGTTTCGCTGAACAACACCTCGGGCCCCCACGTGCGCACCAATGCAACTTGCGCTGCCTCGCGTAGGGCGACCGCGGCCATCTCGCGCTCGGCGCTGGCCAACGCCTGCACGCGAGTATCACTCGATGCGCCGAGTTCGGCGGCTCGTCGTGCCGCACCTCGCGCCAAGTTCATCGGCACGAGACGGTTCATCAACACCGCGGCCAAACGATGGCCGCGTCGGCGCAATTCGCGAACCAGATATTCCGCTTCAATCATTGCGACGGGTTCGGCACTCGACACCACGAGATACCGCGTGTCTGGGTCGGTCAGCAACGCACCGACCCGCCGGGCGCGATCGACCACTGGGCGTTCCATCGTGCGAAACAAACCGAAGAATTCTGCAATGTCTGCCAAGAACCGAGCCCCGAGAATTCGGTCAGCCACGATGAAGAACGGTCGCGATGCCAACGACAGCACGCGCGACTGTGCTGGCGCGGTGAGAAGCTTCAGTAGTCGACTTGAGAAGAACTGCTCCATTCGTCGTGGAGCATCAAGCACTGAAAGTGCGCTGCGCGACGGCGGCGTATCGACGATGACGAGGTCGAATGCTCCCGACTCGCGCGCTTCAAAGAGTCGTTCGGTGACCACATAGTCGTGACTATGCACGAATCGAGATGTGAGGGTTCGGTACAACTCGTTCGCCAACACTTTGTCGCGGGTAACCGCGTCAGGTGCGTGACGTCGAATCATGTCGTCCCAACTCGCTTTGGTGTCGATCATCGCCATCGTGAGCGAGCCAAGCGCGCCATCTACCTGCACTTGCACCTCGGCATTACCGAGGGCGGTGAGTCCGAGGGCGGTGGCCAAACGGCGAGCAGGGTCGACCGTTAGTACGAGCACACGCTTCTTAGTTAGCCGCGCCGCCAACACGCCGAGCGCAGCTGCCGAAGTGGTCTTACCGACACCACCCGGACCACACACGATGATCATTCGCGAGTCGTCGAGCAGCGCTCGTGCAGCAATGTCAGACATGTTCACCAACCATGCGGGCAATTTCGCCGACGAGATGCTCGACGATTGCCGTGGGCGAAAGGTTGGTCGCCGGCGCCTCACTCAGCGTGTCGACCGCCGCGGTCTCGAATGCGTTGGCGAGCATTCGAGCATGCATCTCTGCCGACACTCGTCGTGCTGACAGCCACTCAATCACCGCCCGAGTTTCATCGGAAATTTCGGGGCTTGTTGCCGCATGCTCTGCATCTCGACTATCACCAACCACCATCGCTGCGGGCATGCGGTTGATTACCGCGCCGGCAAAATTCACCGGTATTGCACGCGCCAGTCGCTCGCGCAGCTCAATGGTTTCCACCACGGGCATCTCTTCTGGTGTCACCACAGCGAGAACCGTTGATACCGAGTGGTCATGCAGAAGATCGCTCATCCACTGCGTTTGATCGGCGACGATGCCGATGCGCACTAACTCGGCGAGTGCATCCGGTGCAGAGACTTGGGCGACGAAGTGACCACTCGCTTCAGAGTCTGCGATGACCAAGTCGTAGTGGTTCTCACGCACTTCGTAACACAGCTTGCCGATGGCAAGAATCTCCTTGACGGCAGGTGCAGCGTTGGCGACGAAGTCAAAGATTCGCGCGAGTGGCGCAAGGCTGCCGATGATTGGCACCCGCAGATAGAGCCGAATGTATTCGCGCAGAGAGTCTTCTGTGTTCATCGCCATTGCGGCGAGGTTCGGTGCCACGACCCTCGGCTCGAAACTGAGGCGATCGAGACCGAGATAGGTGGCCAGCGAACCTTTGTCGTCCATCTCGCACACCAGCACGCGTTGACCACGACTGGCCGCCACGCGAGCAAGTGCCGCAGCAACGGCAGACTTTCCGACGCCGCCCTTGCCCGTCACGAAGACGAGACGGCGCTCGAACAGCGCCCGCAGTGTCAGGCGCCGAATCCCAGGCGGCGGTCGCCATCGGGCGAGCCGAACTCAACGAACGCAATCTTGTCGGCGGGCACCGCAACCTCGCGACCACGCTTGTCTTGCAGCCAGAGCACTTCCGACTTGCCGGCGAGTGCCGCTTCAACGGCGTTGCGCACTGCGGTGCGAGTCTTCTCGTCGTTCTCAATTTCCAACGCGATGTCACGCGCTGAGTGGCTGACTCCGATGCGTAGATCCATGGTCACCAGTGTGGCAGGTCAGTTGACCTTGAGTGCCGAACTGAACACTTTCTTTGGTTTCATTCCCGCAATTTGAGCTGCAAGCTCCGTGAACACCCGACCAACCTCGCTGTTCGGCGCTACGGCGGCAATCGGCTTGCCGTCGTCTCCACCCTCGCGCAGTGCGCCGACGAGAGGAATCTGCGCCAGCAGCGGCACACCGAGTTCTTCCGCCAGCATCTTGCCGCCACCACTACCGAACAATTCGTAACGCTTGCCATCGTCACCGGTGAACCACGACATGTTCTCGATCACGCCGCGCACCGTCATATTCACCTTCTTGGCCATCGCCGCCGACAATCGAGCCACTTTCTGTGCCGCCTCTTGCGGTGTCGTAACGACGTACACCTCAGCGCGCGGCAGATACTGGCTGAGGCTCAGCGCAATGTCGCCGGTGCCCGGGGGCATGTCGATGAGCAGAAACTCGGGTTCGTCCCAGAACACGTCGGTGAGAAACTGCTCGAGCGCTTTGTGCAACATCGGGCCGCGCCACACGACGGCCTGACCATCGGGCACGAAGTAGCCGATCGAGATGCAGCGCACACCGTATGCCTCGGGCGGAACAAGCATTTGGTCGATTGCCACGGGCGCACGATCAGCACCGAGCATGCGCGGAATCGAGTAGCCGTAGATATCCGCGTCGACAACGCCAACCTTGTGACCTGCTGCCGCGAGCGCCACCGCCAGATTGGTGGTGACACTGCTCTTGCCCACACCGCCCTTGCCCGACGAAATGAGCAGTGGTCGCGTCTTGCTACCAGGTTGAGCAAAGGGAATCGCACGTCCCTGGGCATGTCCTTGGGCGGGCGCGCTGCCCGCCGTGGCTGCTGGTGAACCGTGCAACTTCTCACGCAGTGCGGCACGTTCGTCGTCGGTCATCACACCGAAGTTGAGTCGCACGTCGCGCACTCCCGACAATGCACGTACCGCAGTGTTGACTCGTTGTTGAATCTCGTTGCGCAACGGACAACCGGCGATAGTGAGCGCCACCGTCAGCGAAACCACACCGCCATCGACGGCTACATCACGCACCATGCCCAAATCGACGATTGAACGATGTAGTTCGGGGTCTTGCACCGGGCGAAGTGCTTCAATCACGTTGCTGGTGGAGATGTCACTCATGATGCGATGGGTAGGCTAATCGCGTGGCGCGCAGCAAAGTCGCGACGAGCAGCGTGACGAACGGCGCATTTTCGGCGCAAGTCTCGGCAATTACCTCGGCATTCGGCGACCCCACGCGACGCGCCGTCTATTTGTTCGTCCGCGAGTCACGCGACGGCGTGACGGCTGCACAAGTGGCCGAACAGTTCGATGTGCATCCCAACGTCGCTCGCCATCACCTCGACAAACTCACCGCAGGTGGCTATCTCGAGATTGACCTCGCTCGAATTGACGGCTCGGGGGCCGGGCGCCCCTCGAAGCGGTATCACGCAGTTGCCTCGTCTGAGCCGATGCAGTTCCCGGTGCGCAGCGACGACCTGGTCTTATCGCTCCTGGGCAAGGCCATCGAGTTGCTGCCACGTGACGAGGCTGAAAAGATGGCCGAAGAAGTTGGCCGTCAATACGGCCGGGTAATGGCTGAGGGTCTCGTGGGAGACGAACAGATTGCCGCCGGGCAGCGTTCGTTGCGCTCAGCCTTGCAGAAAGTGGCAGATGCCCTCACCGCACACGGGTTTGCTGCCCACACCGAACAGCGCCAGAACAAGCTGCGCATCATCAACAACCATTGTCCGTTCGGCGACGTTGCCATCGAGCACCCAGTGATCTGCGCTGTCGATCGCGGCATGGTGAAGGGCATGCTTGACACGCTCTACGGCGAGACATCGCCCGAAACGTCTGCTTCGCGACCACAGGGCGACCGCTTCTGCGAGACGACGCTGGCGTAGCGCGACGCAACACACAGCAGCGCCTGGCTTAGCGCTCAGTCACCCCAGAATCGCTGCTCGAGAAACGGATCACCGTACATGTGGTATCCGTTCTGCTCCCAGAAGCCCGGTGCATCTGCAGTCGTTGCTTCGAGTCCTCGCAGCCACTTTGCCGACTTCCAGAAATACAAATGAGGAATCACTAGGCGCACCGGCCCACCGTGGATGGGTTCGATCTCGGCGCCGTCATACGCGTACGCCACGATTGACTCGTCGCGCGTTGCGTCGGTCATCGGCAGGTTGGCGGTGTAACCGAATTCGGCGTGCGCCATGAGGTGGCTCGCGCCATTGGCGAGGCCGGCACGGGCGAAGAGATCGCGCACCCGTACGCCCTGCCACACCGTGTCGAACTTTGACCACTTGGTCACGCAGTGAATGTCTGTGGTGAACGACACCGAAGGCATCTCGCGCAATTCTTCAAGACCGATGGTGAAGGGCTCGGCTACCGCACCGCTGACGGTGAGCGTCCATTCACCGGGCGCGTACGTCGGAACATCGCCGACATGCAATACCGGAAAGCGTTCGGTGAGATACTGACCGGGCGGCAGCCGCCGCGCGTCGAATCCTTTGGCCTGCATCTCGGCACGATTGCGCTCGAAAAACCCCATACCTCAGTGTGCCATTACGCAGACGTGTCGTTCACCTTGATGAGATAGGTTGCCTGCCCGTGTCGGTGTACCTCGTTCGTCATGCAAAGGCAGGTAGCCGAAGTGAATTCGACGGCGATGATCGCGATCGACCGCTCACCAACAGCGGCCGTCGACAAGCCGAAGAACTCGCCCGGCGTCTTGCTGCTGTGGCGCCTTCGACCATCGTCTCGAGTCCTTACGCACGTTGCGTCCAGACGGTCGAACCACTCGCAGTTGCCGCCGACCTTGAAATTCGCACGTCGGAATTGCTCGGCGAACTCGGCAGTGAGCATGCCTCGGTCGGTCAATCAGTGATGAAGCTCATCGACACCCTGCCTGACGGTGCAGTGCTGTGCAGCCACGGCGATGTGATTCCCGCGATCATCAAAGCGCTCCAAGACGGCGGCTTGAAAATTCGCGGAGACGCAAACTGGCAGAAGGCCAGCGTGTGGGTGCTCGAACGAATCGACGGGCGCTTCGATAGGGCGACGTCGTGGCCGCCACCCAACGTCGATTAGCCGAGTGCAGCCTCGACTTCCTTCAGCAACGACTCGACGAGACCACGCACTTCACCCGGCGGATTGCCCGCCAAACAGCGTGTCAAGAATTCTTGCGATGACTCCGCGTCTCCCCCGTCGCGAAACACGACGATGCCCAAAAAACACAGCGCATCGGGATACGCGGGATCCAGTTCGAGCGCTCGACCAAAGGCGGCGACAGCCGCGCCGTAGGCCTGACGACGCAAGTCGTCGTCGAACTGTCGGGCCGACAGCATCACCAGCCACGCGCGATAGGTGATGGCCTCGACGTTGTCGGGGTCGGTGTCGAGAACCTGGTCATACAACTCGATGGCGGCCGCAACATCGGTGCCGCCCGCCAATCGCGCCTGCGACAACAACGAGGCGGTGCTGTCTTCGATGCCGCCCGTCAGGGTCTGCGATGGCAGTCGCTGACCCGACTGGCGCGCAACGAGTACGCCCACTCCCACGCCAACGACAACAATGACAACGACGGCCACCAGCGACGATCGGGGTGTGCGCGCGCCAACCGAAGGCGAACGCCATCGCCGAAACGCCAACCACAGTGCGCCGACCAACACCGCGGTGAAGAGTGGCGGCAGAATCCACACGAGTGCAT
>CAYFNN010000039.1:0-10320 GCA_964344465.1 uncultured Bifidobacterium sp. | reverse complement strand
GATTCACCGCAGCGAGCGCATCACCCATTTCGCCAGCGCCATCACCTCGGGCCGCAGTGTCGCCAAGCCCGAGTTGGCCGTCGTCGTTGAGACCCCAACATTTAACACTCGCATCGTCGAGCAGTGCACAGGTGTGGGCCGCACCCGCCGCCAGTGCCACCGCCGTGCGACCACTGCCGAGGTCGACTCGTACGAGTGAATCGCCCATCGTTGCACTCGAGCGACCGAGATCGGTCTCAGCCCCACTTCCCAAGCGACCAGCACCTCCCTCGCCGAAGCATTTCACACTTGCATCGTCGAGCAACGCACAGGTGTGCAGTGCTCCGGCCGAGACCGCGCGCACCGTGCGGCCTGTGCCAAGTCGCACCGCAACGAGCGCATCACCCATCTCGGCAGCGGCATCGCCGAGTGCGACGATGCCGCCCGAACCGATCTGCCCGACGGTGTTGGCGCCGAAACATTTCAATGAAGCGTCGTCGAGCACCACGCACGTGTGTTGTTCACCCGTCGCCACGTATCGCGCCAGCGCTGAAATCTGAGTCGATGACCCGTCCGCCCGGGTCACCGACGCGCCCGCCGAGTCGGCAACCACGCGCCGCACCGAAAACACGCCCGTCAGGGCGATGATCGTGGTGAAGGCGATGACGCTGCGAACTCGTGTGGACACGAGCGCCGAAGGTACGCACCGTGATTGCCACGATTCAGACGCAGGTCGGGCGAATCACCAGACATTAACGTCCCTGCAACATCACCACCGTGTGATTTATCCGAACCGCATATCGACGAGCGAATGATTTTGTCGAATCACAACGATGCAAGTTTCAGAATCGTTGCCGATGTCTCACAACCGCGTGAACGACCGTGTGACAACTGCCGTTTTTCCTCCTGCGGGCTCCGCTGACGAAACATTTCTTGGTTGCACCTACTGTGCATCACATGGAAGCGCTTCGCACCCCCGACACACGGTTCGTGAATTTGCCCGAGTGGCCCTTTGAGCCCCACTACACCGACGTTGCCAGCGGCGACCCCAGTGGTGTCGCATCATTGCGCATCGCGCACGTCGATGAGGGCCCACGCAACGCCGACAGCACCGTGTTGTGCATGCACGGTGAGCCGAGCTGGTCGTTTCTCTACCGCAAGATGATCCCGCTCTTTCTTGCCGCCGGCCATCGCGTGGTGGCACCCGACCTGATCGGTTTCGGTCGAAGCGACAAGCCGACTGAACGAAGTGACTACACCTACGAGCGCCACGTCGCCTGGATGAGCGAGTGGCTCGTTACCAACCAATTGACGAACCTCACGCTCGTTTGTCAAGACTGGGGCGGCCTCATTGGCCTGCGACTCGTGGCCAAATTCCCCGAGCGATTTGCGCGTGTCGTCGTTGCCAACACGTTTCTGCCCATCGGCGATCGCCCAGCCGGAGACGCATTCATGGCGTGGCGCAAGTACAGCCAGGAAGTGCCCGACTTCAACGTGGGTCGCATCGTTGAGGGAGGCTGCGCGCGTCGACCACTTGCACCGGAGGTCGTGGCGGCCTACGACGCACCGTTCCCTGATGATCGGTACAAGGCAGGGGCCCGCGTGTTCCCCACCCTCGTGCCCATCAGCACCGATGACCCGTCGTCGACTGCCAACGTCGCAGCGTGGAAGGTGTTGTCGACGTTCACCAGACCAGTGTTGTGTGCATTCAGCGACTCCGACCCGGTTACCAAAGGTGCCGATCGCTTCTTTCGGCAACAGATACCCGGCACGAATGATCAGCCGCACACGACCATCGCCAACGGTGGCCACTTCCTGCAAGAAGATGCCGGTCCCGAACTGGCGCGCGTCGTGAACGATTTCATCGCACAGACGAGGATCTAACTCTCACCCCCAGGGATTTGTCGCCCCATGTCTGAGCAGTCAACAGTCGGCCGTCGACCACGCAAACGCACGACGAGTGACGACACTCGCGCCGCCATTGCCGATGCACTGCTCGACCTCATCACTTGCGGAAACCTCCAACCGAGTCGTGACGAGATCGCCCGTCGCGCCGGGGTTGCGCGGCGCACTGTGTTCCTCCATTTCAACAACACCGAGTCGATGTATGCCGCGCTGGTGAAGCGGCAAGAGCCACGTGTGGCGAGTCTCATCGTGCCGATCTCACGAGAGATGCCCATAACCCAACGCATCATCGCACTTGCCGAACAGCGCGACCATCTGTATTCGACCATTGCCAACCTGCGTCGCGCGGTGCGCTACGCACCAGATGCCCACAGCTCGCCCACGCTGGCCAAGTCGTACGAACACCTGCGTCGTGTGCTCGATCGTCAGGTACGCGAAACATTCGCACCGGAACTCCGCGACCTACCCCACCCGCTGGCGGCACTGCAACGCATTGAGTTGGCGACGTCGTTCGAGTCGTGGCACAACATGGTGACCCACCAGCGACTACCCCGCACGGCAGTAGTAAGCCACATCGTGGTGATCTTGCGACGCGAACTCGGCGTTAGCGCAAGTGCTGTCGGCGCCACGCGGTGAGGGTGTTCTCCACCAAACACGCGACAGTCATCGGGCCAGTGCCACCCGGCATCGGCGTGATTGCCGCCGCAATCGATTCAACGGCTGCGAAGTCGACGTCGCCGACGATGCCTGACTCGCCGCGCGAGATGCCGACGTCAATTACCCACGCGCCTGGCTTCACGTGTTCGCGCCCGATGCTGCGGGCCTGACCAGTAGCCGACACGAGAATGTCGGCCTCACGACACACGCTGGCCAAATCGTCGGTGCGACTGTGGGCGATGGTCACCGTCGCATCGGCACCCTTGCGCGCCAGCAACACCGCGAGCGGCATACCGACGAGCGACGAGCGACCCACCACCACGGCACGACGGCCCGCGAGATCTGCCCCGTAGTGCTCGAGCAGGCGCATGACCCCTAGCGGCGTGCACGGCACCAACGAATCGAGACCGCGCAGCAACCGGCCCATCGACGTAATCGTGAGCCCGTCGACATCCTTCTCGAAAGGAATCAGTGCCAGCAATGCTTCACCGTCAAGATGCGTAGGCACGGGTTGCTGCACGATGATGCCACTCACCGTTGGGTCAGCGGCAAGGGCGCGCACCAGAGACTCTGCGTCACGCTGTGAAACATCGCGAGGTAGCGATTCGTTGCGACTCATCATGCCCGCGAGCTGGGCTTGACGATGTTTGTTGCGCACGTACACCTGCGATGGTGCGTCATCACCGATCAAGACCGTTGCCAAACAGGGCGGCGAAGATACTCCATCGACTGCCGCACGCACATCGGCGATGATCTTGTCGCGCAGAGCGTTTCCGTCCAGCAATACCGCACCACCCGTGGTGCGCTTCGGCTCGCTCATCAACATCACGCTATTACGGGCCTGCGAATAGGCTGAACGAGTTGCGCTTCGCTGCGCCAAGGAGCTTCATGTCACCGTCGCCTGCCGGCACAGCCAGAAAAATCGACCCTGCAACGGGCAAGCTCGGTGTGCTCACCGTGGGTCTTGGGGCAGTCTCGAGCACGCTGATCGCCGGCGTCGAACTTGCCAAGCGTGGCATGGCGGCACCGATTGGTTCGCTGACACAAATGGGCACGATTCGCCTCGGCAAGCGAACCGACAACCGTTCACCGCTCATCAAAGACTTCGTGCCGCTCGCCAAGTTGGAAGACATCGAATGGGGCGCATGGGACCCGTTTCCGGATGACGCGTATGTCGCTGCGCAACGGGCCGGCGTGCTCGAGGGACCCCGTCACGTTGAAGCAATTTCTGACACGCTGCGCTCGATTCGGCCGATGCCGGCCGCATTCGACCGTGAGTACGTAAAGAACATCAGCGCCGACAACACCCTCGGCACCATCAACAAGCGGGCGATGCTGAACGCGATTCGCGAAGACATCAACCGATTCCGCGATGAGAAGAAAGTTGATCGCATGGTGATGATCTGGTGCGCGTCGACGGAGAAGTTCATCGAGCCGGGCCCCGCGCACCGCGACCTGGAGAGTTTCGAAAAAGCCATCGACGCCAACGACCCGACGATTGCGCCGTCGATGTTGTATGCATATGCCGCAATCCTGGAAGGCATCCCCTTTGCAAATGGGGCACCAAACTTGGCCGTCGATACGCCCGTGTTGCGCGATCTCGCCACGCAGAGGCGCGTTGCCATCAGCGGCAAAGACTTCAAGACCGGCCAGACGATGGTCAAGACCGTCATCGCACCGATGCTGAAGGCGCGAATGCTCGGTTTGTCGGGTTGGTACTCCACCAACATCCTGGGCAACCGCGACGGCGAAGTGCTCGACGACCCGGAGAACTTCAAGACGAAAGAAGAATCAAAGCTCGGCGTGCTTGAGAACATCCTGCAGCCCGAGAAGTATCCCGAGTTGTATGGCAACGTCTTCCACAAGGTGCGAATCAACTATTACCCGCCTCGCGGCGACAACAAGGAGGGTTGGGACAACATCGACATCTTCGGTTGGCTCGGCTATCCGATGCAGATCAAGGTCGACTTTCTCTGTCGCGACTCGATTCTCGCCGCGCCACTTGCACTCGACCTAGTGCTCTTTTCCGACTTGGCACAACGTGCGGGTCTCGGCGGCATTCAAGAGTGGTTGTCGTTCTATTACAAGAGCCCGCAAGTTGCCGAGGGTCTCTATCCCGAGCACGATCTCTTCATTCAGTTGACGAAACTGAAGAACACCTTGCGCTGGATGATGGGCGAAGATCAAATCACCCATCTCGGTCGTGAGTATTACGACGAGGCGTAACTCGTGACACGAAACGCCCCGCCAACCCCAGCCGGTGGCGCGGGTCGGGTCGCTCTGCTGCGTTACATCCTCGATGTGGTGTGCGTGATTATCTTCGTGATCGTCGGACGACGTAACCACGGCGAAGTCGCCGACGCCGAGGGCACGCTGCGCACCGCGGCACCGTTCGTGCTGGCACTCACCAGTGCATGGCTTGGGGCGCGAGCGTGGCGGGCACCCAGCGCACTTGCAACGGGTCTCGTGCTCTGGCTGGCGACCGCTGCAGTGGGATTGGGAATTCGCCGCCTGGTGTTCGGCGACGGTACCGCGATGCCATTCGTCATCGTTGCCACCTTGGTGCTCGGGTTGCTACTCGTCGGCACACGACTGCGCAGGGTGCGTCGCTAAGCGCGACAACGCGACTGACTAGGCGCGACGTAGCGTCGTGCCCCGCTTGGTGGTCTCAACCAACCAACCGGCACTCTGCAGCTCGGCACGCAACGCGTCAGCTTTGGCGAAGTCTTTCGCAGCCCGTGCAGCGTCGAGTGCTGCGGCCTTGTTGTGCGCAGCATCCAACTCGGCATCGTCGACATCGGTTTGCGCGCCAAGTGTGAGTCCAACGGCAGCGCACATTTCGCGTACGGCAAGTGCAAGCGACACCGAAATTGTCTCGCTTGCATCAATGGCGGAGTTTGCGCGTCGCACGGTGTCAAAAATCAATGCCATGGCATTCGGGGTATCAAGGTCGTTGTCCATCGTTCGGCGAAACTGCGCCAGTACCTCGGTATCCGGCACCGCCACAGGAAGCGACGCGGCTGTGGTGCCGTCGCCATGCGAGGTCGATTCGCTTCGCGCAGCGAACGCATCGAGGCCCGCGAGGGCCTTCACCGCTGCATCGAGGTTTTCTTTTCCGACGCGCACCGGCGAGCGATAGTGCGTTTGCAGTAGCAGCATGCGATATGCCCGCGGGTCGTAGTGATCGAGCAAGTCCAGAAGGTTGGTGACATTGCCCAGACTCTTCGACATCTTTTCTCCGTCAAGATCGACGACGAATCCGTTGTGCATCCAGTGTCGGGCGAAGCGTTTACCGAGCGCAACCGCCTGGGCACGCTCGTTCTCGTGGTGGGGAAATCGGAGGTCGGCTCCGCCACAGTGCAGGTCGAAACCTTCGCCGAGCAACTCGAGCGACATCACCACACATTCGCTGTGCCAACCTGGACGGCCATCACCCCATGGCGCGGGCCATGCGGGTTCACCAGGCTTGGAAAACTTCCACAAGGCAAAGTCGGCAGGGTTGCGCTTTTCTCCGGCGCCAAGCACTTCGCGATCACCACCACCAGCGAGCATCTCGTCCAACGACTGGTGGGCCAAAGCGCCATAGTCGGGTACGCGGGAGACATCGAGGTACACGCCATCTGATGTTGCGTACGCCGCGCCGCGAGACTCGAGGTCGCCGATCATTTGCACCATGTGCTCGACGTATGCGGTGGCATGAGGTACATCACTCGGTCGCAGCACACCGAGGCGACTCATCGCATCGAACCAGACGTCCTCACACTTGTGTGTGATGTCTTGCCAGGGTCGGTCTTCGCGTTTTGCTCGATCAATGATCTTGTCGTCGATGTCGGTGATGTTCGAAACCAGACGCACCTCGATGCCGCACCACTCGAGATAGCGCCGCAGGATGTCGTAGACGAGCGTGGCCCGACCGTGCCCCAGGTGCGGCGGGCCGTACACCGTCGGCCCGCACAAATAGATGCCGAGGCGACCTGGATCGCGCATCTCAAGCACCCGTACTTCGCGTGACAGCGTGTCGTACAACGAGAGCACGTTTCCAGCCTACGAATGCAGTCGCCCCACTACCGTTGAGAGAGCATGTCGAACAGTTCGGCGGCGCGTCGAGTGCCCGAAAAACCGTCACTCGAAGGGGTCGAAACCAAGTTTTCCACCTTGTGGCGCGACAACGACCTCTATGCGTTCGATCGCAACGCTCGGCGTGACGACGTATTCGCCATCGATACCCCACCACCGACCGTCAGTGGTTCGTTGCACATGGGACACGTGTTTTCCTATACCCATACCGACACCATCGCCCGCTATCAGCGCATGCTTGGCAAGCGCGTGTTCTACCCGATGGGCTGGGATGACAACGGCCTGCCAACCGAGCGTCGAGTGCAGAATTATTTCGGCGTCACGTGCGATCCGTCGTTGGCGTACGACGCGAACTTCGAGCCGCCGTTCCGCGGCAACCCTGCGAAGGATCATCGCGCAGTACCGGTGTCACGACCAAACTTCATCGAGCTGTGTGACGAACTCACTGCTCAAGACGAGCAGGTATTTGAGGATCTCTTCCGCCGACTCGGGCTGTCGGTTGATTGGTCGTTGTTGTACACGACGATCTCCGTGCACGCCCGCCGCACATCACAGCAAGCGTTTCTCGCCAACCTCGCACGTGGCGAGGCGTACACGCAAGAAGCGCCGACGCTTTGGGATGTCGACTTCCGAACTGCGGTTGCACAGGCCGAACTCGAAGATCGCGAACGGCCCGGCGCGTATCACGCAGTCGCCTTCCATGGTCCGAGTGGTGATGTCGTCATCGAGACGACTCGACCAGAGTTAATCCCCGCATGTGTCGGGCTCGTTGCTCACCCTGACGATGCCCGCTACGCGCCGCTGTTCGGCAAAACAGTGCGCTCGCCGCTGTTTGATGTCGAGGTTGGCGTGTATCCGCACCCGCTCGCTCAACCCGACAAAGGCTCGGGCATCGCCATGATCTGCACGTTCGGCGACCTCACCGACGTGATCTGGTGGCGTGAATTTCATTTGCCAACCCGTGCCATCGTCGGTCGAGACGGCCGCATCGTCACCGAACCGCACGCGGCAATCGCCAGCGAGACGGCACGCAAGCACTACGAGGCCATCGCTGGCAAGACGGTGAAGCAAGCACAGACCGCAATCGTCGACATGTTGCGTACCTCTGGCGAGCTACAGGGAGAACCGCGCGCCATCACCCACCCGGTGAAGTTCTACGAAAAAGGTGATCGTCCCCTCGAGATTGTCACAAGCCGCCAGTGGTATATCCGCAATGGTGGTCGTGACGAGCAACTGCGCAGCGACTTGCTGGCGCGCGGTGACGAGATGTCGTGGCATCCCGAACATATGCGTCATCGTTATTCGAATTGGGTGCAGGGTCTGAACGGCGACTGGCTGATCTCTCGACAGCGATACTTCGGCGTGCCGATTCCTGTGTGGTACCGCGTTGGTGCAGACGGGCAACCCGACCACGAAGCGCCGTTGGTGCCCGATCTCAGCCAGTTGCCCATTGACCCGAGCACCGACGTGCCAGCCGGCTTCAGCCCACAGCAACGCGGTGTAGCCGGTGGCTTCGTCGGTGACCCCGATGTGATGGACACCTGGGCAACGTCATCGCTTACACCGCAGATTGCTGCCCGGTGGGCGGACGACGCCGAGTTGTTCGCACGGGTGTTTCCGATGGACATGCGACCACAAGGTCACGACATCATCCGCACATGGCTCTTTTCCACGATGGTGCGGTCGCATCTTGAACATGCGTCAATTCCGTGGAAGCGCGCCACCCTCTCGGGGTGGATCCTCGACCCCGACCGTAAGAAGATGTCGAAGTCGAAGGGCAATGTCGTGACGCCGATCGACTTGTTCGATAAATATGGCAGCGACGCCGTGCGCTACTGGGCGGCCTCGGCACGACCTGGTGTCGACACTGCATTCAGTGAAGACCAGATGGCCGTCGGCAGGAAACTTGCCAACAAGTTGCTCAATGTCACCAAGTTCGTTCTGAGTTTTGGTGGCGATGCCAGCGAAACGGTGACGGTTCCACTCGACAACGCAATGCTGTCGCGACTCGCAGCAGTGGTAAACGAAGCATCAAGTGCATTCAACGACTTCGATTACGCACGAGCACTCGAACGCACCGAATCCTTCTTCTGGTGGTTCTGTGACGACTATGTCGAGTTGGTGAAGACCCGTGCCTACGGAAACACCGACGGCAGCACGGCCATTGCCCCGGCCACCACACCCGAACAAGCGTCGGCACGCACCGCCTTGACGCGGGCGATCAGCGTGATGCAGCGGCTCCTTGCTCCACATATGCCGTTCTGTACCGATGAAGTGTGGTCATGGTGGCACGACTCGAGCGTGCACAGCTCTCGCTGGCCCACGGAGTCTGAGTGCGTGATGAACATCGCCGGCGCGGTGGATGCCACCCGAAGCGCAGATGAGGCCGAACTCGTGCTCAACACCACCAGCTCCGTGCTGGCCGAAGTTCGTCGCGCAAAGACCGAGGCCAAGGTGTCGCAGCGCGCCAAAGTCGACCGACTGCTCGTCACTTGCGACGATGCATCGCGTGTCGCACTGGAATTCGCGCGCAACGACCTCGTGAATGCAGGGAACATCACGACGTTCGACGTCGTCGCGGGTCAAACTCTGGCGGTGACGGTGACGTTGGCGCCACAGCCATGACCCATTCGCCGCACGTTAAGCACACACCAAGCACACCACGTCGACCCCGGTTGCATGCGGCGTTACTCGGTATCAATCTGCTGCTCGCACTGCTGCTCATCGTTGCAGGTGTGCTCGTGATCTGGGCAAATGGCAAGGTGGGTGACCGACTCGTCGTCAGCATCGACGGTGTCGGCGCGACCGACACACCGACTGCGGCCTCTGACGGCGGCGACACGGACACGTGGAACTACGACACATCGGGGTTACGACCGAAGAATTTCCTCCTCACCGGTTCCGACAATGGCGCCTGCCCCACTAAGGGCGACGGCACGAGCGGTGGTATCGGTGATCGCACGGCATTCGGCGAACGATCTGACACGATCATGGTGTTGCGCGTCGACCCTGTCGCCAACGACGTGGTCGTTCTGTCGTTTCCGCGCGACCTCTGGGTAAGGATCGCAGGCACCACACGACAGGCGCGCATCAACTCGGCGTTTGACAGCAAGGATCCCAGTCGACTCATCCGCACTATCGACGACAATTTCGGTGTGCCGATAGACCATTACGTCAACGTCAATCTTTGTGCCTTCAAGGAGATTGTCGACTCGGTGGGAGGCGTGAAAATTCCGTTCACCTACCGCACGAAAGACGACAAGGTTGGCTTTCGCGAAAGCGGTCCGGGCTGTGTCGAACTGCGCGGCTCTCAGGCCCTTGCTTACGTGCGATCTCGTTCGGGATACCAATACTTCGATGAGGCAAAACAAAAATGGGTCAGCGACCCAACGGGAGACATCGGACGCATCAATCGCCAACAGGACTTCCTGCGGCGCTCGATGCAGCGAGCGCTCGACCGTGGTACCACGAACCCTGCGACCGCAAATGCCTTACTCAACGTTGCGCTCGCTCGGGTGATTACCGACGATCGCCTGACACCGCGCGACCTGCTGAGCCTTGCCCAAGCGATGCGCAGTCTCGACACTCAGGGCGTGGACTCCTACACCATCGAGTGGGCAATGCGACGAATCGGCGGCGAGTCGGTGCTGCTACCGATCATCGATACCGACTCAATGCGCGCCATTCTCGCCATCTTCGCCA
>CAYFNN010000038.1:0-10539 GCA_964344465.1 uncultured Bifidobacterium sp. | reverse complement strand
TGACGTTGGCGCCACAGCCATGACCCATTCGCCGCGCGTTAAGCACACACCAAGCACACCGCGTCGACCCCGGTTGCATGCGGCGTTACTCGGTATCAATTTGCTGCTCGCACTGCTTCTCATCGTTGCGGGTGTGCTCGTGATCTGGGCAAATGGCAAGGTGGGTGACCGACTCGTCGTCAGCATCGACGGTGTCGGCGCGACCGACACACCGACTGCGGCCTCTGACGGCGGCGACACGGACACGTGGAACTACGACACATCGGGGTTACGACCGAAGAATTTCCTCCTCACCGGTTCCGACAATGGCGCCTGCCCCACTAAGGGCGACGGCACGAGCGGTGGTATCGGTGATCGCACGGCATTCGGCGAACGATCTGACACGATCATGGTGTTGCGCGTCGACCCTGTCGCCAACGACGTGGTCGTTCTGTCGTTTCCGCGCGACCTCTGGGTAAGGATCGCAGGCACCACACGACAGGCGCGCATCAACTCGGCGTTTGACAGCAAGGATCCCAGTCGACTCATCCGCACTATCGACGACAATTTCGGTGTGCCGATAGACCATTACGTCAACGTCAATCTTTGTGCCTTCAAGGAGATTGTCGACTCGGTAGGGGGCGTGAAAATTCCGTTCACCTCTCGCACGAAGGACGACAAGGTTGGCTTTCGCGAAACCGGCCCGGGCTGTATAGAACTGCGCGGCTCGCAGGCTCTGGCTTACGTGCGCTCACGCTCGGGCTACCAATACTTCGATGAGGCAAAACAGAAATGGATCAGCGACCCAACGGGAGACATCGGACGTATCAATCGCCAACAGGACTTCCTGCGGCGCTCAATGCAGCGTGCGCTCGACCGTGGTACCACGAACCCTGCGACGGCAAATGCATTGCTCAACGTTGCACTCACTCGAGTGATCACCGACGATCGCCTGACGCCACGCGACCTGCTGAGCCTTGCCCAAGCGATGCGCAGTCTCGACACTCAGGGCGTTGACTCCTACACCATCGAGTGGGCGATGCGACGAATCGGCGGCGAGTCGGTGCTGCTGCCAATCATCGATACCGACTCAATGCGTGCCATTCTCGCCATCTTCGCCAACCAGAACGATGCGAGCTCAACACCAACATCGGGTGATGAGAATGCGACGGGCCAGCAGACTGCGCGCGCTGCAGGTGTCACGGCATTCGCCTCGCAACTTCCAGTCGTATCACTCTTGTTTGACATGCTTGCTGCACAGTCATCTGCCGTGCCCGCCGCTGCGCAAGACACAAGCACCACGGTGCCGGGTGCTCGACCGACACAAGATCGTCTTGGGGTGTTTCCGCCCGATGATCCGAGCTGTCGCTGACGCGCTGCCACGCTGCGCTCGAGAACTACACTCGCCACGGGAGCAATCGTGGATTCAGCTGAGATCTTGACCTACCTCGGCATAGCTCTTGTTGGCTACGCACTCGGCACGTTTCCGAGTGCTGAACTCGTCGCCAAACGCTTCGGCACCGAAATCACCAAGGTTGGATCGGGCAATCCCGGTGCATCAAATGTGATTCGCGAACTCGGCTGGAAGGCTGGCATGACGGTCTTCTTGCTTGACATGGCCAAAGCGGCGATTGCCGTCGGCATCGCTTGGGCGATCTCTGATGTGCAGCGCGATCCGCTGTGCTACACCGCGATGTGTGCCGCAATCGTTGGCCACGTCGCTCCCGTGCAGCGAAAGTTTCATGGTGGAAAGGGCGTTGCGTCGGGTGGTGGGGCGATGTTCGTGCTGTTTCCCTTGGTGAGTGCCGTGCTTTTCGTGTCGTGGTTCATCATCAGCAAACTCACACGCAAGGCGTCGGTGGCGTCTCTCGCCATCAGCATTGCGACACCGATCGGTATGTTTATCAGCGATGCATCAGCGTGGGAACTGTACGTCGTACTTGGCATCGTTGCATTTGTGGTGCTGAAACACCTCCCGAATCTGCGTCGCTTGAGGTCGCGTACCGAACCTTCTTTGTAGCGTGCAGTAATGCTCGACGTCACCAACCAAGCATTCGATTGGCTGAAGGACTTTTCGGCGTCACCCTGGTTCTACGTGATCATCTTCGTGATTGCGCTACTCGACTCGATACTGCCAATCGTGCCCAGCGAAACACTCGTCATCATCGGCGGAGTCAGCGCCGGACTCGGCGATTTGTGGCTGCCGCTCGTCATTGTCTGCGGCATAAGTGGAGCATTCATCGGTGACAACCTGAGCTACCTCATCGGTCGCGAGGCAAGCGATTGGGTGATGCGCCGTCAGACTCGCACCGAAAAGGGCGCCAAACGAATGGCCAAGATTGTCGATCAGGTGCACGAACGTGGCGGGCTGCTACTGGTGACTGCCCGATTCATCCCAGGTGGACGCACTGCCCTCACCCTGTCGTGCGGCATCACCCGACAGCCGCGACGATGGTTCGTCGGCTGGGTGGCCGCCGCCACCATCATTTGGGGTAACTACGCGGCTCTACTCGGCTTCATTGGCGGCAAGTCGTTCGAAGACAACCACACACTTGCCTTCATCATCGCCTTCGTGACTGCATTCAGCATCACCGCATTGATTGAGCTGGTTCGCTGGGCACTCAAACGCGCCAGATACCGTCAAACTGCATGACGTTGCGGCTCGTCGTCGATACGACCGCGTGGCAGCAGCATGTTCGCGATGTTGCTCAAGCGGCCGGCGACATTTTGCCGGTGGTGAAGGGCAATGGTTACGGCTTCGGTCGTACCGTGTTGATGACACACGCTGCTCAGCTCGCGACCCAGGTTGCCGTAGGAACTGTGCACGAACTTGGCGACGTACCAAGCACACTGACACCGTTCGTGCTGACTCCATTGGGAATGGCGGTCAACTCTGTGCCGCGGTCCGATGCCGTGCTCACCGTGACAAGCCAGCTTGACTTGGCACATCTCACACGACTCGCATCACGACACGCCGTCGTCGTCAAGATTCGCTCGAGTATGCAGCGTTTTGGAGTCGATGTTGCTGACGCCACTTCGCTACGGCGCGCAGCGGAAGACTCTGGGCATCGTGTGGTCGGCTGGTCAGTGCACCCGCCCCTCGTTGGAACCGACGACGCACACGCCGATGAGGTCGCCTTGCTCTCCGCACATCTCCCGAGTGATTTACCGATTTTCGCCAGTCACATCGGGGCGGCAGTCGTGAGTTTGCGCGAGAGAATTCCCCATCGAGTCGTCGTGCGCACCGGCACCTCGCTGTGGCTGGGCGACAAGTCGATGGTCACGCTGCAGGCCGACGTGCTCGCCGAACGCTCACTGAGTGCAGGAACCGTGGCGGGCTACCGCGGCTCGCGTGTCGACGACGAGTCGCAACTCGTCATTGTCGGCTGCGGTTCCAGCCATGGTGTGACAGCCCTCGACGATGGGCGCAGCCCATTCCATTTCGCCAAACAGCGACTCTCAATGCTCGAAGCTCCACACATGCACACCACGATGCTGGTCACGACCAACCAGCCGTGTCCGCGCGTTGGTGACTGGGTCGACGTTCAGCAACCGATGACTCGGGTGGCGCCCGATATCACCGTGTGGCGTTGAACTCGAAGGGTTCCACAGCGCGGCGTTTTCTCAGGTGACTCGACTGGTGGAGAACTGCGCGCGCCGATAAGCGCCGCTTGTTACCAGATCACGAATTCGTTCGAACCCGTCGTACACCTCGGTGAAACTCGTCGCAAGTGGCGACATCGCAAGACGAATACTGCTTGGCTCGCGATAATCGGGAATCACCTTCACCATCTCACGCATCGCAGTTGCGATGACCTTGGCATCCGGGTGACGAAGCGTGATGTGGCCGCCACGCCGTGACGGATCGCGTGGTGTCGTGAGTTCAAAACCCAGCGGAGCAAGCCACGCGTCGTGCAGTCGCACCATCATGTCGGTGCCGAGTGCGGCCTTCGCGGCGATTGCCGACAGTGTCGCTTCTTCAATCATCGTGAACGCGGCTTCAATGCACCGAGTGCCGATAATTGATGGACTGGCGATTTGGAACCCACGCATTCCGATCGCTCGGTCAAACCCTTGGCCCATCGCAAACTGATCACGCTGAGCGAACCAACCCTGAATCGGCACGCGCAGTGTCTCTTGCAGACGTTGATGTACATAGAGCCAAGCCGGCGAGCCAGGGCCAGAGTTGCCGTACTTATAGGTGCAACCCACCGCGAGGTCGACATCGTCACGATCAAAGGTGAGGTCGACGACACCTACGGCATGACTCGCATCCCACACGACGAGAGCGCCTGCGTCATGAGTCTGCTTGGTGATCTGCGCGACATCGTGCAGAGCGCCCGAACGATATTGCACAACCGACAGCGTGACGAGTGCCGTGTCGCCGTTGAGCTCGCGCGCCAGCATCGCAGGTGTCACGTACTCCTCTCCAGATTCGTCGTTGATCAATACCAGTCGCTTGCCGTGTTGGGCACACAGGCCCTCCAAGATGTATCGGTCGGTGGGAAAATTCGCCGTGTCGCTGATCACCACCGTGCGGTCTGGGCGAGCACGCATAGCTGCATCACACAACTGATAGAAATTCACGCTCGTTGTATCTACGGCAAGCACCTGACCACTTGCGGCCCCGAGTGCTGCACGACCAATGAGGTCTCCTGCACGTTGTGCCTCGTCAATCCAGTGTGACCAACCAGTGACAAGTTCGCTGCCCCACTCTTCCACGAGGTATCGATGCACGAGGTCGACGGTGCGCTTTGGCAGTCGACCGAGCGAGTTGCCATCGAGATACCGGAGATCAGGATCAGTGATGACAAATTCGTCACGCCAGTGACGCAAGGGATCACTGGCATCAAGCTGGCGCGCATCAGGTAGCTGGTGCTGCACCGATGTCGTCGCCTTGTTGGGTGACATAGTGTCACCTTATGCGCACGAACGATTCAACACCGAATCAACGGGCCACCACCTACTCTTCGTATTTACGGGTGCCCGAGTTGCTGGCGCTGCAAACCCCGCGCGACGCCGAGCCTGAACATGACGAGTTGCTGTTCATCGTCATCCACCAGACGTACGAACTGTGGTTCAAAACTCTGCTGCATGAATTCGCTCGCGCCAGCGACAAGTTGCGGGCTGCGCACAGCCACGCTGCCCTCGCCTCACTCGGGCGTATTCGCACGATTTTGAAGACGCTCGTTGCGCAAGTCGACATTCTCGAGACAATGACCCCGCTGCAGTTCAACACGTTTCGCGGGCGGCTTGAGGCGGCTAGCGGATTCCAATCGGCGCAATTTCGTGAACTCGAAATCGTGCTCGGTCGTCGTGATGCCTCGGTGCTGGCGAGCTTCGAACCCGGCTCACCAGACCATCGGCGGCTCACCGCAGCAATGTCGCGACCGTCGATTTGGCATGACACACTCGCCTATCTCGTTGGTCGCGGTCATCTTGTGCCGCGCGAGTTACTCGACGGTGACATGACCGTCGCATATGCGCCACACCCCGAAGTGCAAGACGCCGTGCTTGGCGCCTACCGAAACGATGCCGAGGCGGCCTTGGTGCTCGAACGTCTTGTCGACATCGATGAGGGCTTACAAGAGTGGCGCTATCGCCACGTAAAAATGGTCGAGCGCACCATCGGACAACAGCACGGCACCGGCGGTTCTTCTGGGGCGCAGTACCTTGCTGGCACGCTCTTTCGACCGGTGTTCCCTGATTTGTGGGCTGTTCGCAATCGCTTCTAAGCGCGCATGACGACCGACTGGAATCCGCTGTTGCGCGGCGAGTTCGAGAAGCCGTACTGGCACGAACTGCAACGGTTCGTCGCCGACGAACGTGCACGGGTCACGGTGTACCCCCAACACGACGAGGTTTTTGCGGCGTTGCATCACACACCGTTCGCCAGCGTGAAGGTGGTGATCCTCGGGCAGGACCCCTATCACGGGCCCGGGCAAGCACATGGCTTGTGCTTTTCCGTGCGTCAGGGCGTGGCTACACCGCCTTCTCTGCAGAACATCTTCAAGGAATTGCGCGACGACCTTGGTGTCGCGATTCCAGCTCATGGCAACCTCATCGCATGGGCACGACAAGGAGTGCTGCTACTCAACACCACACTCACCGTGCGCGCAGGTAGTGCCGGGTCGCACCATGGCAAGGGTTGGGAGACGTTCACCGATGAGGTAATTCGAGTTACCAATACGCGTGAGTTCGTGGTGTTCGTCTTGTGGGGGGCCAACGCACGCCGCAAGAAACAGCTCATCGACACCGATCGGCACGCAGTCATTGAGTCGCCACATCCGTCCCCACTTTCTGCCCACAACGGATTCTTTGCATCGCGGCCGTTTTCGCGCATCAATGCGGCCCTTTCCAACGCTGGCTTGGCAGAAGTCGACTGGCGTCTTGACTAGCTCGCACGGCGAGCCGCGCCACTACATTTTTTAGATGGGTTCAGTACGACGACACGTGCTCATCGACCGTGACCCCGACACCGTGTGGGCGTTGGTTGGTGCGCTCGAGCGACAACATGAGTGGTTTCCGCTCACAGGTTGCCGTGTCGAAGGAAAGAAGCGTTGGATTACCCTGCCGAGCGGAATTACGTTCGAGGAAGACATCGTTACTCACGATCACTCCTTGCGGCGATTCCAATACCGCATCGTCGGTAATCCGGGAATCACGTCGCATCTTGGTACCTGCGATGTGCTTGACGATGGGCGTGGCGGTTCGGTCGTCGTCTATTCCACCGATATGGAGCCTGAGGCGTTGGCTCTCGTGATCGGTGGGGCTGCCGGGGCTGGTCTCGAGAAACTCAAACTGTTGATGGAGTCAGACCGCTGATGGGACGCAAGATTCTCTACATCACCACCGACCAACAGCGCTATGACGCGCTCGGGTGCAACGGCGGCAAGATTGCACGCACGCCGGTGGTTGACGCACTTGCCGCCAACGGCATCGTGTACGACCGTGCACACCCGCAGAATGTCGTGTGCATGCCGTCACGAAGCACGATGCTGACCGGGCAACATGTGAGCACACACGGTGTGTGGATGAATGGCGTGCCGCTCGCCAACGACGCACCGAGCATCGCCGCAGACTTACGACGGGTGGGTTATCGCACCGCACTGGTCGGCAAGGCACACTTCGAGCCGTTCATTGATCCATTCCTGAGGTTCGCAGAGAATCGCATCGGTTCAGGTGGGCTCGAAACCGAAATGCACATTGGCTCCGACGGGCTTCCCACGCCACACCGGGGATTTGAACACTTCGCTCTTGCCACTCACGGAGGCATGGGGCCGTTTCATTATGCACGGTGGTTGCGTGAGAAAAATCCTGCGGCCGCGGCGATGTTTTTCCAAGTGCTCGATCAACAGCTGCAAGTCAATGCAGGCGGTGGCGGTGAAACGGGAGCGCCACAGGTAAAACACAACGACATCCCGCGCGAGCTGTACCACACCGAGTGGGTCGCAGATCAGACGATCGCCTGGCTTGATTCATTGCCCGACGACGCCGATTGGTTTTGTTGGATGAGTTTTCCAGACCCGCATCATCCGTGGGATCCACCGAAGAGCGAGATTGGTCGTGTCAATTGGCGCGACCTGGATGTGCCCGCTGGGTACGTCGCCGACGCAAGCGAACGCGAACGAATCCTCGATGAGAAACCGCGCCACTGGCGCATGTGGTACGACGGCACGTTCGTCTCCAATTACGAGGCACCGGCAAAGTGGGTGCCAAAGACCTTGACGGCCGACAACGTGCGCGAAATCAACGCAATGGCCCATATTGAGAACGAGTTGATTGACGAGGCGATTGGCCGGGTGCTCGGGCGGATCTCGGCGCGTGGTTGGGGTAATGACCTCGACGTGCTGTACACGACCGATCACGGCGAGTTGCAGGGCGATTTCGGCTTGATGTTCAAAGGGCCATATCACGTTGATGCATTGATGCGACTGCCGCTCGTGTGGCGACCCGCACCGTCGGCTGGTGTCGTGCCGTCGCGAGTCAGTGCACCAGTCGGCCTCGTGTCGCTCGCCGGAACGTTTGCGTCGATTGCCGGACTACCGCAGCCTGATTATGCCGAGGCCGAACGACTGCCCGTCTCCGACAATGAGGCGGTCGCGCTCGGGCATGAACGGGTGCTCACCGAGTGGGACAGCGTGCTCTTTGGCAAGATCGTCGGTGCACGTACCATTTGCCGCGACAACTGGGTCTGCACCGCAATGTTGCCTGGCACTGTTCACGATGGCTCCGAAGGTGAGTTGTACGACCTCGTGCACGACCCGCTGCAACACCACAATTTGTGGAGCGACCCTGCTGCTTCCGCACAGCGTGAGGCGCTACTCGACGATATGTGGTCATCGTTTCCCGCTGCCGTCTTGCCGCGACGCCCCTGCGACGCCCCCGTCTGAACTAAATCGCAGGCACCTGCTGCGTAATGCAGTGGATGCCTCCACCGCCATACGCCAAAATCTCGCCGACATCAAGACCTACGACTTCACGCGTCGGAAACCACTCGGCCAAGAGCGCGAGAACGTCATCGTCGGCTGCATGACCACACACCGGCACGATGACTCCGCCATTCACGATGTAGAAATTCACATAGGGCACCACAACGCGACGACCATCCACGGTCGCGAAAGGAAGCACCGGAACTTCGCGCACCTCGATGCCAGCGTCTTCGAGCACCCGTCGGTTCGCCGCCATTCGCAGGTGGTCGGGCTCGGCCGAGTCGTCACAACCTTGCAGGATCACCGTTTCCCCATCGATGAATGCGGCGACATTGTCGACGTGTCCATCCGTGCCATCGTCTAGGTGCAGGCCGTGTGGTAGCCACACCACACGTTCTTGTCCGAGCTCCGTGCACAAACGCTCGGTGATTTGAGCTCGAGAGAGGTGCGGGTTGCGATTGGGATTCAACAGACACTGCTCGGTCGTGAGCAACGTCCCCGACCCATTGGTGTTGATCGACCCACCCTCCAGCACCATGTCGATTGATCGAATCGTTTCGCCCTGGGCTCGGAGCCACGCCGCTGCGATCTTCGCGTCATTGTCATACGGCAGATACTTCTCACCCCAACTGTTGAACTTCCAACATGTGCCTTCGCGTCGAATCCCGTCGCTCACGTAAATTGGCCCCGAGTCGCGAAACCACGAGTCGTCGATGGGCAGCGTGATGACTTCGACACCAGCACCGCACATTTGTGCAGCGATGTCCAAGTCATGCGAATTCGCAATGACGGTGACTGGCTCAAAACCCGAGATGGTGCGCGCAACCGAGGCGTGCGCTCGTTGCGCCTCACTCATTCGATTGCCGTAGAGGTCGGCTCGAGCGGGCCAGCACATTACCGTTCGCTCATGACGAGCGAATTCGGCCGGCATCCGCATGTTCAACGGCTCACCCCAACGCGGCGCGTATTGCTTCTCGCAACGCCGCGTCATCTGGCGTCACCATCGGGCTAAAGCGGGCGAGCACACGGCCATCCTTGCCAACGAGGAACTTCTCGAAGTTCCAGCGAATGTCGCCCGAGTGACCCTCAGCGTCAGCAACCTGGGTGAGCGTCGCATACAGTGCGTGTCGACCCGAGCCATTCACCTCGATTTTTTCGGTGAGCGGAAACGTGACTCCATAGTTTGTCGAGCAAAAGGTGGTGATTTCCTGGGCCGAACCAGGTTCTTGTGCACCGAACTGGTTGCATGGCACGCCGACCACCGCGAACCCCTGATGAGAAAATTCTTTATGCAAGGCCTCGAGTGCCGTATATTGCGGCGTCAGCCCACATTTGGACGCCACATTGACAACGAGAGTCACCCCACCTGAGCGAGCTGCAAGCACATCATCGGCACTGGTGAGACCCTTGATTCCTGACTTATAAACGGACATGATGAGCACCTTTCGTTGGGCTGCCAGTTCGCAAGACTAGTTGCGTTCCTGCTACACACGACGTGTGCCAAGAACGACTTTTGACGCCAAGTACTACGCACGCTTCTACGGAGCTCACCCAGTGCATTCGAAAATTGACGTGGCACACCTCGCCACGGCTGTTCACTCACTGCTTGCGTGGTGGCAAGCACCCGTGCACTCAATGCTTGAGGTTGGCGCAGGCAGAGGTTATTGGAGTTCGTGGTACCGAAAACACCACTCGCATGTTCGAGTGCTCTCGACCGACATCAGTGAACACGCCTGTAAGAGATTCGGTCACGAACGCCGCGATATCGCAAACTGGGCGCCGCGAGGACGTTTTGATCTCGTGACATGTGTCGGTGTATTGCAGTACCTCGACGACAAGGAAGCAGCACGAGCAATCTCCAATCTCGCCAAAGCGACGCGAAACGCTTTGTATCTAGAAGCCCCGACATCCTTCGATATGCGACATGTCGTCGACTCCCAGTCGACCGACCTCGACGTACACGTTCGAACCGGGTCGTGGTATCGCCGATATCTCCGCCGCTACTTCCACGAAGTTGGCGCCGGCCTCTGGGTGCGGCGTAACAGTGAAATCTTGCTCTACGAGCTCGAGCGTGGCGCCCTACGAAACTCTCCTAACCGCTGACTAGCGTTGCGCTGATGCCAGACAT
>CAYFNN010000037.1:0-11349 GCA_964344465.1 uncultured Bifidobacterium sp. | reverse complement strand
CTTGACTGAAGTTACCTACGGTGCCGCATTTGCCGACGTCTACGACGAGTGGTACGGCGATGATCCCGAGACCGCACCAACCGTGCAACTACTTGCAGACCTGGTGGCTCACACGCCACGACCGCGGGTACTTGAGCTTGGCGCGGGTACGGGGCGACTTGCGATTCCACTAGCTGCGACGATGCGGGCTCAGAGCGGCGTCGTCGTCGCGCTCGATGAGTCGGCAGAGATGTTGCGAATCTTGGCTTCGAACGCGGCTCAACAACCAAGCGGCGACAACGGTGCTTCGCTGGTTGCCGTGCACGCCAGCATGGTTGATCTCGCGAGCCTCAGCCGTGCTGAACTCAGCCGTGCCGAACTCAGCAGTGCCGGCGAGCAAGCATTCCACCTCATCTATGCGTCGTACAACACGTTCTTCAATCTCTCGCACGACGGCGAACAAGAACGCTGCCTTGCTGCAGTTGCACAGCATCTGCATCGCGACGGGTTGTTCGTGCTCGACGCCTTTATCATCGCAAGTGATGCCCCTACGCATGGCGCATCGCACGAACAACGCGGTGCATGGACCCTGCACACCAGCACCATCTACGAACCAGCGACTGGGCTCATCGACGGATCAACCCGCAGTTCGCACCGCGACGGCCGCAACGTGCAGCGACCCTGGCGAATTCGCTACCAGTCACCGACACAACTCGATGCGCTTTGCAACAAGGTTGGAATGAAGCTGACCGAGCGCTATTCCTCGTGGCAAAAGTCAACCTTTGATCATGACGCTGCGCGCCATGTGAGCATCTACCGACTCGTACGCTGACTACATGCCTGGAATCCGCGTCTCGAGGGTGATCAACGCACCGGTGGCTCGCGTGTGGCAGATCGTTGAGCCCGTCGAGCGCCACGTCGATTGGATGGCCGACGCCGAATCGATTTCATTCGTTGGCAGTCAGCAGCGCGGTGTCGGCACCGAGTTTCTCTGTGTCACCAAGGTTGGCCCATTCTCCCTGACCGACAAGATGCGAATCACCGAGTGGCGAACAGAGGAGGCGATGGGAGTCGAGCACGTCGGCGTAGTGACGGGCCGTGGTGTATTCACCTTGACGCCGACCGCCGACAACCGCACCGAATTCACGTGGGAAGAACGCCTGCATTTTCCGTGGTGGTTGGGCGGACCGCTGGGTGCACTCATCGGCGGACAACTCGTTTTGCGCATCATCTGGAAGCGCAATCTGCGCCGTCTCGCCAAACTCTGCGAAGCCGAATAATCGTCGTCGGCGCGACGTAAAGGCATTGCCCTCGGCTACCCCGCTAGGCGCACGAGAGCCGTGGCTGCCATCGCCAGCACCACCACCACGATGAACGGTGCACGTCGCCACACCGCGACGCCTGCCACCACCAAACCCGCGAGACGAGCGTCGACCACCACTTCTTGAGCCAGCGTGAAGGTGTCTTTGGCGACGAGTGCTGCCAGAAGCGCCGCAGGGATGAGCGCCAGACATCGCTCGACGACCATCGGCATGCGACGGCCACCAGCCACGACGAACCCAATCGCCTTCAGTGCATAGGCGGTGAGCGACAACAGCGCAATGAGCCACCACAACGTGCCGCTGTTCATGGTCGCACCCCGAACAACACGCCGACAACGGCAACCAGAATTGGAATTCCCACCGGCACGAATGGCGTCAGTGCCACGCACAACACCGCACCCGTGAGTGCAGCACGTTTGCCCTGTCGAGTGCGCAAGTGTGGAGGCAACATCGCCAAGAACGCCGCCGGAAATGCCGCGTCGAAACCAAGTGCCTGAGTGTCGAGCACCGAGCCAGCCAGCGCACCGACGAGCGTGCCGAGATTCCAGGTAACAAAGAGCGACAAGGCCGTGGCCCAGAACGCCGTTCGTGCCAGACGCGGTGAGGTTTGCGTCGTCGTCATCGCGGTTGTCTCGTCGATCACGAATTGTGCGGCGAGTAGCCGCTTGCCGAGCGACAATCGCCGCCCATCTCCGTCGACCGAGACACGGCCCGCAAGCGCCAAGCCGTAAACGAAGTTGCGCACCGCCAGCAGTGCTGCGCCACCGAATGCTGCCACTGCCGAGCCGCCTGCACCGACGACGCTCATTGCAGAAAACTGCGACGCCCCGGTGAAGGTGAAGAACGAGAGCGCACATGCCTGCCAAACCGTCGCACCTGCGGATACCGCAGCCAAACCAAATGACAATGCCGTCACACCGACGGCCGCACCGAGCGTCAGACTCGCCGACACCACTCGGCGCCGCTCAACGCCATCAGCCTCGGTCACGCCGAGACGCCGCGCAGCATTTCATCGGCAGCGCTCCAGGGGTCGAGCGCACCGGCAACGACACGAGATTCAAGGTCGTCCCACTTCGCACCAGTGCACACTTCGCGAGCCCGCGACTCGAGTCGCCGTTCCACGATTTCGCGCAGCTCTTCGCGACGTCGCACCTCGCGCCGCCGTTGCAAATCACCCGACGATTCCGCGAATGCCCGATGTGCGGCAATTGCCTCTCGAAGTTGATCAACGCCTTCACCGGTTGTTGCAATGGTTGCAACGATCGTCGGATGCCACTCGCCGTCGAGATACTCGGTGAGCTCGATCATCCCCTGAAGGTCTCGTCGCGTGGCATCGGCACCGTCACGGTCGGCCTTGTTGATCGCAAAGACATCGGCTATCTCGAGCAGGCCCGCCTTGTTCGCCTGCACCGCATCGCCCCATCCGGGATTCACCACCACCACGGTCGTGTCGGCCTTTCCTGCCACTTCGACCTCGACCTGACCGACACCAACGGTTTCGACGATCACCACATCGCTACCTGCCGCGTCGAGCAGTCGCAGCGCTTCGCTCGTGGCGTGGGCGAGCCCGCCCAAGTGACCGCGTGTGGCCATCGAACGGATGTACACACCTTCGTCGTGAGCATGATCCTGCATTCGCACACGATCGCCGAGAATTGCACCACCCGTATAGGGCGACGACGGATCTATCGCGAGCACTGCCACACGAACACCATGACGCCGCAGTGCGCCAATCAGAGCAGAAGTCAGCGTGCTCTTGCCTGCACCTGGTGCACCAGTGATGCCGACGATGTATGCCGAGCCGACGTACGGCGCAGCGAGACGGGCTACCGCGCGTGCATCGTCTCCGCCGCGTTCGACGAGCGAGAGCAGTCGCGCGAGTGCCGCTCGGTCTCCGCCACGGGCTGCCGCAAAAAGTTCGGCGGGTTGCGATGGTCGCCGCGTCATCGGGTCAGACGGCAACTACTTCGGTGACGCCGTCCACTCGGTCGCGCATGATTCGCTCGATGCCTGCCTTCAGTGTCTGATCGCTTGCAGGGCAGGTGCCGCATGCACCGACCAAGGTCACTTGCACGATTCCCGTCGACTCATCGACGTCTTTCAACACAATGTCGCCGCCGTCGGCCTGCAGTGCCGGACGAATGACCTCGATGGTCTCTTCAACTTGGCTGCGAATCGACACGTGTCACCTCTCTCGACTCTTCTCGACGCCGCGAAACGAGTCCCTTCTACGATAGGAGCGTGCTTGCTCACCAAGGCGGTTGGGATGAGATTCTGCTCGTGGCTGGGCCGATTCTCGTAATCGTGTTCGTCTTGTGGCGCGCAACCAGGCGCGTCAAACGCGACGCACATCAGCACCGAGAGCGCTGAGGCGACCCACCAGATCGTCGTATCCACGATCGATGTGGAAGATGTCGCTGATCGTCGTTTCGCCGCTTGCGACGAGACCCGCGACGACGAGCGCCGCGCCAGCCCGGATGTCGGGCACTTTCACCTCGCTGCCAATCAACTCATAGACGCCGCGCACTGTGGCCTTGTTTCCGTAGATGGCGATCGACGCACCGAGACGGCGGAACTCTTCGATGTAACGGAAGCGGCCAGGAAACAGCGTCTCCGTCACCGAACCCTCGCCGCGGCTGACACAGAGCATGGCAACCAGAAGCGGTTTGTAGTCGGTGGCGATGCCCGGGTATGGCTCGGTGATGAAATCGATGGCTCGAAGACGTTCATGCGAGGTAACACGCACACCGTCGCGCTGTGGCGTGACTGCCACACCCATTCGCGCATAGCAGTTGAGCAGTTCTTCCATGTGTTCGGTGCGCGCCGCACGAACCAAGATGTCGCCGCCGGTCACCGCGACCGCTGCCATGTAGGTGGCGGCTTGCACGCGATCACTCATCACGGTGTGGCGGGTGCTGTGCAGTGATCCTCGTTTCACTCCATGAATGACGAGTCGCGACGTGCCGATGCCCTCGATGTCGGCGCCCATCGCCACCAACATGTTGCAGAGATCTTGCACCTCGGGTTCGCGAGCCGCATTGTCGATGACCGTCTCGCCCTTGGCGTACACGGCGGCAGTGACGAGATTCTCCGTTGCCCCCACACTGGGAATGGCCAGCTCGATGTTGGTGCCCTTCAGTTGTTCGGCGTAAGCGAAGATGTCGTACAGCCCCTCGTCGACGGTGGCCCCCATGCGTTGCAGGCCTTCGACGTGCAGATTGATTGGTCGACCACCGAAGTCGTCGCCACCTGGCCAGTTGATGCGGGCCGAGCCGTAGTGCGTGAGCAGCGGACCAAGCACGTTGAGGCTGGCTCGCATTTTGTCGAACTTCTCAAAGGGCACCTCGGGGGTGATGTTGCCCGAGTTGGTCAGTCGTAACTCGTGTGGACCCATCCATTCGGTGGAGACTCCAAGTGCATTCAACGTCTCGCACATCTTCTGCACGTCGGTGATTGCCGGCACGTTCGTGAGTACGTAATCGCCCTCAGCGAGCAGCGTTGCCGCCATCAACTTCAGCACGGAATTCTTGGCGCCAGGCACATTGACCGAGCCAGACAGTGGTCCGCTTCGGCGCACAATGATGCGGGGAGACTCGATTTTCACCACTCTCAGTATGCTCGCGCCGTGACGAATTCTGGTGAACACTCGTGGTAGCAACGAGCCACCGCCGAATCCTCGTGTTGCTTGCGCTCGCGTCGATTCCATTCGCATACGTGAACACGCTGTTCACTCAGACGGTGTCATTTGCAGCCGACGACTTCGGCAGGAGCGATACAGAGATCGGTTTCGGTGCCGCGGTGGTGCGATGGGGCGTCATCATCGTGCCGCCTATCGCCGTTCTTGCCGACCGCATCGGCCGTCGAACCGTGCTCGTCGGTGCAGCTTGGATTGCGCCGATCTTGGCAGCACTCGGTGCATTCGCCCCGAATTACGAGTGGCTCGTTGCATCACAAGCCGTAGCTCGACCACTTGCGCTGGTGATCAACGTGATGATTCTCGTCATCCTCACCGAGGAGATGTCGAGTGAGTCACGGGCCCGATCGCTCGCTCTCGTTGCAATTGCCAGCAGTATCGGCGCAGGTCTAGCCGTTGCAGTGCTGCCGGTCGCCGATCTTGATGCGTCAGGCTGGAGGTACCTCTACGTACTGTCGTTGATCTGGCTGCCCGTCGCCTTCGTCTTGCAACGCGGCGTTCCTGAAACGGCGCGGTTCGTTCGGGTGCACGCCAAGGCCGACTCGGCGCGAGCGGCCCGCGTTTCTCGTTCGAGATTCGCCACTCAAGTGGTTGCAGCATTTCTCACCAGCGTCTTCGTGGGCGCAGCGAGCGTGTACCTCGTCAACTATCTGCGCGATGTGCGCAACTACGACGCATTCGGGGCGAGCATCTTCACTATCGGCACTGCCCTGCCAGCCGGTGCTGGCCTCCTCCTCGGTGGACGCCTCGCCGATCGCACCGGGCGTCGGGCGATAGGTGCCATGTCGCTCGCTGCGGGCTCATTGCTTGTTGCGCTCTCGTTCGCAACGAGCGGCACCACGATGTGGTTGGCCGAGATGATCGGTGGCACCTGTCTGGGCATTGCGTATCCCGCGTTGGGCGTGTATCGCGGCGAGATGTTTCCGACTGCACACCGTGGGGGCGGCGCGGCAACGGTAACCGCCAGCAATCTGCTCGGCGGAAGCGCGGGGCTCATCGCTGCAGGTCAACTGCTCGACGCAGGCTGGAGCTACGGCCGCGTCATGGGACTACTCGCCCTGGGCCCGATCGTCGTCGCAGTACTTGTGCTCGTCTCGTTTCCCGAGACCGCACACCGCGAGCTCGAAGAAATTAGTCCGGACGTCGCCGGCGCCTGAGCCCGCGGGTGATGCGTGGCTTGGCGGGGCGAGCACCGTCGGTCGCGTTGCGCGACGTGCGTGTCGAGTCACTCGACGTGCGCGCGGTGCGAGCAGGCTTGGCACCACGTGGCGGTCTGGTCGCAGTCTTTTCGACCGGCAGCAGGCTTACTTCGATGCTGCGTCGTGCGGGGTTGAAGCCAGTCACGGTAAGCGTGAGTAGTTCGCCGATCTTCACGTGTTCGCGTGGGGTGCGTGGTGCCGGCGACTGCATCAAGCGCAACGGCAGGTAACCCGCCACATCGCCGATGCGCACGTACGCGCCGTGCGATGCGAACGACTCGACTACACCTTTCACCTTGGTTCCCACTGGCTGGCGGCCAACGAACGTGTCGTACTGGTCCTGGGAATTCACCGCCGATGGAGTCTCTGATTTCGGCACCGCACGTTGCGGTGGTCGCGTCGGCCGCGGTATCGGTGCGGTCTTGTTCGGTACACCGCGACGCGGCAACGAGTCGCTCTTGGCGCGCACGGGAAGCCGATCGACGAACACCCAGCCAACATGTGGCACCGGTTTGCCGCCCATCAATCGACCTGGTTCGAACAGCCACGTGTAGTGGTCATGGAACTCTTGATAGCTGTCGTTGGAAAGAATCGTTGCGTTCACCTTGTCGGCGATCATCAGAACGAAACCGTCACCACGCCCCACTGCACCCGCCGGTGGAGTAACGAGCTCGCCGTTGGCGATGGCCTCGGAAAATTCCGCAACTTCTTTCTTGTCGATGCGATGGCCAAAACTTGCATCGACCACGACGGTGATCTGGGTCTTGGGGTTCTCCTTGATGAACGCCAGCACCGCCTCATTGAGCTGCTTGAGGCTCGGGGCGCTGCGACCTTCGGTGGCGAGATTGCTGCCATCGACCACCACATGGTCGGGCACGGTTCGTGCGGGAATCCTCGCTTTGGTGGCTACCACGCGACTGCGCTGCTCACTCGTCGACCGCTACCACGCGGCGAACGTCGAGTCCATCAGCTCGGCGAGTTCCTGATCATGAACGACCTTCGAACCGGTGGCCGGGCTACCCGACTCGACTCGGGCCGCATGACGCAGGTCGTAGCCGCGGTCCTTCAGGCGCCAGATGCGGTGTTCGACGAAATGCCACGCACCCATGTTCTCGGGTTCTTCCTGCAGCCACAGCACTTGTTTGGCATTCGGATAACGCGACAGCACCTCGTTGATCTGCGCTTCGGGGAACGGATACAACTGTTCGACTCGCACAACCGCGACTGCTGCCGCGCGCTTGTTGCGCTCGTTCATCGCATCCCACGCAACCTTGCCCGAACACAGCACAACCCGTGTCACCTTGCCGCGGTCGACTACCTGCGGGTCGTCAAGCACTTCTTCGAATGAACCGCGAGTCAACTGCTCAAGTGGTGAACGACTCTCCTTCATGCGCAGCGGCTGCTTGGGTGCCATCACCACCAGCGGTTTGCGCACGTCACGTCGCACCTGTCGACGCAGCATGTGGAAATATTGCGCTGCCGTGGTGGGATACGCCACTTGAATGTTGTCTTCGGCGCACAACTGTAGGAATCGCTCGAGACGCGCCGACGAGTGTTCTGGGCCCTGGCCTTCCATTCCGTGCGGCAACAACAGCACGAGGCCGTTGTGCTGACCCCACTTATCTTCGGCAGCAACGAGGTATTGGTCAATGATCACTTGCGCACCGTTGACGAAGTCACCGAATTGCGCTTCCCACATCACGAGTGCGGCTGGGTTGGCGTGCGCGTAACCATATTCGAAACCAAGTGCGGCGTATTCCGAGAGCAGCGAGTCGTACACCCAGAATTTGGCCGCGCCCGTGCCGAGATTCGCAACCGGTGCGTACTTGGCCTCGTTCTCGTAGTCAACGAGCACCGCATGTCGCTGGCTGAATGTGCCGCGGCGGCAGTCTTCTCCGGCGAGTCGCACCGGTGAACCTTCGAGCACGAGTGAGCCGAAGGCCAGCGACTCGGCCGTTGCCCAGTCGACTTCGCCGTCTTGGGCGTACATCGTGTTGCGAGTTTCGAACTGGCGCAGCAATTTGGGGTGCACGGTGAAACCCTCTGGATACTGGTTCATCGCGGCAAACACACGGTCGAGAACACCACGCTCGACGCCTGTCACCACGTGCGGCAGCACGCCGACCGGTTTGGGCGGCGGCGGCACCTTGCTGGTTGCACGTGCGTGGGCGCGGGTGTCGTCGAGCGCCGATTGCAGTTTCGCTTGGTAATCCGCGAGGATTCGCTCTGCATCTTCAACGGTGACGCTGCCCCGCTTGACGAGCGACTCCAGATACAACTTGCGTACGCTGCGGCGTTCGGCAATGGCCTTGTACATCAGCGGTTGGGTGTAGCTCGGGTCGTCGCCTTCGTTGTGGCCGTGGCGGCGATAGCACACCATGTCGATGACGACGTCTTTGTGGAAGGTCTGGCGATATTCGAATGCCAACTTCGCGACGCGCACGCAGGCTTCCGGGTCGTCGCCATTCACGTGGAAGATTGGCGCGCCAACCGATTTGGCGATGTCCGTGCAGTACTGCGACGAGTGGGCGTATTCCGGCGAGGTCGTGAAACCAATCTGGTTGTTGATGACGAGGTGAATCGTGCCGCCGACGCGATAGCCGCTCGTGTCACTCATCGCCAGGCACTCGGCGACCACGCCTTGGCCGGCGAATGCCGCATCGCCGTGCACCAACAGCGGCAACACGCTGAAGGCACCTGCTGGTTCGATTTGGTCTTGCATCGCACGCACAGTGCCAAGCACGATCGGGTCGACGGTTTCGAGGTGGCTGGGGTTCGACGCCAGCTCGATCGGCAACAACGCACCACTGCGGGCCTGGAACTTGCCACTAGCGCCCAGGTGGTACTTCACGTCACCAGAGCCCTGCACCGCATGCGGGTCTACGTGGCCTTCGAATTCTCCGAAGAGATGTTCGAGGCTCTTGCCAACCACGTTTGCCAACACGTTCAGGCGACCACGGTGTGCCATACCGATGACTGCACCGTCAAGACCACGGTCGGCCGCGAGATTGAGCACCATGTCGAGAATCGGAATCGCCGACTCAGCGCCCTCCAATCCGAAACGCTTCGTACCGACGTACTTCGTGGCGAGGAATCGCTCGAACGCCTCGGCTGCGTTGAGCCGCTCGAGAATCACCATCGGCTCGGGGGTGAAGTCATCACCGTGACCCTCGACCTGTTGTTGCATCCAACGCTGTTCGTCGGTGTTCTGAATGTGCATGTACTCGATGCCGATCGTTCGGCAGTAGGCGTCACGCAACACGCCGAGCAGTGCACCAAGCGTCGAACGCTGCACGCCACCGATGCCGCCAGTGGCGAATTCTCGGTCAAGATCCCAGATCGTGAGCCCGTAGGTCAGCGGGTCGAGTTCGCGCGGCATGCGCGGGGCCTTCCAGCGCAACGGGTCGAGGTCGGCAATCAGGTGTCCGCGCACGCGGTGCACGCGAATCAGTGTGGCCACCTGCATTTGTTTGTGCGCCTGCAGATCGACACCCTCGAGGTCGTTCGTGTCGGTGCGCCACTTCACCGACTCGTACGGCACCCCGAGACTGCGGAAGATGCCTTCATAGAAGCCGTGCTCTCCGAGCAGCAGATCATTCATGTACTTGAGGAAGAGACCACTCTCGGCGCCCTGAATGATGCGATGGTCGTAGGTGCTCGTAATCGTGACGACCTTCGAAACGCCCAGCTGGTTGAGTGCACGCTCGTCACTGCCCTGAAATTCCGCCGGATAATCGATTGAACCCACGCCGACAATCACGCCCTGGCCGGCCATGAGCCGAGGTACCGACTGATTGGTGCCGATCGTGCCTGGGTTTGTGAGACTGACGTTCGCACCCTGGAAGTCGTCGACGGTCAACTTGTTGTTGCGCACCTTGCGGATGATCTCGTCGTAAGCGCCGACGAATCCGAGGAAGTCGAGAGTGTCGGCACCCTTCAAGACCGGCACCACCAACGTTCGCTGTCCACCACCCTTGTCAACGTCGACTGCCAGACCGATGTTCACGTTCGTGTGCCGCTGCAGTTGCGGTTTGCCATCGGCATCGGCGACGAACACGTTCTTCATGTTCGGTACCGCATCGACCATGGCGCGCACCACCGCGTAACCGATGAGATGCGTGAAGCTCACCTTCGATTGGCCAGTGCGCGAGCGATAGCCATTGATCACACGGCGATTGACTTCGAGCAGTTTCGCAGGAATCTGACGGACACTGGTCGCCGTAGGCACAGCGAGGCTGCGCTCCATGTTGGCGGCGATTGCCGCGCCTACCCCTCGAATCGGTTCGGGGTCAGACGGCGGAGTCAGTGCAACCGGTGCCGCCGCCACGGGCTGGGCGACCGGCGATGGTGATGCAGGGCGACGCATCGGAAACGTATCGTCGGCGTCACGGGCACTGCCACTTGGAGCCGCCGGCGTCGTGGCTCGCGCTGCACCATTCGAGGTTGTCGTCGATGCAGCGGGTGCCGCTTTCCGCGCGTCGCCCGGTTTGTAGTCGCTGAAGAATTCGCGCCACTGCTCGCTGACTGCCGCCGGGTTGTCGCGGAAGCGCTCGTACATCTCCTCGACGAGCCACGAGTTCGTCCCGAACTCTTCCCCTGACGAGGAAGCGGTCGTATTCGACGGAGAACTCACGGTTACAGCGTAGTTATCCCCGACCTAGCGAGCTCTTGCAACGCAAAGCCAGTGCCTCATGTTGCGACGAACTCTGCCCCGCGCGCGGCGGTGTCGTTAGGCGAACATGTACTCCGAGAGCAACCACAAGACCAGCCAGAGCACACCACTGGTGATGAGCGCGTTCTTGTGTGACTCATACGGCCACAGCAGTTTGTTGGTTGCTGCCGTGCCACCGAGTTTGCCGAGTGCATTCAACTGCAATATGGCGCCGATGACCACCGCGATGATCACGTATTGCGTGGCGCTGCTTGGCGTAGCTCCTGCGAACGCACCGCCGTAGAAGTGGGCCGAGCCGACCATGAACCACAGCATCGAGACAGAGAAGATCATGTTCTGACGCGAAGCGAGTAGCGCACGTCGTCCCGCAGCTGCGGCGTTCGGGTCTGCCTGACCGCCACCAAGCACGTTTACGGCGTTGGCAAGCACGACCTTCTGGTTCTTCCAGATGACCATCCACACGTTGGCTGCCATCGTGATGGC
>CAYFNN010000036.1:7523-11354 GCA_964344465.1 uncultured Bifidobacterium sp. | reverse complement strand
TTCATCGACGAAATCGACTCGATCGGTCGCAAGCGCGGTGCGGGTCTCGGTGGCGGTCACGACGAGCGCGAACAGACCCTCAACCAGATGCTGTCGGAGATGGATGGTTTCGAGTCGTCGGAGGGTGTCGTCGTGATGGCGGCCACCAACCGACCAGACATTCTCGACCCGGCGCTCCTGCGCCCTGGTCGATTCGATCGCCAAATCATCGTGCCGCTGCCCGAGGCCGAAGAGCGTCATGCGATCTTGAAAGTGCATTCCACCGGCAAGCGCATGGGAGCTGACGTCGATCTCGAGACCATGGCCAAAGCCACGCCGGGCATGAGTGGCGCCGATTTGGCGAACCTCGTCAATGAGGCCGCGCTCATCGCCGTGCGGAGAGGGTCGACACACATCGAACGAATCGACTTCGAGAACGCACGCGACCGCGTGGTAATGGGTGCACGCCGCGAGAGCCTCGCACTGAGTGCCGAAGAGAAGCGTGCGGTGGCGTACCACGAAGGTGGTCACGCCGTGCTCTCCACGGTGTTGCCCAACAGCGATCCGCTGCACAAAGTGACGATCCTGCCGCGCGGTATGGCGCTCGGCGTCACCTGGAGCCTGCCCGAAGAGCGTCACACCTATTCGCGTGACTACTTCCTTGACCTCATCTGCAAAGCCATGGGTGGTCGTGTCGCCGAATCAATCGTGTTCGGCTCGCTCAATAGCGGTGCGGCCAACGACCTCGAACAGGCGACCTCCATCGCGCGACGCATGGTGCGCGAGTGGGGCATGAGTGACGCCGTCGGCCCGATGGCCTGGACGAGTCAGCAACAGGTGTTTCTTGGCGAAGACCTCATGACGTCGGGTCGCGAATACAGCGACGAGACGGCCCGCAAGATCGACGACGAGATTGCGCGCATCTTGCGCGAACAAGAAGAGCGGGCTCGTGTCACCCTGATGAAACACCGCAAAGGTCTCGACTTGTTGGCACAGGCGTTGCTCGAGCACGAAACCATCGACGGTGCCGAAGTGGCGCGCCTCATTCAGGCCGGACTGGGTACGCCGAACATTCGTGAGCAGGCACCAAAACCTGCGAGTGACACGGCAACGCCGCCAACGGGCGATTCTCCCTCGGCTTAACGCTCGCAGCTCGGCGGCGGCAATTGCGGGTCGCGGCAACGGGCCATGGCCGCCCAGAGATCGGTCGCCGAGACCGGCCCCAGCCGACCGTAGTGAACCACACCGTCGGCATCGGCCATCACCAACGCCGGCACCGCATCGATGCGGTATTTGTCGTGCAATGCGCGATCGCGCACATATTCCACTTCTTGCACCGCAACCTCGCGACTGGCAAGCACCGCGGCCTTGCGAGCAACGTCTCCGCACGTATCGCAAGTGGCCGAGGTAAACACCACGACGAGCCATGGCGACAGTGGTGCGGCAAAATCGGCGCGGTCAAGTTGGCTTGGCACTTCACCACGTGACTGTGTCGGTGCCGGGCGAATACGTCGACGACGCCGCGACACCACCGCCGCGACCGCGACCACGAGTGCGACGACGGCGAGACGCCACACGAGATCACTCACGACTGCCCCACGGCTGCGATGAGTGGTGCCGAGCCAAGCAACGGCTGTTTCACACCACGCGACACGCGTCGGGCAACCACCACCGGCTCTGAAGCCACGACGGTGACGGTGGCCGCCAAGGTGGCATCACCCAACATCACGCTGGCACTCGCACCCGGGGCGAGTGACACCGACTCGTAACCAACGACCGGCACTTCCCCCGCCGGACCGAGATACGTCACCGAAAACGTGGCGGGATTCGCACCAGCGTTGAAGACTCGTAGAGAGTCTTCGACATTGATTGCGACTCCAGACGGCGCGGTCCAACGAGTTGCCGCCGCGGGTGCGCCAAGTGCCACCACGGTGGCGGTCGACTTTGCCTCCTGGGAGGTGATGGCTCGTTCAATCACCACACCGGCACCATCGCCAGAAACACTCGCAATCACCGAATACCTACCCGCCGGCAAATTGCTGAGACCGCTCGGCGCAAACTTCGTCACCCGCTGTGCCGGCGCAGTGATGACGACGGGCTCGAGAGCCTCGGCGCCATCAGGTGTGATGATCATCGTTACCTGTTGATCGGTGCGACTCGGATTGAACACGATGTACTCCTCCGCCGCCGTCGACGCCTTCAGTGAGTCGGCGAAATACCAGCGGGTGCTCGTTGCACTCGCACCAAGCGACATGCCGTAACCGAGTCGACCGCGACCCAGATAATGCTGCGAGCGACCGACCACGACACGACCCACCGTCGCGCGCACACTGACTGCGAGCGTGGCTTCGTTCTGTGCGTCGAGCGCCGCCAGATCAAACACACGCACACTCTCGGGAGGAATCACCACACCCTTCAGCGATTGCGGGCTGCGCTCACCATTTGCCGTCACGAACGTGACATCGAGAATGGCCGAATCGAGCGCCGGATTCGATACGACGACTTGTTCGATACTCCCCTCGCCCGTAAATCCGTCGGCGAGGAACCATTCAGCCGACGGCGACGAAGCGCACAGCGAGACTGCGTCACCGGCACGGTGCACGATTCGTTGCTCGACGCTGACCGGCGCACCCTGCGTTTCGACGATCGACGCCACATACGACGAGTCGAGATTCACGAGCGCGTCAACTTCAATCGTCGAGCGAGGCTGCACGGCGAACCTCTGACGGGTTGCGGCTCCTTGAACGACGAATCGGGTGATGGTGCCGCCGACCGGTGTGTCGCCCGCGTTGCTGATGACGTAGCGACCCGAGATCGACTCGTCGTTTCCCGGTACGCCCGGGCAGAACCAGGTCGACGCCAAGGCAGCCGGCTGTAGCACCGGCACCGCGCTGCGAGCAGTCGTTGGTGCGGAGACTTCGACGGCGTCACGACGTTGCAGCATGACAAGACCCGCGAGTGAAGCCAACACTGCGAACGCAGCCAGCCACTGGCGAAGTGCCGGGCGCCGTGACGCGGCGAACCGACCGCGTAAGACACCACGGGAAGTTGCATCGCGAGGCATCACAGCACCACCCGCGCACCATCGTCGGCGCGCAACGAAACTTCCACCACTTGACGAGCAGCGCGCACACGACCGCGGAAACGGCTGGGGTTGAACGCCACGGCGACGATCACCAGCCACAGTGCCACCTGGAGCGCCACGAGCAGACGATGTGCATTCGAGGGCCGCAGACGAATCTCGGCGACTCCAGCCACCGGGGCGTCAAATGCCGTCGTCGCGCCGAATGCGACGCGCGGGGCAATGCGCGCGCCGTCAACCGTCATGCGCCAACGTTGCGAGAACGGCACGGCGAGATGCACCGTTCCCGCAGTGAGCGCCGCGCGATTCGTGACCGTGGCATCAAAACCAGGCACCAACACCGAACGCACCACGAGTGAGTCGGCCAAGAGCGAAGCCTCAAGCGCCTGTGCGCTCGTCAATGCCGACTGCTCATCGAGCACCGCCACTGTCGGGAGAGCCGCCATGTTCTCGAATATGGCGAGGTCCGTCGATGAATACACGCGGCGAAAATCGAGTTGATCGGCAAGTCGCGCGACAGCGATCATCCCAACATCACCGGTGGTTGCAGAGCGTCGGGCATGCAGCGTGCCGTCACGCAGTGGAACCACGACGAATCGCGTGCCGAGCGGCGCGAGCAAGCGACCGGCTCGCAACGACTCACCCGTCATCAGTACGTTCAGCGCACGGTCAAGAGCATCGTTCATCGGCGTACGTTCGCTGGCGAATTGGTCGACGAGCGTGGGCGGGCCGTCAGGCGCAATTCCATACGCCAGACCGTCGACGGCATC
>CAYFNN010000036.1:0-7423 GCA_964344465.1 uncultured Bifidobacterium sp. | reverse complement strand
CCACCACCGACACCGACCGGACGCGACCACACCGACAACAGCCGAGCGTCACCGAGATACAGCACCGAATAGTCGCCTTCGTCATCGTCGGGCAACTGCGTGAGCAACTGACTGAGCGTGGCGGATGGCTGCGACCAGCGTCCATCGATGGCCCCGATTACGAATGGTGTGAACGACAACAGCGCTGCGGCCACAGAGGTCGCAGCAAACAACTGACGCCACTCCAACGCGCGAGTTCGACCGGCCACAAAACCTCCGAAGGCAATCGCGGTTGCCAACGCCACGCCGAGTGCCACTGGTGCAGCCAACGCGAGAGGTTCGACGAACGATACGGGCAGCAAGCCACGCTCGTGTGCGAGACGCAGAGCCAATGGAAGTGCAACTACCGCGAACGAACGCAGCGCCCAGGCCGCGCGCGCTTGCGGTGCAACGAACGCCATCAACACCACCGGCACATAGGCCAGCATCACGAGCCACCGCACGACGGCGTTGTCGACACCAAAAGACAGCACGCCCACCAGCGAGTCGTTCGTCGCAGGATGCCCGGCACCGACCAGAGCCCGCCACCATTCGCCACCCACCAACTGCACCGCCCATGGCACATTCAGGGTGAATGCGGCGACGATGGTCCCAATGAGCGAGCCCACCAACCACGCACTGGCCCGCCATGGCGTAGGAGTCACTCCAGCCGCCAGCACCAGCGCAACCGCCGTGAGTGCGACGGTCAGCACTGCGACGGGCGCGAACGCAACGAGCACCGCGGTGACGAAGATCAGCGACGCAGCGAGTTGTGATCGACGCGCCCCAGTGGGCCGCACCGAAGATTCGCGCGACGAGTCCGACGAATCACGGTCGAGACCGGCGATGCGGCGTGCAAAGTCGAGAATCCACGGCAACACCGCCCATACGAGCAGTGCATCACGGCGACCGTCGCGCACTGCGAGCATGCCGACCGGCGAAGCGACATACATCGTGGCCGCAATCAGGCGCACACGGGCATCGCCGATGACCCCACTCAGTCGCCACACGCCGATGGCGGCAACGAAGAATGAGCCGACCACGATGGTGGTAAGCAAGCCGCCGAGTCGACCGAATACCGCGGCACCAGACAGTGCGAGTGCAGCGATGGCGGTGGGTGCTGCACTCGGTGAGCCGAACCCACTCGACGACCAGCCCGATAGGTACTGACGCACCAGATCAGCCACCGACTCGCCAGCATGCGCCAACGCAACGAATTGGCCGACCGGGGCAACTTCGCCCCAGATGAAGCCGCGATTACCCACCAGCACCAGCGCGATGAGCGCCATTGCAAAGAAGGCCAACGAGCGGCCACCCGACGCCGGTGCGGGCCGCAACGATGGCGACTCCGACGTCTGTTGTTCGCGCAGTGCCCGACGGTGACGAGCAAAGGCCGCCAGTTGTGCCGAAGAACGCAGTTGCAAGGCAGTGACCTCGCGCGACGGCACCCGACGCAACGGTGCAATCGAGCGTCGACGAGCCACGATTGCAGCAAGATCAACCGGGACTGCGGCAACGGCACGCAACGCAACAGCGGCGTCGCGCGCCTGACCGGAGAACACGCCAACAAGCAATTCGATCAGCGACTGCAGCAACAGCCGCACGATGACCAGGGGTAACTGCGCGAGCGACACACACGACAAGGCCGTTCGCACTCGATGCCGAGCAGCACGCGCGACTGCATTGACCAACGTGATACGCGAACCGAAGGCTCCGCGATGGCGAGCGACCGCGGCGGGATTCACCAACACCCGCGCACCAAGCAGGTGCACCCGCCAACAGAAATCCAGCTCCTCACCAAAAAAGGGAATACTCGGCGCAAAGCCACCGAGCTCACGAAACACATCGTTGCGAACGAGTACGCACGCCGACGGCACCGCGAACGTGTCACGCACGGCATCGTGCTGCTCTTGGTCGCGCTCGCCAGGGTCGACTACATCGACGAGGCGGCCCGTACGGTCAGCATCGAGACCGACGTGTTGCAGCACACCCGGGTTCTCCCACTCGACGAGTTTCGGGCCGACGACGGCCGCATTCGAGCGGAATGCCTCTTCTACGAGGAGTGTGACCGCATCGGGCCGCAACGCGACATCGTCATGCAGGACGAGGAAGAAGCCGTCTGAGCCATCAACGAGCTTCGTCGCCTGGTTGACGACTGGACCAAAACCGGGGTTGGCCTCGACCTGGCGCACCAGCGCCGTCGGCACGACTTCGCGGATGCGCTCGCCCACCGCGGGGTCGGTCGTGCCGGTCAGCAATGCCAGGAGTCGCAGATTCGGGTAGTCCTGGGCAGCCACGGAGGCCAACGATTCAGAGAACCAGTCGCCTGGCTCATGCACGACCATGACGGCAATGACCGGGGGCGCCGCCTGTACGGGGTGATCGGGTGCGGGGCCGGCCTGCGAGGGGCTATCGGGCGCGGGTGCGACGGGGGTCACCACGGCGAAATCAGTCTACCGATGACGCATGCCACAAACCTTTGTATGCGATGTGCTTGCAAAAGTTAGCAGTGAGAACTACCGTGAAATCGGTTCACAAAGGAGACCAACATGCCCACCATGCAAATCACCAATCCACTCCGCAAGCTCGACCTCACCAAGTTCGATGTGCGCAAGACCGTTGCACCCGCCGCCAAGGTGGCGCGCGACGCCGCTTACGTCGCCGTCGGTCTCGGTGTGATCGCAACGCAGCGAGCAACTGCCCGCCGCTACGACATCGAACAGCGTGTCAAGGAAGTCGCGCCACGAGTACGTGACGAGGCCAAAGCCACCGCCGAGCGCGTCATGCGCGAAGCCAACGATGCCGTCACCAAGGTGCGTGGCGAAGCGACACAGCGAGTTCGCAACATCGTCGATCGTCGCAAGGCCACGACAACCAACGTCGCCTAAGTTGTGCGCGTCTTTTGACGCAACAACACGATCATCGTCAAGCGAGCCGAGCAGTAGCCTCGGCTCGCTTGACTGACACTCCCCCAGCGCGTTCACCGCTGCCCACCGGCAGCCTCACCATCGGCAGTGGTTTGCTGGTCGGCGGAGTTTCGATTTATGTGTTTTTCCGCCTCGGCCAGGAGGCGTTGGGGCAAGACGGTTTCAAGCCGATCGTGTCGCTGTGGTTCGTCATGTTCGCCCTCGTGCCTGGGTTCTTCCTGCCGCTCGAGCAAGAAATCAGTCGTGCAGTCGCCCATCGTCGGGCGCTCGGTGATGGCGCTAGGCCCGTGCTACGCAAAGTTCTGCCGGTCGCCTTCGCCATCGCCGTCGCGCTCGTCGCGGGTGTGGCACTTACCCACACGAGACTCACCACAGATTTGTTCGAGGGATCTGGCGTGGTCACGGTCGCACTCGCAATCGCACTCGTTGGCTATGCCCCGTTTCATCTCGCTCGCGGCATGTGTTCGGGCTTGGCTTCGTTTCGCACCTACAGCGTGATGATTGCTCTCGATGGTGTCTTACGAGTAGCGCTCGCCGCTGCGTTCTTGATCGCGGGCATCGATCGAGTCGGCCCGTACGCAGTGATGGTTGCCGTCGTGCCACTGGCCATCGCAGCCGTTGTGTTTGCCACGGGTCGGGTACGTGGAGACGAGGGAACACCCGCAACGTGGAGTGAGCTCGCGCCGAATCTCGGCTGGCTCCTTATCGGCACGCTCTTTGCCGGGGCGTTGATCAACGCCGGCCCCCTGACGGTCGACATTCTCGGTGCCAACAGCGAACCGGCCCAGGTGACGCGATTCGCCAACGCGGTCTTGTTGGCACGCGTTCCTCTTTTTCTTTTTCAGGCGGTTCAGGCTGCGATGTTGCCGCGACTCACCCGCTTGGCGGCGTTGCGCGACGCGGCGGAGTTCAGCGCCGTATTGCGGAGGCTCTTCGTACTCGTCGGTGGTGTCGGAGTCGTGGGTGTCGTAGGAGCATTTGCCGTGGGACCGTGGGTGCTCGAACTGGTGTATGAAGGCGGCATCGACCGGCGCACCATCACCCTGCTGGCGTTCTCGAGTGCGGTCTACATGTTGGCGCAGGCGTGTGCACAGTCGGTGTTATCGATGTCCGGACACGTGCTCGTGGCGAGCGGGTGGGTGCTGAGTTTCGCCACGTTTGCAGCGACCGCGGCCTGGTCGAGCGACGATTTGTATCTTCGAGTCGAGTTGGCGTTGATTGCGAGCGCGCTAGTTGCGCTGGTGGTCTTTGCCGCGGCGCTGCGTGGCTATTTCGCGCGGTTGGCCTCGACGGCGAGGTCGTGACGCACCATCATCTCAACGAGTGACGGAAAATCAACTTCGCGTTTCCAACCCAGCTGTCGCTCGGCTTTTGACGCATCGCCGACCAGCAAGTCGACTTCGGCAGGGCGAAAATACTGCGCGTCTTGGCCCACGAAATTGCGCCAGTCGCCCAGGCCGGCCGACTGGAACGCGAGTTCCAAAAATTCGGTGATCTCATGCGTCTCGCCCGTGGCGATGACGTAGTCGTCGGCAATCGGTTGCTGCAACATGAGCCACATCGCTTTCACGTAGTCGCCGGCGTAGCCCCAGTCGCGTTTGGCGGCAAGGTTGCCGAGCAGCAACTTGTCTTGCAGACCAAGTTTGATGCGCGCCACCGAACTGCTGATCTTTCGCGTGACGAATTCGTATCCACGGCGCGGGCCCTCGTGGTTGAAGAGGATGCCCGAGCACGCGAAAAGTCCGTACGACTCGCGGTAGTTCACGGTCATGTGGTGACCGAACACCTTGGCCACGCCGTACGGCGATCGTGGGTGAAATGCCGTCATCTCGGTTTGGGGAATCTCGCGCACCTTGCCATACATCTCCGACGACGACGCCTGGTACATGCGAATCGGATTCTGCTTCTCGCCGCCCACGAGTCGAATCGCTTCGAGCATGCGCAACACGCCGAGACCGGTCACGTTTGAGGTCAGCTCGGCCTGCGTGAACGACATCGCAACGAACGAGATGGCGCCGAGGTTGTAGACCTCGTCGGGTTCGACCTGGCGCAGCGCCGCAACGAGACTCGAGAAGTCGGTGAGGTCACCGTGCACGATTCGAATGAACGGAAACTCCGCGAGCAACGCGGCAACCTTGGGGTTGTTCTGACCCTTCACGAGGCCATAGACCTCATAGCCCTTGGTGTGCAGGAAGTCGGCGAGGTGCTGGCCGTCTTGGCCAGTGATACCCGTGATGAGCGCGCGCGGCACTTCGTCAAGGCTAGTGAGGCAGCACGGCTCGTACGCTCAATGCGGTGGAGCAGGGTCGCATGATGACGAGCGACGAACGTGCAGTCGACATATCGGACGATGACCATACGGTCGTGCTGGCCGGAGGTGTCGGTGCTGCGCGCATGCTGCGGGCGATGCACCTGTGGAACCCGACGATGCCACTGACGGCAATCGTGAACACGGGCGACGATGCGGTCATCAACGGATTGGTCGTCTCACCCGACATTGACACGGTGATCTACACGCTGGCAGGCGCAATCGACCCCACACGCGGTTGGGGTTTGCGCGATGAGACATTTACGTCGATGGCTGCACTCGCCCGATACACGACTCAGCGCCCGACATACAGCACTGCACCCAACGACTGGTTCAACCTCGGCGATCGCGACCTCGCCACGCACCTCTATCGCACCGCGCGAACTGCCGAGGGTGCCACCCCCAGCGAGGTGACAACGGAGATTGCGCGCGCCTGGGGCGTGACGTGTCGAGTCGTGCCGATGACTGATGCAACCGTGGCCACTCGTGTGACGCTGAGCGAAGATGCCCTGCTCGACGGTCGGGTTGCATATCGGGCCGGCGACACCGTGTCGTTTCAGGAGTACTTCGTGCGCCTACGCCACTCAGTGGCAGTTCGATCTCTCGAGTTTGCGGGTGCTGCAGCGGCTCGTCCGAACGGTGTCGACATGCTGCAGCGTGCGCGCCACATTGTGATTGCGCCATCGAATCCGCTGGTATCGATTGCACCGATACGGGCACTGCACGGTATTGACGACGTCTTGTCGGCACGGCGCGCAGATGTGGTGGCTGTGTCACCGATCATCGGCGGAGCTGCACTCAAAGGCCCAGCCGACCGAATGATGCGTGAACTCGGACACGAAGCAACTGCGCTGGGCGTGGCACGCTTGTACGCCGAGGTGTGCGGCACTCTCGTGATCGACAACACCGACGCCGCGCTGGCCGACGACATCGAACGACTCGGGGTGCGCTGCGTCGTGACGAACACAATCATGAGCACCGACGATGCCGCTCGCAATCTGGCGCGAACCACACTGGCGGCGAGCTCCGCCGTCGACGTCCGGGTAACACGGTGAGCATGCGCACGACCCGAGGTATCCGATGAGCACGCGTCTCGAAGCGTGGGGTGTCGTCGGCCTGCCCGAGATCGTGCCCGGCGACCAAATTGGTGATCTGATCGTCGACGCATGTCGCGGCGAACCAAACGGCCCATTGGCCGATGGTGATGTCGTAGTAGTGACGCAAAAAATCGTGAGCAAGGCCGAGGGACGTCTGGTTGCGGTTGACCCAGACGATCCACTCAGTCACAAAGCCGTTGTCGAATCCGAGGCCGTACGCATCGTGCGGCGCCGCGGTGATCTCATCATCACCGAGACCGAGCACGGGTTCATCTGTGCGAACAACGGTGTCGACTTGAGCAATGTTCAACGCGGGCAAGCGGCACTCTTGCCGAAAGACTCCGACCGTTCGGCACGGCGAATTCGCGACATCATTCGCGCCCGACTCTCCGTGCAGGTTGGCGTCATCGTGAGCGACACCTTCGGTCGGCCGTGGCGCAAGGGTCTGACCGACGTGGCGATTGGTGTGGCAGGAATCGCCGGTGTCGTCGACCTGCGTGGCACTCCCGATGCACTTGGTCGCACGATGCAAGTCACCGAGGTTGCGGTGGCTGACGAACTCGCAAGTGCAGCCGAATTGGTGATGGGCAAGTCGTCGGGAATCCCGGTTGCCATCGTGCGCGGAGCAGATGCAAGTTGGTTTCGCGACTCGTCGGTGCGCGAACTGGTGCGTCCGGCGAACGAAGACCTGTTTCGTTAGCCGCGAACGGCAGGCGGTACCGGCGCGACGAGCGCATCGCGCACGACCGCCGAAGCCACGAGATCGCCCAATACCACCGAGTTCTCCACGACTGCAGCGTCGCCAACCACTACTCCTGGGCCGAGCACCGAGGTGGTGATGCGCGCACCTCGACCAATGCGCACCCCGGCACCCACCACAGACTCGTGCACCGAACTCCCCGCTTCGAGCTCTGCGGTCGGATGCACCGCAAGGTCACGGTCGGTGCGCACACCACGAATGAGGTCGAGGTTGGCACGTCGATACGTCTCGGGGCGACCGGCGTCGAGCCAATAGTCATCGGTCGGATACGCAAAGAGAGCACCTTGCGACACCAACTGAGGAAACGTCACAC
>CAYFNN010000035.1:0-11399 GCA_964344465.1 uncultured Bifidobacterium sp. | reverse complement strand
AGAACGCAATGGTGCGGAAGATGCCCGAAGATACGAACGTGAGTGCCTCGGTGCCATCTGGCTTTTCAATGGCGACCGAGGTGACGAACACGATGACCGCCACCGGAACGAGAATGAAGCCGATGGTGCGGAACTGACGCTTCAGATAGGCGAGTGCGCCGACCTGAATGGCACCGGCGATTTCTTTCATCTTTTCGGTACCTGCGTCTTGTGCGAGTACCGACTTCACCAAGTAGAAGCCCACCGCGAGAGCCAGGAGCGACGCCGCCCCGGAGAGGGCCAAGACCAGCCATTCGCCACCCTTCAGGGTGAAGTCCTGCCAGCCGCCTTCTGATGCCAAGAGCGAAATCACGTGAGTACTGTCCTTCTCCGAATGGGTCTGCTGATGGGCAAAACCCCGTTTTATGGGTCCGAAAGAGTGTAGAGAATGCAGCAGGCTGGCGCTGAATTGCCTGTTGTGGCGCCGATACGGGCGCATCTGCTGGTGAGACAAGTGCCTCTGATGGTGAGACGGGCTTCACGCCCTGATGGCGACGTGGAGTTCTGGGTACGCCATCGACAGAACTAGCGTCAAACGCGGTCACGCACTCGTCATGAGCACCTCTGCACCCACCCGGCCACCGGTTTCTGCCACAGCGGTGGCCACGCGACGTCGGCGACCGTTCTTGATTGACCTCTACGGCACGGCGGTGGGCAAGAAGTATGCGATGGCAATTTCGGGCATCGCGATGATGGGCTTCGTGCTCTTCCACATGATCGGCAACCTGAAGATGTACTTCGGGCCAAGCGACCTCGACCACTATGCCGAATTCCTGAAGAAGCTGCTCTACCCATTGGCACCGAAAGAGTCGGTGCTATGGATTCTGCGACTCGGGTTGCTCGGCATGCTGGCACTGCACCTGCACGCTGCGTGGTCGCTGACCGTGCTCAATCGCAGGGCGCGACCGGTGAAGTACCAAGGCGCACGCGACTATCAAGAGGCCTCACTTGCGAGTCGGTCAATGCGCCTGTCGGGCATCGTCGTGGTGGTGTTCTTGGCTTGGCACTTGCTTGATCTCACGTTCGGTGTGGTCAACACGATCGGGGCCGACGGAGAGTTCGTGCGTGAAGAGGTGTATGCCAACGTCGTGCGCAGTTTCGAGCGCTGGCCCGTCGCAGTCTTCTACATCGTCGCCAATCTGTTGCTCGGCTTGCACCTGTCGCACGGTGCCTGGAGCATCTTTCAGTCGCTCGGCTGGAACAACCCACGCTTCAACGCTTGGCGGGTGGCCTTCGCACGCGGGTTTGCAGCGGTGGTGGTGCTGGGCAACGTTTCATTCCCCATCGCGGTTCTGCTCGGAATCGTGAGCGTCTGAACAGAGGTGATGCAATGACGATGCTGCAAGATCGACCTGCCACCGACGCACGGCTCAACTCGAAGGTTCCTGACGGTGTGCTTGCAGACAAGTGGGACAACTTCAAGGCCAACGCAAAGTTGGTGAACCCCAACAACAAGCGCAAGTTCAAGGTGATTGTCGTCGGCACGGGCTTGGCTGGTGCGTCGGCTGCTGCGACGCTCGCCGAACTCGGCTATCAAGTCGATGCGTTCACTTTCCACGACTCGCCGCGTCGGGCCCACTCAATTGCGGCACAAGGCGGCATCAACGCGGCAAAGAATTACCGCGGTGACGGCGACAGTGTGCACCGCTTGTTCACCGACACGATCAAAGGTGGCGACTTCCGCTCGCGCGAGGCCAACGTGCACCGCCTGGCGCAAGTTTCGGTGAACATCATCGACCAGATGGTCGCCCAGGGTGTTCCCTTCGCGCGCGAATACGGCGGGCTGCTCGACAACCGTTCGTTCGGTGGCGCGCAGGTGAGCCGCACGTTCTATGCGCGCGGTCAGACCGGCCAGCAATTGTTGCTCGGTGCCTACCAGCAATTGGCACGACAAATTGGTTTGGGTGGAGTTCGATTGTTCAACCGCACCGAATTGGTCGACGTTGTCGTGATTGACGGTCGAGCAGCGGGCATCGTGGTGCGCGATCTGCTGACAGGCGAGGTCACCAGCCATGCTGCACATGCTGTTGTGCTCGCAACTGGCGGCTATGGCAATGTCTATTTCCTCTCGACCAATGCGATGAATTGCAACGTGACTGCTGCGTGGCGCGCGCATCGTCGCGGTGCCTACTTCGCCAACCCCTGCTACACCCAGATTCATCCGACCTGTATTCCGCAGGCTGACGAAACGCAGTCAAAGCTCACCTTGATGAGCGAATCGTTGCGCAACGATGGGCGAGTGTGGGTGCCCAAGAATGCCGACGAGACTCGTCCGGCCCACCAAATTCCAGAAGAAGATCGCGACTATTACCTCGAGCGTTTGTATCCGTCGTACGGCAACCTGGCGCCGCGAGACATTTCATCACGTGCCGCCAAACGACTTGTCGACAAAGGTCAGGGTGTAGGCCCGTTGAAGAACGGTGTGTACCTCGACTTTTCCGCGGCAATCAGTCGTCTTGGTCGCAACGTGGTGGAAGAGCGGTACGGCAACTTGTTCGAGATGTACGAACGCATCGCTGGCGAGAACCCCTACGACGTGCCGATGCGTATTTATCCCGCCACGCACTACACGATGGGCGGTTTGTGGGTTGACTACGAACTGCAGACGACGATTCCAGGTTTGTATGCGGCAGGCGAGGCGAATTTCTCTGACCACGGCGCCAACCGCCTCGGCGCCAGTGCACTTATGCAGGGTCTCGCCGACGGATATTTCGTATTGCCCTACACCATCAGCAACGGTCTCGCACCGCTGTTGAACAAGACGATTCCCAATACCGATCATCCCGAGTTCAAACGCGTTGAGGCCGAGACCCGCGACCGCTATCGCCGCTATGTCGACGTGAAGGGAACGCGCTCACCCGACTGGTTCCACCGCGAACTTGGCAAGATCATCTGGGATTATTGCGGCATGGAACGCGACCGCAACGGCTTGGAGAAAGCGCTCGGTGAGATTCCTGCGCTCTATGAGGAGTTCAAGAAAGACCTCCGCGTGACCGGCACCGACGAAGGTGTCAACCAAACGCTCGAGAAGGCGGGCCGCGTTGACGACTTCTTCCAACTCGGCATGTTGATGTGCAAAGACGCTCTCTCGCGCGAGGAAAGTTGCGGAGGACATTTCCGCGTGGAGTACCAAACCGAAGATGGTGAAGCGCAACGCGACGATGCGAACTACTGCCATGTATCGGCGTGGGAGTGGAGTGGTGATGCAGCCAAGTCGAAACTCCACCAAGAGGCGTTGGAGTTCGAGACGATTCAACTTGCAACCAGGAGCTACAAGTGACCCGCACGCTGACCAATCTCACGCTGAAGGTGTGGCGCCAGGCCGGCCCGAACGTTGAAGGGCGGTTCGACACCCATGTCATTGAGTCGATTACCGACGAAGCTTCGTTTCTTGAGATGCTCGATGTGCTCAACGAACGCCTCATTGCAAAAGGCGAAGAGGCCGTGGTGTTCGACCATGACTGCCGCGAAGGCATCTGCGGCACCTGTTCGTTGATGATCAACGGTCAGGCACATGGCCCGCAACGCGCTACTACGACCTGCCAGCTGCATATGCGTTCGTTCAACAGCAACGACACGATCGTGATTGAACCATGGCGGGCGAATGCCTTCCCAATCATCAAAGACCTGATGGTTGATCGCTCGTCGTTCGACCGCATCGTGGAGTCGGGTGGTTTCATCACCGCGCCAACTGGCGGTGCGCCTGATGCCAACCTCATTCCGGTCCCCAAGCCGGTGGCCGATGCGTCAATGGACGCCGCCGCGTGCATCGGCTGTGGTGCGTGTGTTGCCGCGTGCCCGAATGGTGCCGCGAATCTCTTTGTGGGTGCGAAGATTTCGCATCTCAACCTGCTGCCTCAGGGTCAGGCCGAGCGATACAAGCGCGCTGAGGCGATGGTCGACACGATGGACGAGCACTTTGGTTCGTGCACCAACCACGGAGAATGCTCAGCCGCATGCCCGAAGGAAATCTCGCTCGACGTCATTGCGCTGATGAACAAGGACTATCGCTCGGCGAAGTTCAAGAACCGCAAAGAGTTGTCGCGCAACTAATCACCGCATTGCGCAACTAATCACCGCATCGCGCAACCAGCAAACTTGTCGCGCAACTAAGGTTGGTAGCCGTGCTCGGAGACCTGGCTTCCTGGGTGCAAGACGTCATCGAGCGCCTCGGTGCGGTTGGTGTTGCACTGTTGGTGATACTGGAGAACGTTTTTCCGCCGATTCCGTCGGAAATCGTGCTTCCATTCGCTGGTTTCGTGGCGCAGCGCGGCGACGGCTCGGTGCTCATGATGATTGCGGCCGCGACGCTCGGTGCTGTCGTCGGAGCGCTCGTGCTCTACGGCATTGCAGGGGTCATCGGGCCGATACGACTCGCGGCGTTCATCGCCCGGTTCGGTCGGTGGTTTGGTGTCAAGCCCGCAGACCTCGAGCGGGCAGAGCAATGGTTTGATCGTCACGCCGCGGCCGCCGTACTACTTGGTCGTTGCGTGCCACTCATTCGGTCAATTGTGTCGATACCCGCCGGATTTCGCCGCATGAAGCTGACGCCATTCGTTCTATATACGGCACTCGGAAGCCTCGTGTGGAATACCGCGCTGATTGGGGCTGGAGCGATACTCGGTGATCAGTGGGAACGCGTCGAACCCTACATAGCAACCCTGCAATGGGTGGTAATCGCCGCAATCGCGGTAATGGTTGTGTGGTTCGCCATCGGCAAACTGCGTCGTCGCGCCTAGTGTCGTTCGCATGAGCGAACTCAGCGGCAAGGTTGCAATCGTCACAGGCTCGTCGAGCGGCATCGGAGAATCCACCGCTGTGCGACTTGCCGAACTCGGCGCGAATGTGGTGGTGAACTCGGCCTCGTCGGTAGAGGCCGGCAGGAAAGTTGCCGCGGCGCTGGCAACGAAGGGCGCTTACGTGCAGGCAGACATCAGCGACAAAGCGCAGGGTCAACGGCTCATTGACGAAACGCTGAAGACGTTCGGACGCCTCGACATCTTGGTCAACAACGCCGGTTGGACAACGCTCGTACCGCACAATGACCTTGATGGCCTGACCGACGACATCTTCGACAAGACGTTCAAGGTGAATGTGTACGGCACGTGGTGGTTGACGAAGGCGGCGATACCGCACCTGCGCAAGAGTGAAGATGGCAACGTGGTGAACATCACGTCGATTGCAGGTGTGCGACCGATGGGTAGCTCCATGGCATATGCGATGACAAAGGCAGCCTTGAATCACATGACCGTGTTACTTGCGAAGTCGTATGGGCCCGTGCGCTTCAACGCGGTTGCGCCGGGTCTCGTGCAAACACCCTGGACTCAAGATTGGGGAGTCATGCACGACTTCGTGGCCAAGGCTTCGCCGCTCAAGCGTTCCGCCTACGCCAGCGACTGCAGCGAGGCGGTGCTTGGCATCGTGCGCAACCCGCACATGACCGGTCAGATCATCGTGGTTGACGGTGGGTTTACGCTCGTCTCGTGACGACGCACCGCACCTACGCGTCGAATCTTGCGCTCGACGACGCACATCCGTACCGCAGTGGGGCGTGGCGACCACAACGAACCGAACACACCACTCGCATGATGCGGGTCGAGGGCGCGGTGCCGCGCGAGTTGAACGGTGTGTATTTGCGAAATACTGAGAACCCGCTCTTTGAATCAATCGGTCGCTACCACCCGTTCGACGGCGATGGCATGGTGCACATGATGTCGTTTTGTGATGGTGAGGTCGAATATCGAAATCGGTTCGTGCAGACCGACGGGCTCAAGGCCGAGATTGATGCCGGCGCAGCACTTTGGGCGGGACTTGCCGAACCACCGAGCAGGTCGCTGCGCGACGGCAAGTGTGCGCGCGGTCGCATGAAAGACTCATCGAGCACCGACATTGTGGTGCATGCCGGCGTGGCGCTCTCGAGTTTCTATCAGTGCGGTGATCTCTATCGGCTCGACCCGCGCACTCTGGCCGACTTGGGTAAAGAAACCTGGGGTGGCAGGTTTCCGACGTCTGGCGTGTCGGCACATACGAAGGTTGACGAACGCACCGGCGAGTTGCTCTTCTTCAACTACCAGACGACTGCGCCGTATTTGCACTATGGGGTGGTATCGGCGCAACGTGAGCTCGTGCACTACGTGCCAATCGAATTGCCGGGCGCCCGACTTCCGCACGATATGGCATTCACGCCCAACTATTCGGTGTTGAATGACTGCCCGTTGTTTTGGGACGCCGAGCTCATCGAACGCGGCATCTACGCCACTCGATACCACCGTGACATGCCCATGCGGATCGGCATCATCCCGCGTTATGGAGCATCGCAGGATGTGAAGTGGTTTGAATGTCGCCCCACGTTCGTCTTGCACTGGATCAACGCATGGGAAGAAGGCGATGAAGTCGTCGTTGACGGGTATTTCGAGGATGATCCATCACCACGAGTCGCGAGTGACGCGACGATTGAAGCCAAGATGTTCCGTTTCCTTGACTTACATTCGATGAAGTCACGACCGTATCGCTGGCGACTGAACATGCGCACGGGTGAGGTGCGAGAGGGGTACCTGAGCGACACCATCACCGAGTTCGGGATGATCGACCAGCAGCGAGTGGGCTTGCCATATAGATACGTGTATTCGGTTGTGCCAACTCGGGGCATGTTCACCTTCGACGGGTTGATCAAACACGATGTGCAAACGGGCAGAGAAGAATCACTGCTCTTCGGTCACGGCGTGTTTGGAAGTGAGACGGTAGTTGCCCGCAAACCTGCTGCCGTCGACGAAGATGACGCGTGGCTCATCACGTTCACCAGCGATGTGCTGAATGACAAGTCACACTGTGTGGTTTACGACGCCAAGGCTTTTGGTGGCGGGCCCATAGCGCGCATCGAGTTGCCTGAACGCATCTCGAGCGGCACGCACGCTTGTTGGGCGGCCGCGTAACGCGACCGCGTCTTCTTTGTTGGGTGGCTACATTCCGCTTGTTGGGCCACGTCGCTAGAGCGACTGCAGCGACCGCCGCGTCGCAATCGTCAGCGAGGTGACGGCAAACAACGCGAGCAACACGACGAATGTCGCCCGCAAACTGAATGCTTCGATCGCCCAACCAACCACAAGTTGACCAACTGGTGGTGCCGCATAGACGAGTGACATCTGCAAGCCATAGACGCGCCCCTGCGACGACGGTTCGATTCGTCGCTGCACGGCGCTGTTCCACAGCGGGTTGAATGGCCCCCACGCCAAACCAGTGAGCAGGGCGAAGATCACGAAGACTCTGGTCGCGGGCAAGAAGCCCATTGGCAAGAGCGCGGCGGTCGAGCCAAGCACCACGATGCGTAACAAGACCGGCGCTGAGAGTCGCTTGGCAAGCCGCCCGTAGGAGAACGCGCCAAGCACAACACCGAGCGCGATCGCTGACATCACCGCACCGAGACCCGCGGCATCATCAAGTGACTCGAAGTGTGTCGGAAAAATGACCGTGTCAATCGGCATGTACATGCCGCTCATCAACGTGAGGCCAATGGTGAAGACGAACAGTGGTCGATTACCCCGCAGCACTCGCCACCCAGACCGCAATCCGTCGAAGAACGGCTCGTGTTCTTCGTGGTGTTTCGCAAGTTGCTCGTGCACGCGCATTGATCGCACGGCGAAGGCGGCGAGCAAAAACATTCCGCTGGTAACTGCAAACGCGAGAGTAGGGCCACCCGCCTCGATACACCATGCGCCGATAGCGGGGCCGAGCATCCAACCGACGGCAAAGAAGCCCTCATGGCGTCCGTTGGCTTTCTCCACCGACATGCCTGCGGCCTCGGCAGCATTCGGGATCAACGCCTTGCGCGCGGTGTAACCGGCGGGGTCGAACACGGCGCCGAGCACGGCGAAGACTGCAATCACGACGAAGCCGAGCGTTCCCAAGACCTCACCGATGACAAAGAGCAACACCGAGAAGCACGAAAGCACGTCGGAGAGTGCCGAGATGGCACGCCGGCCGACGCGGTCGATCAAGCCGCCGACGATTGGTGATACGAAGATGCCGGGAAGACTGACGAGTGCGGCAAGTAGCCCCGCACGTGCGGGCGAGTCGGTGCGTTCGAGCACCAGCCATGGCACTGCAATCATCACGACACCGTTGGCTACGCCCGATGACACGTTCGCCACTTGCAGGCGCAAGAATGCCGAGCGCTGCAGCACGGTGGTCATGGTTGCACTGACTTGGTCGCCCGGATTGAAATCTCCGAGGTCAGCGGTGCTTGGCGACGAACTTCTCCACGCCTGAGAGGTCGTAGGGGTGACCGAGCATCACGATCATGTGGTCGGCACCAGCGGCCGCATATTCGTCGACCTTTTCGAGCTCTTCCGGACGAACGGCGACGGTGCGTTCAATATCCTTCGGATTTCGACCAACCTTGGCACACCACTCGTTGAGGATGTCGTTCTTCTTCTTGAAGTTGTCGGGTGGGCCGAAGGTATTGAGTTGATCGGCGTATTGCGCGACCAATCGCAGGGTGACCTTTTCGCCACTCCCGCCGATCATCAGCGGAATCTTGCCGTTGACGGGGCCTGGGTTCAGTTTGCTGAGTCGCTCGGTGATGACGGGCAGACCCTTTTCCAGAATCTTGAGACGCCCAGGTGCGGTGCCGAACTCGTAGCCGTATTCCTTGTAGTCGCGCTCGAACCAACCCGAGCCAATGCCGAGTACGAACCTTCCGTCGCTGATGTGGTCGATGGTGCGGGCCATATCGGCCAACAGTTGCGGGTTGCGATAGCTGTAACACGTAACGAGCGCGCCGATGGTGACGTGTTTGGTGTCGGCGGCCATGGCGGCCAACAGCGTGTAGCACTCGAAGTGCTCGGCATCAGGGTTGCCGTAGAGCGGATAAAAGTGGTCCCATGTCCACAGACTGTCGACACCGAGATCGTCGACGGCGCGCCAAGCGCTGCGCATTTCTTTGATTGTTGTTGCTTGTGGGTGGAGTTGCACGCCAATCTTCATACATCCGAACCTAGCCTGACGAGGTGCTGCAACGACCTGCATTGTCGGTACGCGGTGTCACCAAGCGCTTTGGCGACTTCGTGGCAGTCGACAACCTGACGCTCGACGTCGCACCGGGCACATGTCTTGGATTACTTGGGCCAAATGGCGCCGGCAAAACCACGCTGATGCGCATGATTACCGGCCAGACGCGTGCTGTTTCGGGCGATATCTCGGTGCTGGAACACGACGTGGTGCACGACACTCGCGCGGCGCGGCGAGTACTCGGAGTGTGTCCGCAGCAAGACAATATGGACGACCAGCAAACAGCGCGCGAGAACCTCACACTCTGGGCGGCATTGTGCCGCGTACCTCGTGCTGAACGCAAGACCGCCGTAGCGACTGCGCTTGAGACTGCGCAACTCACCGATCGCGCGAATGAGCGGGTCACCAATTTGTCCGGCGGCATGCGCCGTCGTTTGTTGCTCGGCCGGGCGTTCGTGAATTCGCCGAAGGTTGTGTTGCTCGACGAGCCAACCGTCGGTCTCGACCCGCAGGTGCGCAGCGATTTGTGGCTGATTATCGATCGCATGCGTCGCAGTGGAGTAACGGTGGTGATGAGCACCCACTACATCGAAGAAGCCGAAAGACTGGCCGACGATATTGCGATCATGAATCACGGTCGTATCATCGCTCGTGGCACGCCTGGTGATTTGCGCCTCACGCATGCAGGTAGTGAGGCCGTCGAGTACGTCGGTTCACCCGAGACCCTCGACGAAATTGCGGCCAAGGCGACGGCTGTCGGCTTACGTACACGGCGTGCCGGTCTCAGCATCTCTGTACTCGGGGTGGAGAACACCGCCGCCGCGACACTTGAGTCGTGGGGTCGATACTCGCGCCGCGCCACAAATCTCGAAGACGTCTTCGTCTTACTGACAGGGGAGTCACTCGATGCCTAGGTTTGACGTGCAATCGATTCCTGCAATTTGGGTTCGCGAAATAACGTTGTTCAAGCGGTACTGGCGTGGCACAACGTTCAGTGCGATTCTCGAGCCCCTCATCTTCCTCTTTGGAATTGGGCTTGGGGTTGGCGCATTTCTCGACGAGATTGACGGAGTCAAGTACGTCATCTTCGTCGGCACCGGCGCGGTGGCAACAGCAGTGATCTTCAGCTCGGTGTTTCCGGGCATGTACAACACGTTCATCGCGCGAACCTTCCAGAAGGTCTACGACGGCATCCTCGCGACGCCCACCACCGCCGCTGAGATCATGGTCGCCGAAGCGTTATGGATTGCAACCCGCACTGCGGTGTATGGCTCGGTGCCGATCGTAGTGACGATTCCATTCGGGTTGAGCCCGACACCCACGATGTTGCTCGTGCCAGTGATCTGCTTTCTGACTGCTCTTGGCTTTACCTTTCTCGGTCAATGGATCTCGGGTGTCGTCAAAGTAATTGATTCGTTCTCCTACTTTCAGTCGGCCCTGATAACGCCACTGTTGTTCATCTCGGGCACGTACTTTCCGATCAGCGGACTTCCGAAGTGGGCTCAAGCGGCGAGCAATGTGAACCCGGTGTATCACTGCATTGAGCTGGTGCGCGATGCGAGCTTCAATCGGCTTTCGGTTTCATCGTGGTGGAACATCTCGGCTCTGGTCATTTTCGCTGCAATCACGTGCACGCTGAGCGTGCGCACCATTACACGTCGTCTCATCACCTAAGTCAAAGAGTAGAACATGCCCTTTGCGCTCTTAAGTGTGCACGACAAGACGGGCATCGTCGAGTTTGCTCGCGAACTTCACTCGCTCGGCTGGCAACTGCTGTCGAGCGGTGGCACCGCCAAGGCGATTGCTGACGCCGGAATCGCTGTCACTGACGTGGCGACGGTGACGGGTTACCCCGCGATTCTGGGTCATCGTGTCGTGACCTTGCATCCAGCAGTGCACGGTGGGTTGCTCGCTGACATCGACGACCCGACGCATCTCGCAGATCTCGCGGCTCACGGCATCGAGCCGATTGCGCTCGCCGTGGTGAACCTGTATCCGTTCGAGAGCAAGCCGAGCATCGATCTCATCGATGTGGGAGGCCCGGCGTTGGTGCGCGCTGCCGCCAAGAACCATCGCCACGTGGCGGTAGTGACAGAGCCGGCGCAGTATGCCGAAGTGCTCGACGAGTTGCGGCGTGACGGGGCTATTTCACTCGCGACGCGACGCACACTTGCTGCACGAGCATTTGCCCACACTGCGAGTTACGACACCTCAGTGGCTGCCTGGTTTGCGGCAGAAAATCGCCAGTTTGCCTCCGACCTTCATGGCGAGGGCAACGGGCTGGTTGACGACGCATTGCCCGAGCGCATCACCCTGCAACTCGAGCGGGAAGCCACGCTGCGCTACGGCGAGAA
>CAYFNN010000034.1:0-11574 GCA_964344465.1 uncultured Bifidobacterium sp. | reverse complement strand
CGACGCCACCGTCCGCGTCGCATGGGTGTGCGCACGAGGATTCTCGTCACCTTCGGCGTTGGTTCGCTCGTGCTATCGGGTGTGCTCTCATTTCTGACCTACACCTTGACCCGCTCAAATCTGCGCGAACGCGAGGGCGAACTTGGCCTCAACAACACGGTGATCGCCGAGACACTCGATAGTTTGCGCATCGCACTCTTCGCCGCTGCAGCCATCACCCTGCTCGTCGGCTTGCTGCTCGGCATTCTGGCGAGTGAACGTGTTGTGCGACCGCTCGCCGGCGCCGCCGACGCCGCGCGCGCGATTGCCGAGGGCAGGCTCGATACGCGACTCGAGCCCACCGACGACCCCGACTTGAACGCGCTTACCGAGTCGTTCAACGACATGGTTGCTCGTCTGCAGGATCGCGTTGAACGCGATGCCAGGTTTGCCAGCGACGTGAGCCACGAATTGCGTTCGCCACTGATGACCCTCGCGGCATCGGTCGAGGTGATGTCGTCACGCCGCGACGAACTCACCGAGCGAAGCCAAGCTGCTCTCGACCTGCTGGTTGCTGACGTGGCACGATTCAGCGGGCTTGTCGAGGATCTCCTCGAGATTTCTCGCTACGACGCCGGCGCAGTGCGACTGAACCGCGACTCACTGCGTGTCGCCGAGTTGGTGCAACAGGCGGTGCTCGCCAGCAGCATGCCACGTACGAAACTGCTGGTCGACGAACGCTGTACTGCCTCAACGTTGAGTGGCGATCGTCGACGTCTCGCGCGCGTAGTAGCCAACCTCATCGACAATGCCCGCTCACATGGCGGGGGCACTGCCATCGTGCAGGTGTGCCCAGCAGAAGACTCACCCGCACACGTGTGGATTTCCGTCGAAGACAACGGCGAGGGCGTCTCCGCTGCCGACGCACCGCGCATCTTTGATCGCTTCGCGCGGGGTTCAGGTGCCAGCAAACGAGGGTCGACTGACGGCGCTGGTCTCGGCCTTGCGCTCGTGCGCGAACATGTGCGACTACACGGCGGGCGGGTGTGGGTTGAGGCGCGCCGTGACGGCGCCGCCGGTGCACGATTCGTCGTCGAGCTGCCCTGCGAATCACTCAACTAATCTCTCGCCATGCCAAGTGCTTCTGGTGTGGTGCTCGCAATCGACGCGGGCACTACCGGGGTACGCACTCGCGCGGTGTTCGCTGACGGCCGCACGTCGATTGCCGACTATCGCGAATTCACTCAGCACTACCCCGAGCCGGGGTGGGTCGAACACGACGCGGAGGAGATCTGGCAGGCCGTTCGCGCCACTCTGCAATCGGTGTGTTCGCAAATCACCGAACCCATTGCCGCAATCGGCATCACCAATCAGCGCGAGACCATCGTGGCCATCGATCGTCGTACCGGTGCCCCATTGCACCGCGCCATCGTCTGGCAAGACCGTCGTACGGCTGCACGCTGCGATGCTCTCGCACAACATCTCGACCTCGTTCGAAACACGACCGGGCTCGTGCTCGACCCGTATTTCTCCGGCTCAAAAATCGAGTGGCTGCTGCGCAACACCGAAGTTGCCCGAGCCAAGAACCTGGCTTTTGCGACCATTGATGCGTTTCTCGTGCACCGATTGACCGGTGGAACATCGTTCTTCACCGACGTCACCAATGCTTCACGCACACTGCTGTTTGACATTCGCTCGCTGTGCTGGAGCAACGACACCTGCGCGATGTTCGACGTCGACCAGCATCACCTGCCTGAAGTTCGGCCTTCGAGTGGTCGGTTTGGTGCGACGATTGCCGATGGTGCAATACCCGCCGGAATTCCAATCAGCGGCATCGCCGGCGACCAACAAGCCGCACTCTTCGGGCAGGCATGTTTTTCTCCAGGAAGCGCCAAGAACACCTACGGCACCGGCAGTTTCGTGCTGCTGAACGTCGGCACCACGTGCCCCGCCCCGACGACGGGCATGCTCACGACAGTGGCGTGGCAACTCGGCTCCCAACCCGCCGTATATGCACTCGAAGGAGCAATCTTTGTTACTGGTGCCGCGGTGCAGTGGTTGCGTGACGGTCTCAGCATCATCTCGGCGTCACACGAAGTCGGTCGACTCGCTGAGAGCGTCGCTGACTCGGGTGGAGTCACGCTCGTGCCGGCGTTCGCTGGTCTCGGCAGCCCCTGGTGGGATCCGTATGCACGTGGCGCAATCTTTGGCATCACTCGAGGAACCTCCCGCGCCCATTTGGCACGGGCCACGGTAGAGAGCATGGTGTATCAAACCCGCGATGTCGTCGATGCAATGACTCGAGCCTCGGGAATTGCCATTCGCGATTTGCGTGTCGACGGAGGTGCGGCGGTGATGAACCTGATGCTGCAACTGCAGTCCGATCAACTCGGGGTCGACGTGTTGCGACCCACCGAACTAGAAACCACGGCGATGGGTGCGGCGTATCTCGCGGGCCTCGCAGAAGGCGTGTGGGGTTCAACAAACGACATTGCCGAACGGTGGGCGCTTGATCGACGATTCACGCCATCAGCCGACGCCACCACACGCGATGCCGCGCACGCGCAATGGTTGCGTGCAGTCGAGCGCTCGCGCAATTGGATCGCGAACTAGACCAGACGAACCACGAAAGTGCAGCAACTCCGCAGGAGGAATGCCAACTACGGTGAGGAGCTGTGATCGCCCCACTCTCGTCGTCGTATCGCGAGGCACGGGCGGCGTTTCTCGATGCCGCACATTCAGCTGGCGCACGACTTACTGCATTCGCGCATCCGCGCACCGGGTTGCACGGTGAAGATCTGTACATCGACGTCGCCGAAGTAGGACCGGCAACGAACGATCGCGTCGTGCTCGTTGTCTCTGGCACGCATGGTGTAGAGGGCTATTGCGGCTCGGCGCTGCAGCGCACACACCTGTTGCGCATCAACCCCACGACCACCGAGTATGACCCGCGTCTTGGTGGCGGCACCACGCCCGGTGCGCCCACACTGGTATTCGTTCATGCACTAAATCCGTTTGGTTTTTCGTGGGTGAGGCGTGTGAATGAAGACAACATTGATCTCAACCGCAACTTCATCGACTGGTCGAAGCCGGCGCCGTCCAACGACGACTACGACGCGATGGCCGACATGCTCGTGCCCGATTCCTGGGATTCCGCGACGCAAGATCGCACACTGCTCGAGCTGATGGATGCACTTGCACGATTCGGCATGCCGAAGATGCAACAAATCATTCAGGGCGGACAATTCCGTCACCCGACCGGCGTGTTCTACGGCGGCAGCGGGCCGGCATGGTCGCACCGCTGGTTGCGCGAATTCATCGCATCACGATTTGCCCGCGTGCAACGCGCTGCGATTCTTGATCTGCACACGGGGCTCGGGCCCTGGGGCCATGGCTCCTTGCTCAGCAGCGCACAGGCGGGAAGCCCAGAACATCTCCGACAGGTGAAATGGTGGGGCGACGTCACGGCTGACGACGCAAGCGACAGTGTCTCCGCGCAAGTGGCCGGGGGTTGGCTCTCGACTGTTGCGCAGTTCTGCCCATCGACGGAAGTCACCGAGATGTGCATCGAGTACGGCACCGTTGACGGCATCAGCGTGTTGCAGAGTCTGCGCGCTGACGCCGTGCTACACGCCTACGGCGACCCCACGTCAGCTTCGGCTGACGCAATTCGCACGCAGGTTCGGGCGGCGTTCGCCGACGACAACCCCGAGTGGATCGCCTCATGTTGGCGGCGGTACGAGTCGGTGGCGACCTCAGCCGTGCGACATCTGCACGACTAATCGCACGACGACGAAGAGCGTCATGCGAATTGCCCGGACGCCAGAGCCTGCCGTCTTACAACTTCGGCAAACCGTGGTCGAGATTGCGCACGGCTTGGTGAATGCGCTGCTCGTTTTCAATGAGCGCAAATCGCACGAACCCTTCGCCGCCGGGGCCGAAGCCCGAGCCCGGTGAGAGCGCGACATTGCATTCGTTCACGAGGTGCGAGCAGAACTCCACCGAATTCATCTCGCGGTAGGGCTCGGGGATCGGCGCCCACACGAACATCGACCCGCGTGGAGAAGGGATGCTCCACCCGATGCGGTCGAGACCCTCAATCAATGCGTCACGGCGCGATTGATAGGTGTTGCACACCTCGACCGGGAAGTCGTGGGCTTCGTTCAGCGTCACCGTTGCGGCAATCTGAATCGGCTGAAACGAGCCGTAGTCGAGATACGACTTGAGCTTCACCAGCGCCTGCACCACCTGTGTGTTGCCGACGAGGAATGCACATCGCCAGCCAGCCATCGAATAGCCCTTGGTCATGGAATACAACTCGACCGCGCAATCCATAGCACCTTCGGCTTGCAGAATCGATGGTGGCTCATAGCCGTTGAAACCCATGTCGGCGTAGGCGAAGTCGTGCACGACGATCATCTCACGCTCGCGACAGAAGTCGACCACTCGCTGCATGAATGCGAGATCAACCGTGGCACCCGTCGGATTGTGCGGAAACGAGATCACCAACACCCGCGGCTTGGGCCAACCAACTTCCCACGCTTGGTGCAGGGCACCGAAGAATTCCTCTTGGTACTCGACGTCTACGTCGGTAGCCGACAACAACCGTCGCTGACTGCGCATCGGAATCTGACGTAAGTCGGCTCCGGCAAAGAGCGGCCCGAAGATGTGAATCGGATAACTCGGGCTCGGCACGATTGCTGCGTCACCGGCTTCGAGCAACACCCACATGAGGTGACTGAAGCCCTCTTTCGAGCCGATGGTGTTCGTGATTTGCAGCTCGGGGTCGAGTGTTACACCGAACTTGCGCTCGTACATGCCCGCCACTGCTTCGCGCAGCTTGGGCAGGCCACGTGACAGCGAATAACGATGGTTCTTGGGATTGTGTGCAGCCTCGGCGAGTTTGTCGACGGCCACCTGGGGGGAGGGAATATCGGGGTTGCCAAAGCCAAGGTCGATCACGTCGTCGCCGTCGCGGCGCGCCGTGATTTTCAGGTTGTTGATGATCGTAAAGACGTACGGCGGCAGATTGCTGATGCGACGGAAATCCACGCGCCAAGCCTAAGCGCGCACTCAGCCGTTTCGGTGCGCCGAAATGCGTCTACGCCGACGCAAAACGCGGCAGCAGTGCAGCCCCGATGGCCCCGGCGTGTTCACCGAGTTGAGCCACACGCAAGTGCGGATGCGCTCGCTGTTCGGGCGAGTACAACGTTTCGACGAACCAGCGCTGCACCAATGGCATCACGATGTCGGCCGCCTCAGAGACTCCCCCACCGATCACGATCACGTCAGGATCGCTCACATTGGTGAGATTCGACAGACCGATTGCCACCCACCTCGCCCATGCTTCAAGCACCGTGAGCGCATCAGCGTCGCCAGTTCGGGCGCGACTGATCACGCTCTCGCCGGGTTCGCCGGCGGCAAGCATCTTGAGCCCGCGCCCTGAGGCATAGACCTCCCAGCAACCCTTGCGACCGCAGCCGCACCGCGGTCCATCCGGGTTCACCACGATGTGCCCGACTTCGCCGGCGAAGCCATTGACACCACGTTGCACGACGCCGTTCAACACATGACCGCCACCGATGCCGGTTCCGAGTGTGACCATCCACATGTTCTTGGCTCCGCGACCCGCGCCGAAGCGCCACTCGGCAAGTGCGGCGAGATTGCCGTCGTTATCCACCCACACCCGTCGGCCGAGTCGTTCCGAGAGCTCCGGTCCAACCGCAACATCAACCGAGCCGGGAATGTTCGGCGACGCGCGCATCACACCATCGAGCGTGATGAGACCGGGTACGCCCACGCCAATCGTCTCAACCTCGCCGAGCTCGTGGGCCAAGGTTGCGAGCGTGTCCACCAACTCATCTGCGTGAGGAGTCGGATATCTCACCTGTCGAATGATGTTGTGTTCACTCGTGACGTCACGATCAGATGCGATCACCACACCGAGGCACTTGGTGCCGCCGACGTCGATTCCCCCTGCGTGCGTCACGACTCGGCGCGAGTCTTCAATTCCTTCAACGTGTGCAAGATTCGCACTTCAGCACGACGCTTTACGAAACCCGGCAGCGGGACGATCAACTCGATCTTCAGTGAATACGTCACACGTGTGCTGCCGCCTTCGGCGGAAAAGTCGTAGGCGCCATCGATTACCCGCATGATGTCACCTTCGGCAAGAGTCCAAGAGAGCCGCTCGGGCGCCTGTGAGTAGTCGTACGCCAGCGTGTAGTGGGTGGAGCGACCCAGCGCACTGGCGCGGTATTCCACCTTGGTGGCACGGCCCTGCGCATCACGCTCGAGCACATTGGCTTCCTTCACGTCGTGCGCCCATTCGGGATACCGCTCGAAATCGATTGCAACATCGAAGCAGCGCTGCGGGCTCGCGGCGATGGTTTCTGTCTCAGTCGCTTGGTCGAGCACGACGATGAGACTAGTTCAGCCCGACAAGGCACCGCGGAGGCGGGCTACGAGCACCCCGTAGTCGAACTCCGCCACGGCTCGCGCGCGCGATGCCATCGCCATCGCGTTGCGTACAGCGTTGTCGCGCAGCAGAGTGGTGAGTCGTTCAGCGACCTCAGCAACGTTGCGTGGGTCGCGCACCACGTAGCCGGTCGTTCCGTCGACGACAGCCTCGGCTGCCCCGCCGCTGTCACCAGCAATCTGGGGAACTGCGCAGGCCGCGGCTTCGGCAAACACAATGCCGAATCCTTCCTGCTCGAGACCGCCCCAGCGATTGCGACACAGCATCATGAAGGCATCTGCACATGCGTAGAGCTGCGGCAGATCTTCGTTGCTTACGCGCCCCAGCAGGCGAACCGGCGCGCCGGTCTCGTCGATGATGCGTTGCAGCCGATCATGGTCGCGCCCAACTCCGCCAATCAACATGGTGAGGCCATCCACAGCGCTGGCCGCCCGGGCGACGGCACGAATCGCGACGTCAAATCCCTTTCGTGGCACCAGTCGGCTGACGCCAACGACCAGCGGTGCATGCGCAGACACTCCAAACTGCTCCCTCGCGCGTTGACGAGACGATGCATCAAGTGGATGAAACCGCTGCGTGTCGACGCCTGGCGGAATCTGCACGACGTCAAGCGTTCGTCCTGCAGCACGCAATGCTTCTGTTGCCGGGTAGCGACCCGATGCGAACACCTTGTCGGCGCCCCGCAGAACGCCGGCGAGCGCTTGTCGCGACCCGGGCAGCCGACCCGGCACGGTGATTTCCGCACCGTGCACGATCACGCTGTAGGGCAACGACAACGAGCGCCCCACCAAACCGAGTGGCAACGCCGGGTCGAGCAACACATGGTGCGCACCGAATTCGCGAGCAAGGTGCTCGATACGCCGCACCATTACCGGGTGTGGCAACAATACGGGTTCGCGAGTGCGTTCGATGCGAAAGGCTTGACGTGCGTCGAACTCCTCAGAGTCCGGATACGGGCTGGTGAGCACCGCGAATGAATTCGGGTCTAGTCGCCGCCAAAGTTCCCACAGCATGTTCTGAATGCCACCAACCTTCGGCGGAAAGTCGTTGGTGACGAGCAGATGTTTCATACGAGTTCATCCGCCAGTCGGTCGAGAACACCGAGTCGTGTTGCGGCCCATTGAGCATGCTCCCGCAAGATGTCGTCACTGCCGTTGATGTATTTCGCCAAGACGGTGGTAACCGAATCGCTGGAATTGCCTGAGTTGCCAAGCACCAGCAAGGCATTGCGCCGCACCCAACGCGGGTTGCGGTCGGCGACATACCACTCGCCCACGATTTCCAAGACTCGATCGTCGCTGGAGGTGAGCAACTCCACGGCATCCACCGTCGTACGTTCGTCGCCCACCGTGCGGTCGAGCGCGCGCCGCATCGTCGGCGGGCAGACCTCCTGGCAGTCGTCGCATCCATATATACGAGTACCGAGGGCGGCGCGGTACTGCGGGTCGAAGGTGCCCGGCTTCTGCAGCAGCCACGCGAGACAGCGTCGCGCATCAACCACACCTGGTTCGACGATGGCCGCAGTCGGGCAGCCATCGATGCAGCGACGACATGACCCGCAACCATCGGCGACAATTCGCTCGGTGAAGTCGAGTTCGGCAGATGTCACCACGCACCCGAGCACGAACCAACTGCCAAGACCTTCGAGCAGGAGATTTGCATTCTTGCCGTACCAGCCGAGCCCCGCACGATAGGCAACCTCGCGGTCGACGATTGAGTTGTCGTCGGCAAACACCGTGGCGCGATGACCGTCACGCTTTAGTTGAGCCGCAGCCACACGCAGCGCGTCTCGCAGCGGCTGGTAGTGGTCGCGCCAGGCATAGCGCGCGATGCGCGCCGGAACCGCATCACCCGCACTCGACCTCTCGCTCGCAACGTCGCCTGCATCACTCATGTCGTGCACACCACCGGGATCACCCGAGTAATACGACCGCGCTGCCACGATGATGCTGCGCGCCCCGGGCACCGACATCGTCGGCGTCGTCGAGCGCGCGGGGTTCCGGAAGGTGAATTGCATCGTGTCGACATACCCGTTCGCCGCGCGCGTTTCAAGTGCCGTACGTGCGCGCGTCAACGGTTCAGCGCTGGTAACACCCACACGATCGACGCCCGCCTCACGGACCCTCTGCAGCAATTCGGCGGTGTAGGTATCGCCCGACATCTCGCTCAACGCTACGCAGCGTGTTGCGTTGGGCCTTTGTCGCTAGGCGCTGGCGCGGTGCCGCAACTTCGGCACGAGGCCAGCTTTGGCCAACACCGCCAGTGTGCGCAATTCTTCGTAGTCGAAGATCACGGCCTCGGGTTCTGGCTCGCCGCAGAGTGCGGTGACGAGACAGTCGCTGCAGGCGTCGCTGTCACGCATTACGCAGGTATCGCAGGTAATAAGCAGCGAATTGTCGGGCACTTCGGGGTGGATGTGCATGGTTCCACCGTGTCATCGGGGTGTCACGCAGAAACACCGACACACCCTCGTGCGAAACTCGTGGCATGAGTATCGACATCATCGAAGATGGCACACCGTGCGACTATTGCGGCACGTTGATTCAGTTCTTTGACGACGACTTCGTGGTGTGTCCCGAGTGCGGCAACGAATTCTGGAACATGGACTACACGGGCGAACACCCGGGCGATCGCCCCGACAACGTTCAATAGCCCTGCAGGCCGTCACACTCGTACCTGCTTCGTGCGTAGGTATTGCATCATGAACACACTCACATCACCAACATCCGTCAGCTCAGACTTCCTCCCCACCATCGTGAACCTCGACGAGGCCCGCGAGCGATGCCATGAATACGCCAGTCTGCTGACCGCGGGTCCACGGTTCGAGGAGGTAAGCGACTTCGATCACCCGGCACACAAGGTGGTCGAATTCGACGACGTCACCTCGCGACACTTCGGCTACACCCCACCCACCTTCGACCAGGTGGAAGAAATGGTGCGTTGGGGCGAAGGGCGAGCCAATTTGCTCGTGCACTGTCATGCGGGAATGTCTCGTTCGACCTCCACGGCATGGGGTATCGCGATTGCCAACGGGTTTGACCCGCAAGAGGCATTCGATCTTCTGAAGAACAACCACCCAGTCGAGACACACTTCGTGCAGCGCAGCAGCGGATACCGCATCGAATTGCGCGATCCGCGACCGTTCATTCCGAATCGGTTGATCGTGACGCACCTCGAGAAGTTGTTCGAGATGAAATCTGGCAGTCTGCGGCGCATTCTCGACCGCGCGAACTGACCCGCGCATGGCAGCCGGTTGCTGCATCTAGATTTCTCCTCGTGACATCTCCGGTTCGGGTTCGCAAGGCATTAGTCATCGCGGCCGCTGCCGCAGTCGCGTTGCTGGTGCTCTACGCGCGAGACACGCCGTCGGCGATAGCGCTTGCACTCGTGCCGCTCACCTACACGATTCCGCTCTTCGTGTGGCTCGACCGACTTGAACCCGAACCACGTGCGATGCGCTGGAACGCCTTCTTGTGGGGCGCAGGCATCTCGGTGTTGGTTGCGAGCGTCATCAACGATCTCACTGCGGCGGCTGCCGGTCTCGCCGTGGCAACAGTGGTCAGCGCACCTCTGGGTGAGGAAGTCATGAAGGTGCTCGGCATCTCATCTGCCGCCAAGCGACAACAGATCGATGGACCCCTCGACGGTGCCGTCTACGCCGGCTATGTCGGACTCGGTTTTGCTGCGGTCGAGAACATCGTCTATTTCGCCGATGCAATCAATGAAGACGCACTGGGTGAGACATTCGTATTGAGGGGTCTACTCTCCCCGCTCGCCCATCCGTACATGTCTATGTGGGCCGGTCTGGCGATCGGCAAGGCGATTCAGCGAGGCCGTTCACGTCGAACTGCGGCAGTACGGGGTCTCGTCATCGGCGTCATTTTGCACTCAACCTGGAATTTGGGTGCCGTCGCAGAAGTCTTCTCGGTGCTCCTCATCGGACACCTCGTACTCTTCGTTGTGCTGATCCGACGGCTGAGAAAATTGCGCCGAGCTGAAGTTGCACTGGTTCGCGAACGACTGCCGCAATTGGCGTTTGCATACAACCTCTCCCCCGTTGAGCTTGAGGTGTACGGAGACATCCGCGCAACCGCAAAACTTCGGCGCGGCTTACCTGCCGAGCAGCGAAAGTCATTTGACGAACGACGCGTTGCGGTGACGAAAGCCGCCCTGCGTCTCTAGCTGACCGTCGGCCCGCTTACGTCGATGTGCAGGCGGTGCACCTTGCCGCTGCGCGGAAGCGATGCGGCAACCTTGTCGACTCGGCTCGGTTCGCAAATGCACGCCATGGTCGGACCCGAACCCGACAACCACGCCGCCCACGCGCCAGCATCGAGCGCTGCGTGAATCGCGCGCTTCGTGTCGGGCACCATCGCCAACCGCACGTCCTGATGCAGGCGGTCTTGAGTTGCGTCACGCAGCGCAGCTACGTCACCTGTCGCCAGAGCTGCCACGAGCAGCGATGACCGCGAAAGATTCCACACGGCGTCTTGCAGCGACACGTTCGACGATAATTTCGTGCGCGACTCTTTGGTGCTGGTGGTGTTTTCAGGCACCCACACCACCACTTCTCCGTATACCGCTACCGGCACGCGAATCGCGCGACTTGCCGCAGCGACAGTGAACCCGCCGAGCGCCGACGCTGCGACGTTGTCGGGGTGACCTTCAAGTTCGGCCGCAATGCGAAACGCCGACAGTCGCGCTTCATGCGTGTTGGCCGCGACGACGCCCTCACGCTGGGCGATGGCAAGCAATGCTCCTGCCACCCGCGCTGCGCCGCTGAAGCCGAGGCCTCGCCCCATCGGTATTCGATCGTGCGACCACACGCCACCCGTGCCACCAGCAGTACGAAAAGCGACTGCAAGCGGATGATGCGAGTCGCAAATGCGCGCATCTGCAGGCTGCTGGGTGTCGACCGTGCCGGCTTCGAGTCGCAGCGACAACGCCAAACCGAGGGTGTCGAATCCAGCACCAAGGTTGGCGGTGCTGGCTGGCACCGAGACGCGAATCACGAATTCAGCGTAGTTTCGCTGACTACCACGACCGCCAACTGCGACCCCAACGCGGCGACGTGCGCCGCAGGTAGGCGGCGAATCGCGGGTGGCGGTCTTCGATCA
>CAYFNN010000033.1:0-11577 GCA_964344465.1 uncultured Bifidobacterium sp. | reverse complement strand
TGGCGGTGCCAAGTGGAGCCAACGACGCTCGTCGCCTGCACGTGTACTCCGGTGGTCAAGGCGTGTGGGACGACCGCAACGACATCGCGCGCGTACTTGGTCTTTCCAATGACCGCGTCACCGTCGAACTCATCACCAATGGCGGTGCTTTCGGTGGCAAAGAAGACATGTCGAACCAGGCGCATACCGCCCTTGCCGCATGGTTGATGAACGTGCCGGTGAAGTGCACGCTTTCGCGCGAAGAAAGCCTGCTCATGCACGCGAAGCGACATCCCATTCGGATGACGTATGAAATGGGTTGCGACGCCCACGGCAAGCTCACGGCACTGCGGGTGCGAGCAGTTGGCGACTCTGGTGCCTACGCGAGTGTCGGCATGAAGGTGCTCGAACGTATGGCTGGCCATGCAAGTGGACCGTACGAAGTGCCCAACATCGACGTCGAGAGCATCGCCGTGCGCACGAACAACCCCGTCGCTGGGGCTTTCCGCGGCTTCGGCGCCAACCAAGCTCAGTTCGCAATGGAAGGCATGCTTGATCGCCTTGCCGCCCTCGTCGACCTCGACTCGTGGGAGATACGTCGGCGAAACGTGATTCGTCCGGGCGTGGTGTGGGGGCCGGGCCAAATCATGGATGACGGCTGCAACGGCGCACTCGCCTGTCTTGACGCCATCAAACCCCACTTCGATGCCGCCAAGGCGGCCGGCAAAGCCGTCGGCCTCGGACTTGGTTTGAAGAACAGCGGTCTTGGCAATGGATTCAAAGAGATCACCCGGGCCGTCGTTCGCATCGAGCATGACGGCACGCTCGAAGTGCGTCACGGGTGGACGGAAATGGGCCAAGGCATCAACACCGTCGCCATGCAAGTTGCCATCGAAGAACTGGGCCAGCACATCGCCATCGATGCCAGTCGCGTGCGCGTCATCGTCGACACCACCCGCGAACTCGGTTTGGGCCAAACCACCGGCTCTCGCGGCACGTTGATGGGTGCTGGCGCCGTGCAGGACGCCTGCCGTGTAGCCATCGCTGCAGGTTTGACGCGCGGTGTCGACCACGTCGGCGAATACCGCGTGGATTGGACCACCAAACTGGGCGACCCGAACGTTGCAAATCCGATCATTCACTCGACGTTCGGCTATGCAACCCAACTCGTCATCATTGATCGCGAATCGGGCAAGATCGAACGCGTCATCGCTGCGCACGACGTTGGTCGTGCCGTGAACCCCACGCTGTGCGAAGGCCAGATCGAGGGCAGCATCCACATGGGGCTGGGTTATGCACTCACCGAAGACTTCCCGTCAGACCCCGAGACGGGGTTCCCCACCAACATGACACTGCGATCACTGGGAATTCTGCGGGCAAAGGACGTGCCGAAGATGGAGGTGCTGCTCGTCGAATCACCGCAGCCCAACGCACCCTACGGCATCAAGGGTGTCGGCGAGATCGGGCTCGTGCCCACCGCGGGTGCCGTCGCCAAAGCCCTCCATGAATTCGATGGCGTGTGGCGTACACAACTGCCGATGCGACGCGCCGCGAACGACGACGACTGAGACCGTAGAAATGACCACTGCACGCCACACCGACGCTGCCGGCAGATCGGCAACGACGAGCACGACGCCGGGATTCGTCAATGCCCATCACCATCTGTATTCGGCTCTCGCCCGCGGCATGCCCGGCCCACGCCGCAGCCCGCGCAGTTTCCCCGACATGTTGTCGCTGGTGTGGTGGCGCCTCGATGCCGCACACGATCTCGAGTCGATTTACTGGTCGGCCAAGCTCGGCGCTCTTGAAGCCGCACTTGCCGGCACGACGTGCATCATCGACCACCACGAATCGCCGCGGGCCATCGCAGGCTCTCTCGAGGCGATCGACCGAGCATGTAGTGAAGTTGGCGTGCGAGTGAATGCTTGTTACGGCGTTACCGATCGTTGGGCTGACGATGGCGAGCTGCACGAGAAGGTGTCGCCACTCGCCCGCATCACCAAGGGTGCACAGGCCGGTCTTGATGAGTGCGATCGACACCTCAGCGCGGGCAAACGCGGCATGGTCGGCTTGCATGCGGCATTCACCTGCAGCGATGAGACCATTGAGGCCGCAGCCGCTCTCGCCGCGAAACACGGCGTGGGTGTGCACGTTCACGTAGCGGAGGCGGTCGACGATGCAGCAGCGGGCGCCCGACTCGAGCCACATACCACCGACGACTGGCTGCTCGTACACACGGTGCATCTCGACCGACCCTTGCGGGGCCGAATCGCCCACAACCCGCGCTCGAACATGAACAACGGTGTCGGATACGCCAAACCAACGACGCGACCCAACACGGTGATGCTCGGCTCAGACGGCATCGGTAGCGACATGGCCGAAGAGTCACGACTCGCCTACGCCCGCCTGCGCGAATTCGACGGCACCGCCACACCAGAGATCGTCGACGGGTGGATGCACAACGCACGGCAAGCGTTTCCCGAGTCGTTGCACGACGAGGTCACCTGGCGCTACCCCGACGCCGGCTCGCCGTGGCACAGCGCCTTCACCACCGGCATGCGAGTCGAGCGAGTGGTCGTCGATGGTCGCGTCATCGTGGATGACGGCACCACCGTGCTCGTTGACGAACATGAGATACGCAGCAAAGCGCACGAAGCCGCAACACGATTGCATCAACGAATGGAGAATCTGTGACCACACCGACCTATACCGCGTTCACGTCGCGCGGCAATGCCCGAGTTGCGTTGTACCTGCAAGATGCCCACCGCATTCGCGAGGGAATGGAGTTCGCGCAATATGCCGAAAGTCGAGGCTTCGAAGCGGTCTGGCAGGCCGAAAGTCGTCTGGTGCGCGAAGCGACAGTGCCGATGGCCGCGTTCGCATCGGTGACCACCACCCTGAAGGTGGGTTCCGGAGTCGTCGACTGCTGGAGCCGCAACCCGGCGCGTTTGGCCGCCACCTTCAGCACCCTCGACGATCTTGCGCCAGGTCGCGTGGTGCTCGGCATCGGGGCCTGGTGGGATCCACTCGCCCAAAAAGTCGGCATCGACCGGGCCAAGCCACTGCGCGCCATGCGCGAGATTGTCACTGCGGTGCGAGCGCTGCTCAACAATGAAACCGTCACGATGCAGGGCGAGTTCGTCAAGCTCGACGGCGTCGAACTCGACTACGTCTACCAAGAACGACGACCAAAAGACGTGCCCATCTACATCGGGGCCACCGGCATGCAAATGATGGAACTCACCGGTGAGATCGCCGACGGCGTCGTACTGAATTACTTGGTCTCGCCCGAATACAACGCCAAGGCCATCGAAGCGCTGGGCAATGGTGCGGCAAAGAAGAACCGCAGTATGGAGTCAATCGACCGGCCGCAGTTGGTGGTGTGCAGTGTGCACGAAGACCGCAAGACGGCCATCGACATGGCCCGCCTGATGGTGACGCAATACCTCGGCCAGCAACCACACATCATGAAGGCTTCGGGCGTGCCGCAGTCATTGCTCGACAAGGTGGGCAGCGTGCTCACGTGGCCGGCAACCCACGACCAGGTCGTGGCGGCATCAAAGCACGTACCCGATGAAATCGTGCACATGCTGACCGCCAGTGGTACTCCGGCCGAGGCGCGCGAGCAGGTGGCGCACTACATGCGCAACGGTGCCACGTGCCCGATTCTGTATCCGCTTGGCGATGTTCGTGCAATGATCGACGCATTTGCAGATTGGAAGCCCACGCTGTGAGCATTCTCAATGCCACCAGCGTTGATGAGGCGCTCGCCGCCCTGCAGGCCAACCCCCGGGCGCGACTCATTCAGGGTGGAACCGACCTCATGGTCGAGGTCAATTTCAATCGCACACGAGTAGATGACATCGTGTCGCTGCGGCGGGTGAACGAACTGCGTCGCTGGCATGTCGACGAAGAGTCGGGCACCGTTCGTATCGGAGCCGGTGTGCCGTATGCCGAAATCGAGCGATCGGCACTGCGGCTAGCGGTTCCCGCGCTGGCCGAAGCTGCCCGCACCGTGGGTTCGCCCCAGATTCGTGCTGCAGGTTCATTGGGTGGCAATCTCGGCACCTGTTCGCCAGCAGGTGACGGCCTGCCGGTGTTGAGTGCACTCGACGCCACCGTGCATCTGCGATCGGTCGCCGAGTCGCGCGAAATGTCGATTCACGACTTCATGGTCGGTGTCAAGCGCAACGCTCGCAAACCCGAAGAATTGATTCTCGCCGTCACCCTGCCGCTGCTGCGGGGTTTTCAGGGCTACGCAAAGGTCGGAACCCGCAATGCCATGGTCATCTCTGCCGCTTCTGCCTGCTTGGCACACGACGCCACGGGTGGTGCGGTGCGCCTCGCACTCGGTGCGGTGGCTCCCACTGTCGTGCGCGCCCGTGCTGCCGAAGCATGGCTGGCGACCGAGACCTCACTGATCGGCACTCCTCGCATCACTGCTGAGCTGGCACGCGAATTTGGTCGCCGTGCAGCGCAAGAATGCTCGCCCATCGACGATCATCGGTCAACCGCCGACTATCGACGCCACGCCATCGCAGTTTTGGCAGAACGCTTGCTGCTGCGTGCTGCCACCGGCGCCAATCACTCGCCCAAGGGAGCATCAGCGTGAGCAACGAGTTTTATTCACTTCGCGTCAACGGCGTCGATCATCAGGTGCAAGACGCCTGGGTTGGCGAAAGCCTGCTCTATGTTCTGCGTGAACGCCTGGGCTTGCCCGGTACCAAAGGTGCATGCGAACAGGGTGAATGCGGCTCATGCACCGTGGTGATGGACGGCGAGGCGGTGTGTTCGTGCCTCGTCATGGCGGCATCGGCCGTGGATGCCGAAATCGTCACGGTCGAGGGCTTGTCGCCCGATGGCGAGCCCACCGACGTGCAGCAGTCGTTCGTCAATGCCGGAGGTGTGCAGTGCGGTTTCTGCACGCCCGGGCTCATCGTCGCCGTGCACCACCTGCTCGACCGAAATCCGTCTCCGAGCGATCTCGAGGTAAAGGAAGCCATTAGCGGCAACATCTGTCGTTGCACCGGCTACGGACGAATCTTTGAAGCCGTACGCCAAGCACGTGATGCACGCAGCTCCGGCATGTCGGGCGGTGAGTGACATGGCAACTCGCACCGAATCATCGACCAACACCTCCACACGCGCTCGGCACGGCGCGCTCGGAACCTCGGCACTGCGACCAGACGGTCTCCCCAAGGTGCAGGGTCGTTTTGCCTTCTCCAGTGATGCGTGGGCCGACAACATGCTGTGGGGCGCCACGCTGCGCAGCCCGCACCCCTATGCACGCATCCTGCGCATCGACACCTCTGCCGCTCTGGCCATCAACGGTGTGTCTGCCGTCGTCACCGCCGATGACGTACCAGGCAAACTCACCTATGGTCTCATCGCCAGTGACCAGCCGGTCTTTGCGCGGGAGTTCGTACGTTATGCCGGCGAACCCGTCGCCGCCGTGGCAGCCGATCACCCCGAGACTGCTCGCCGGGCACTCGCAGCGATCACGGTCGACTACGAAGTCCTGACTCCGCTCGTCAACGGAGAAGATGCCCTCGATACGCAGCGACCAGCGATTCACCCCGATGGCAACGTGATTCGCCGGCAACGAATCGTGCGTGGCGACCAGACACTCGTTGGCGAAGTTGTCGTTGAAGGCACCTATGAGATCGGCATGCAAGACCAGGCGTTTCTCGGCCTCGAAGCAGCACTCGCCCTGCCCGACGACGACGGCAAAGGTGTGGAGCTCTTCGTCGCGACGCAGTGGCTGCACGAAGACCAGAAACAAATTGCTGCGTGCCTGGCCCTCGACACCGAGCGCGTGCGCTTGACCCTCGGTGGTGTCGGTGGCGCATTCGGTGGTCGCGAAGACATCAGCTTGCAGGTGCACTGTTGCCTGCTCGCCCTCGTAACACGTCGTCCGATCAAGATGCAATACGGTCGCGAAGAGTCGTTCTTCGGACACATTCATCGCCACCCGGCCACTATCTTCATGCGCCATCACGCCGACCGCGACGGCACTCTGCGCCGTGTCGAATCGCGTCTGATGCTCGACGGTGGCGCTTATGCGTCAACCTCGTCGGCGGTGCTCATCAATGCGGTCACCCATGTGCAGGGGCCCTACCAATGCGAGAACGCAACGGTCGATGGTTACGCGGTGCGCACGAACAATCCGCCGTGTGGCGCAATGCGCGGGTTCGGGGTGGTACAGGCCTGTTTTGCGCACGAGTCGCAGATGGACAAGCTCGCAGCTGCCTGCGGAATCTCCCCCGTCGACATTCGTCTGAAGAACGCCATGCGTACCGGCGACAAACTCATCACCGGCCAAGTGGTGGAGAGCGTCGCGCCAGTCGAGCGTTGTATTCGCGAGACTGCCGCCCTGCCGATGCCCGCGCCGCTACCCGTATCGGCTGACCCGCTCGAGATCCCCGGTGGGTCGGGGCTCACTGCTCGCGCCTCGAACATTCGTCGCGGGGTGGGCTGGGGTGTGTCGATCAAGAACCTCATGTATTCCGAGGGCTTCGACGATTACGCCACCGCCCGTTGTCGCCTCACCAATGGAGTCGCCACCCTGCAGTTCGCAACTGCCGAAGTTGGTCAGGGTTTCGTCGTGCTCGCCCAGCAAATTGCCCGAAGTGTGCTGGGGGTCGACACCGTCGTGCTCGAACCCATCTCGACAGCAATCGGTAGCGCGGGGAGTACGTCGGCATCGCGACAAACGTGGATGAGTGGTGGTGCAGTTGATGGAGCATGTCGTTTGGTTCGCGAACGGCTGTTTGAAGCAGTTGCCAAGCAGCACGGTCTCGATTCGCTTCGCCTCGCAATCGATGGCACTGACGTGGTCGACACCATCGGCTCATTGCGTGTGCCGGTTGCCGAGGCCTCACGGGGCCTTACCTTCGACGAGACATTCGAACACCACCATCGCCCCACCGAGGAACTCGACGAGAACGGTCAGGGCAATTGTCACGTGGCGTTTGCCTTCGTTGCACATCGTGCGGTGGTCGATGTCGATCCGGACCTCGGGCTCGTCAAAGTGGTGCAGATCGCCACGGCACAGGACGTGGGCAAGGTACTGAACCCGCTCGCGGCGCTCGGGCAAATCGAGGGCGGCATCGCCCAGGGCCTGGGACTGGCCGTCATGGAAGAAATCGTCTTGCGCGACGGCAAGATGCGCAACCCGTCGTTTACCGACTACCTCTTGCCCACTGCACTCGATGCACCCGAAGTCGTTGCCACGATGATCGAAGAACCCGAGCCCCAGGCGCCACTCGGTGCCAAGGGCATTGGCGAGCCGCCCTGCATCTCGGTGACGCCGGCGATTGTCGCAGCGATTCGCGATGCAACCGGTCGTGACTTGCCGCGCACACCCGTGCGCCCGCAAGACATCGTCTTTGGGCCCTGAAGCCGAAGGCCTAGAGCCAGCCGACCTCACCGGGGCGCCGTTGCGGCGGCGCAACATCAACCGCTCCCTCGCTCCATTGCACGTCGACACCCACGGAGCGCATATCACGAAGTACTGAACGCTTCTGCGAAGGTTCGACGAACGACACGACTACGCCGCGAGCACCAGCGCGACCAGTGCGACCAGCGCGATGCACGTAGTCCTTCGGGTCATCGGGCGGGTCACACTGCACCACGCACGGAACATCATCGATGTGGATACCGCGCGCCGCCACGTCGGTGGCCACGAGAACGTCGGCGCGACCCTGGCGAAAATCCTGCAGCGCACTCTGGCGTTGCGCCTGCGAGCGATTGCCGTGAATCACCGCACAGCGAACCCCGAACCCCTCTAGCTGGCGGGCAAACCGGTCTGAACCGTGTTTGGTTCGGCAGAACGCAATGATGCTGCCGTATTGCTTTACGAGCGCACCGACCCTTGCAGCACGATCGGCGCGCATCAACACCTCGAACACGTGCTCAATGTCGGGCTCGGCGTCGGCACTCTTGGTGGCAAGTTGCAAGGGGTTCGTGAGGTAGTCCTTCACGATGCTGCCAACGGCGCCGTCCAGAGTGGCAGAGAACAGCAGCATCTGGCGTTGTTTCGGAACACGATCAAGGATGCGTTTCACGCTCGGCAAAAAGCCCATGTCCGCCATTCGGTCTGCCTCGTCGATCACGACCATGCGCACATCTCGCAGGTCGATGTCACGACGTTTCATGAGGTCTTCGAGGCGCCCCGGGGTCGCAACAACGATCGAGCAGCGGCGCAATCGTTGCACTTGCGGGCCATACCCTGCGCCACCAAATACCGATGTGGTGAAGAACTTCCGGTCGACATCGAGCAGGTGAATTTCTCGCTGCACCTGTTGGGCCAGTTCTCGCGTCGGCACGAGCACGAGGCCACTCGGGCGACCCTGTGTGAACTGTCGCAGTCGCTCGACCAAAATCAGCCCGAATGCAATGGTCTTACCCGACCCGGTCGGTGCCTTGCCACAGATGTCGCGGCCGCTCAGTCCCGGCGGCACGGTGAGAGTTTGAATCTCCGTGGGCTCTGCAATCTGTCGCTGCGCAAGCGACGCCACCAACGGCTGGGCGACGCCCAGTGAGAGAAAACCGCTCAGGACTTACGCGCCAAGTACACGTTCGACGTACGAGTTGACGAATCGCCGCTCGGGGTCGAGTTTCGTGCGGAGTGCTGCGAACTGATCGAACAGCGGATACTGCGATCGCAACGTTTCAGCACCTTGAAAGTGTAACTTGCCCCAGTGCGGTCGCCCCGCGAGTGGTGCAAGAATCTCCTCGACTTTCCGAAAATACGGCTCGTATTCCATGCCCTTGTACATGTGCACGGCGATGTACGCCGATTCGCGACCGAACGAGGTGGAAAGCGCCACGTCATCTGCCGCCGTAACACGCACCTCCACCGGGAAACTCACCTTGAACTGCTCGCGCTCCACCATCGCCACGATGCTGCGAAGCGCATCTGGCAAGTCGTGACGCGGGATGGAGTACTCCATTTCGTGAAATCGCACGAGTCGTCGGGTGGCAAACACGTCGTGACTGGCTTCGACGAACTCCTGGCGACCCGACGACGGCAGTGCAGTGGCGAGGCGTGGAATCAAACTCGGCACTGTCTTGCCCACGGCGCACACCGCGCCAAACGCGTAATTCTCGAGCACCGTCTTGCTGAGCCACTTGTTCATCGCCGAGCGGGGCGCGGCGGGTTCGGATGTTCGCGTGTTGTGCTTGGTTAGCGCCCACTTGGTGTGTGGCACCCAGTAGAACTCGAAGTGATCGGCTGCCTCGGTGATCGCGCCGAAGTTGTCGAGCACGTCGTCGAGCCGACGAGGTTCCTCCACCGCACGCAAGCGGAACGCCGGGACGATTCGCATCTCTACGTGCGTGAGAATGCCGAGCGAACCGAGCGACACTCGTCCGAGCGCGAAGACCTCAGGGTGTTCATCAGCCGAACAATTCATCAATTCACCCGATGCAGTCACGAGCGAGAAACCCGCTACTTGACCCGCCAGCCCGGTGAACCCGCGGCCCGTGCCATGCGTCGACGTGGAGATCGACCCTGCCACCGTCTGCGCCGTGATGTCCCCCATATTCGCCAGGGCGTAGCCGGCAGCCGCCAAACGCAGGTTCACCTCGTGCAGCACCATGCCCGCGGGGATTCTCGCAACCATGCGTCGTGCGTCGATTCCAATCTCTTCACCAAAATCGTGCGGCAAGAGCAGAAGGTGATCGCTCGGCACAATCGGCGTGAAACTATGACCGCTGCCCGCCATGCGAATACGCCAGTGGCGCGGCGATTCGGTGACGAGCCGCTGAACCTCGCTCACACTCGTGGGGCGCACCACCTGCTCGGGTGAGGCCGTCACACTGCCGGCCCAGTTTCGCCAACGAGACTTCAGCCGCCGGCCCGTTGTCGAGCGCGACTCGACGATGGTCATTGCGGGCGACGACGGTCGGCAAAGAAACTGCGCACGAGCGGCTCGAAGTGTTCGAGCGGCTCACTGCGGTAGTCAGGGTCGAATGCCGGCGAGTCGTACTTGGCGCAGAACTCCTCGGTGTATTCGAAGAATGGCGAATCGCGGAAGGCCTCTCGAGCGTTGCGATCGAGACCGATGTGGTGCCAAAAGTAGTAGCCCTGAAAGATGCCGTGCTGCGCCACCATGAAATGGTTGGCTTCGCTGGCAAAGGGCTTCACCATCGTCGAGGCGATGTAGGGGTGGTTGTAGGGCGCCAAGGTGTCACCGATGTCGTGCAACAGCGCACACACCACATATTCGTCGTCGCGACCGTCGCGTTGGGCGCGGGTGGCGGTCTGCAGTGAATGCTCCAGCCGCGTGACGGGAAAACCGCCGTGATCACTCGCGAGCAGGCGCAGCAGGTGCAGGGCGTTGTCGGCGACCATGTTCTGCGTATCGGGGAGGTGATCCATGATCAGCGCCCAGTCTTCGCGAGTCGACTCCTGAAACGAGGTGAAGTTGGCGCGGGTCATGGTTCGGTGTGCAGCCAGATGGTATCTGCATCTGAACGCGGGCTCAGTCGGGACGCACAGACCACCACACGATGTCCGCGTTGCACATAGCCCTTGTCACGGGCGGCCGTGAGCCCGGCCCCGATCGACACCTCAACGTCGGGGTCTCGTGGTGACACCACCGGATACACACCCCACGCCACCTTCAGCTTGCGCGCGGCAGCAAGGGTTGGTGTCGCGGCGATGATTGGTGCACTCGGCCGGCAGGCTGCCAACAGCCGTGCGGAGAAACCGGTGTAGGTCAGCGACAACAGCGAGTCGGCGCCGATTCGTCGCGCCAACGAACTCGCTGCGGCAGTAACAGCTGCAGTCTCTGGGTTGGCATCGGCGAATACCACGGGCAACGTCACATCGCGTTCCGCAGCCTCGCAGATGGCAGCCATTACTTCGACGGCGCGTACGGGGTTGGCGCCGACTGCCGTTTCACCCGACAACATGACGGCGTCAAAGCCATCGCGAACCGCCCCGGTGACGTCGGCGACCTCGGCCCGAGTGGCACGTGTCGAGGTGATCATCGACTCGAGCATCTCCGTGGCGCAAATCGAAGTGACCCCGTATCGCAGCGCCGTTCGCGCGATCTTGTGTTGGGCGGCAGGCACGATTTGGAAAGGCAGCTCGACTCCCAGATCACCGCGCGCCGCCATTACCCCGTCGCTCACTCGACAAATGTCGTCGATTCGCTCGAGTGCCTGCGGGCGTTCAATCTTGGCGAACACTTGCGCCGTCGGCCCCACGATGCCCCGCACTTCGTCGATGTCGCTGGCTCGCTGGACGAACGATACGGCGACAATCTCAACGTTCTCCTTCTTGGCGATCTCCAGGTCGGCTCGGTCCTTGTCGGAGAGCACACTTCCGCCCACCTCGGTGTCGGGCAGGTTGACCCCCTTCTTGGTGCGCAGGGTTCCGCCACGTACGACTTTGGCGGTGAGATGGTCGGCTCCAATCGACTCAATGGTCGCCTCGAGGCGTCCGTCGTCGAGCAACAACCGCTGCCCCACTGCGAGTCCGGCAATCGTGCCGCTCCGAGACTCTGGCAACCCCAACTCGAGGAAACCGAATCTCTCGACTCCCCCGTCCTGCAGCTCGCGCTGCGGCCCCGAATAGCGCAGTTTGGG
>CAYFNN010000032.1:1996-11867 GCA_964344465.1 uncultured Bifidobacterium sp. | reverse complement strand
TTCATGGTGTCTCGATTGGGTACGAGCACGCGAAAACTAATAAACGACGTGATACCCAGGGCAAAGAAATTGATGGCAAACCCGACAATCACCTGGTCGACTTTGTAACGAATCGACAACACCGCGAGCACGGCTGCCAGGGCTACACCCGTAACAACACCCGTCAGCGTGCCGAGCCAGAGATTCGTCAGCGATGCCGCAATGGCACTGGTGCAGGCCGCCGCCAACAACATGCCCTCAATCGAAATGTTGATTACACCGCTGCGCTCACTGAGAATGCCCCCGATGGCCCCGAGTGTGATCGGCACACTGCGGCTGACGGTGTCTTGCAACATGCCGACGAACGAGAATGAATCGCCGGCCGCCGCCCACGACAAGAAACTCATGAAGAACGCTGCGGTTGCGAGCGCCAACACAAGATTCGACAGTTTGCCGAGACCGCGATACAGCTGTGCTGCCGCAAGAGCGACGAGCACGATGCCAAGGCCCCAGGCAAAGCCTTGCGCAGGTATCGAGAATTGGCCAGTCTCTGAGATCTTGAATCCGGCATCGCCGGCACGACGCGTGAAGACGGCGACGCACAAAACCGCGAGTGCCAGATAGGCAAACCCGATGCTGCGGGCGCGCTTGCGTTGCTCGGCAGAAACGACCATCATCCACCCCACCCGCGGAAGGTCTGACCAAACGAATGAGCTTCACCCTTCATGCGGAACATCGCCTTCACCAACAGTGGCGCCGCGATGAACATCACGATCAAGGCACGTAACACGATGATGAGGTCGATCGGTACGTCGGTATCAACCTGCATCTGGCGACCACCCGCCTGCAGCGCACCGAACAGCAGGGCCGCGACGAGCGTGCCGACCGGAGTCGAACGACCGAGCAATGCGACCGCAATCGCATCGAAACCGATGTCACCCGCCACGGTTGCGCTGGCGTAACCGTAAAGACCGAGTACTTCTGAACCGCCGGCCAAGCCCGCGAACGCGCCAGCGATTGCCATCGAGATAACAACCAACGACTTCGTACGCATGCCGGCATATCGAGCGGCCTCCTGGTTGAAGCCCGTCGCCTGCATCTCAAAACCGAGAGTGGTCTTGCGCAACAGCCACCAGAATGCGAACGTTGCCAGCAACGCCACGACAAAGCCGTAGTGCGCGAGCAGGTCGATGCGCTTGCCCATGAAACCGAACAGCTTCGGCAACTTGGCTGACTCTTCGACGAACTTCGAAATGGCATCGTCACGACCTTCACGTTTGAAGAGGTCGATCTTCAACAGCCACAACACGGTGAACGATGCAATGCTGTTGAGCATGATGGTGGTAATCACCTCATGCGCACCTGTGCGCGCTTTCAGTACTCCGGGAATCGCGCCGAAGGCGGCACCAGCAGCAGCTGATGCAAGCAACGCCAAGGGAACATGGATGACCGCCGGCAACTGAAACGCAAAACCGACCCAAAGTCCACCCATCGCACCCGCGAGCATTTGTCCGGTGGCGCCAATGTTGAAGAGCCCAGCCTTGAACGCCGACGACACGGCGAGACCCGCCAGCAAGAGCGGCGTGGCACCGGTGATGGTGTTCGAAATCGCGCGCAACGAACCAAATGACCCTTTGAACAATCCCAAATACGCAGTTCCTAACGTGCGGAATGCCTGCAGAAAGTTGCCATCACCGAGTGCTTCAAGGTCGGTAATCACGATGATGAACGCACTCACGAAGAGCGCTGCGACGACGGCGAGCAGGGTGTAGCGCAGCGACTTGAGGGTCTCGTTCATGACGCGACAGCCTCGGCCGGTCGCGAACCTGCCATGTACAAGCCCACGTCCATGTGCGACACCTTCTTCGGGTCAAGGTCGGCCACGATCTTGCCGCGATACATCACGAGCACGCGATCAGACAACGACATCACTTCGTCGAGCTCGGTGCTCACCACGAGCACGGCAGTGCCCGAATCTCGCTCCTTCACCATCTGGGTGTGGATGTACTCGATCGAACCCACGTCGATGCCACGAGTGGGCTGCGACGCCAAAGCCAATCGAATGTCGCGACTCAGCTCTCGAGCGACGATCACTTTCTGCTGGTTGCCACCCGACAAGGTCGATGCAGGCTGAGCAGGGTCAGTGGTACGAATGTCGTAGGCGGCAACCAGTTCCTTCGCCTTTGCAGCCGCAGCATCCCACTTCATGAGCAGACCGCTCGAAAACTCTGCATCGTGATACCGAGTGAGCACGAGATTCTCCACGATTGATTGGTCGACGATGAGCCCCTGACGCTGACGGTCTTCGGGAATGTGGGCCATTCCAGCCTGATGCCGATCTCGCGGTGAGTCATCGGTGATGTCGCGGCCGTCCAGTGTCACCGTGCCGCTGGCAGCGCGACGCAACCCCGAGATGGCCTCGACGAGCTCGGTCTGACCATTGCCCTGCACACCGGCGATGCCGACGATTTCTCCCGCGCGAACATCGAACGATACGGAATCAACAATGGTCCGGCCGTCGGGGTCGACCACGCTGAGCTCGGCAACTCGCAACACCGCATCGCCGGGCTGAGCCAATGACTTCTCAACCACCAACTGCACGGCACGACCAACCATCAATTCGGCGATTTCCGCTTCAGTCGCGGTCTTCGGGTCGGCAGAACCCGCCACTTTGCCACGTCGCAACACATTGATGCGATCAGCAATGGTCAACGCCTCTTTCAACTTGTGGGTGATGAAGATGACTCCACGGCCAGCCTTGACGAGTGTCTTCACGATTTCGAAAAACTCGAGAATCTCGCTTGGCGTCAGCACTGCCGTTGGTTCGTCGAAGACGACGATCTTCGCGTCACGAAGCAGCACCTTGACGATTTCCACCCGCTGGCGCACACCCACGGGGAGATCCTCGATTACCGCGTCGGGGTCGAGTTCGAGGTGGTAACGGTCTGACACTTCGCGCACCATGCGGCGCGCCTCTGCCAGGTCGAGGCTGCCCAGGCGCCCGGTGGGCTCGACTCCGAGCACCACGTTTTCTGCCACCGTCATCACCGGCACGAGCATGAAGTGCTGGTGCACCATGCCAATGCCCGCGGCAATCGCATCGGCCGGCGACGAAAAGGCAACCGGAGACGAGTCGATGAGAATCTCGCCCTCGTCGGCGCGATAGATGCCATACAGCACGTTCATGAGGGTGCTCTTGCCGGCACCGTTCTCGCCGATCAAGGCGAGCACTTCACCCGTCGACACTTCAAGTGACACTTGGTCGTTGGCGACGACACCCGGGAACCGTTTGGTGATTCCCCGCAACTCAAACTTCATCGGTGCGACCCATCGCACTCAGAGAGTAATACAGCACGCGGGGCGGGCCGCTTTCGCGACCCGCCCCGCGCGTGAAACGCGTAGAAGCTCGTTTAGAGCTTGATGCTGCCGTCGGCGATTCCCGCAGCAATGGCCTCAACTTCGGCCTTGATGTCGTCGGGAACTGCGGTGTAGGCAACGCCGACGCCGCCGTTGGCAAGCGTGCCGACATAGTTGTCGGTTACGCCGTTGCCTTCAACAACATCCTTGACTGCCGCGAACACGGCTGCGTCGATGTTCTTCAGCACCGAGGCGATGTACACCTCAGCTGCGTCGGGGTTCGACACGCTCATGTCAACGTCAACACCGATGATCTTCACCTTGCCAGCGGACTCGAGTGCGAACTGGGCGGAACCCAGACCCACCGGGCCAGCAACTGGGAAGATGATGTCGGCGCCCTCGTCAGCCTGGCTCTTGGCAATGTTCTTGCCATCGTCGAGGCTTTCGAAGTTTCCGGCGAATGTGCCGTCAGTGCCGTCCCAACCGAGCAACTTCACCGACGCACCCTTTTGTGCGTTGTAGTACTCAACGCCCTTACGGAAGCCTTCCATGAAGATGGTGACCGGCGGAATGTTGACACCACCGAAGGTGCCGACGATGCCGGTCTTGCTCATCGCCGCCGACAGGTAGCCGGCCATGAACGACGGCTGGTCGGTCGCGAACACGAGACCGCGGGCGTTGGCCACCGGCGGGTCGTACGCGTAGTCGACGATCGCGTAGTTCAGACCAGTGTTCGCTTCGGCAGCGGCCTTGGTCGCATCACCCAAGAGGAAGCCCACCGTGACGGTGATGTTGCAACCCTTGTCGGCAAACGACTGGAGGTTCGGCGCGTAGTCGGCGTCGCTCGACGACTCGAGCAGGTCGATGGTGACGCCGAGCTCGGCTTCAGCCTTCTGCATACCTGCGTACGAGATCTGGTTGAAGCCCTTGTCGTCCACGCCACCGGTGTCGGTGACCATGCACGCGAGCGTGCCGGCGCCGGGCAGCGGAGCCGCGGTCTCTTCGGTAACGGCTTCGGTCTCTTCGGTGACTTCTTCCGTTGCCGCCTCGTCGTCGCTACCGCACGCACTGGCAATCAGCGCGAAGGCAGCAATGGCGAGCGCAGCGGACTTGAGTCCTTTGTGCTGTCTCATTGCTTGTTGTTCTCCCTCTCGTGCAGCGGGTGCCACACGTGTTTGATGATGGCGAAAGCCTAGCCCACGGGTAGCTGCGCAAAGGCTTTACGAAGCGTCAAAAAGTGCGTTTCACCAGGTGTCGATCATCGGGCGTTTCTTGCCCGAGCGCGGCGCTGGCGCAGCGCACGCCTGCAAGACGGTGACGATTCGCACAGCGGTTTCCGCGGGGTCGATGACATCATCGATCTCGATGTGCATCGCCATGTTGAGGGCCGCCCCCTGCTCGTAGGCGGCAGCAATCAGACGTTCTTCAAGGGCGTCACGACTCGCGGCATCAGGTGCTGCGTCGAGCTCTTTGCGGAAACCCAGTCGCACTGCACCCTCCAACCCCATGCCACCGAACTCGCCCGTCGGCCATGCGACCGTCGTGGTGGCAGCGTGAAAACTGCCTGCCGCCATGGCCTGAGCACCCAAGCCGTAGCCCTTTCGAACGACGATGGTGATCCATGGCACGGAGATGCTTGCTGCCGTGACGAAGAGTCGCGCGAAGTGTCGAACTTGCGCGGTGGTCTCGGCGTCAGGGCCAACCATGAAACCGGGCGTGTCACATAGCGAGACGATCGGCAAATCAAACGCATCGCAGAGCTGGATGAACCGCGCAAATTTGTCGGCGGCATTCGCGTCGATGGCGCCGCCGAGGTGTGCGGGAACATTGGCGATGATGCCGACCCGTCGACCATCGATACGCGCAAGCGCCGTGATTGCCCCTTGCGCGAAGTCGCGACGCAACTCAAGCAACGAACCTTCGTCGGCGAGAGTCTGCACGACGTCGCGCATGTCGTAAACGCGTGTGCGCTGTGCGGGAATGATGTCGCGCAGACGCGCACGCGACGAAGGGTCGATGGCACGCGAAGCAGAGCTCTGCATGTTCGAAGCCCCGCCAGACTCGACGGCGAACCCATCGCCGACGAGTGCGAGATATTTCTTGGCGATGCTCGTTGCTTCTGCCTCATCGATGGCGACGACATCCACAACGCCATTGGCGCGCTGCGTGGAAAGAGGGCCGATATCGGTTGGCGCTACTTTGCCGAGACCACCGCCTTCGATCATCGCCGGCCCAGCCATGCCAATGTTCGAGTTCTGAGTCGCGATGATCACATCGCAACACCCGAGCAGTGCCGCATTGCCGGCAAAGCAGTAACCCGACGCGATGCCGACGAGCGGCACGAGGCCTGAGAGTCGAGCGAATGAGGCGAACGAGCGCACGTCAAGGCCTGCAACTCCGGGAGCGTCGACGTCGCCAGGTCGCCCACCCCCGCCTTCGGCGTACAGCACCACCGGCAATCGCTCGCGCTCAATGACGTCGAGAATGCGATCCGTCTTGCGATGGTTGACGAAGCCCTGGGTGCCGGCGAGCACGGTGTAGTCGTACGCGAGCACTGCACACCGCCGACCATTGACCAGACCGATACCAGTTACCAAACCGTCTGCCGGAGTGTTGTCGATGAGGTCTTCGACCGAGCGACGCTTCCGTTGTGCAGCCACTGCGAACCCGCCATATTCCACGAAGGTGCCTTCATCGAACAAGTCGGCGATGTTCTCGCGCACCGTGCGTTGGCCACGCTCGTGACGCTTGGCAGCAGCTGCAGGTCGAGCAACATCGCTGAGCTTCTCCCGACGATTCCTGAGTTCGGCGACTTTCGGCGAACCTTCGTGGCTCGCATCTCGTGCTTCGAGCAAGACGGTGCCGTCGCCAACTTTGTCTCCAACGGCCACGAGTACCGACGTGACGGTCAAATCGCTCTCGGCTGCGACGGGGTGTTCCATCTTCATCGACTCGATGACGAACAACTCGGTGCCCGAACGAACGAATTGGCCATTCGTGGCATGCACCTGCACCACGGTGCCAACGAGCGGTGACGTCACACGAATCACGTGGGCCAGGTAGGGATCGAACCTACGACCAAGGGATTATGAGTCCCCTGCTCTGACCACTGAGCTACTGGCCCCGGTGGAAGAGTATGGCTCCGGGGGTGGGGCTCGAACCCACGGCCGACGGATTAACAGTCCGTTGCTCTGCCAACTGAGCTACCCCGGAAAGGCGTAGTCAGGCTACTCGTCTTCAACGAACGAGCGCAGACCGCTCGCGTTGTGCGGGTGGCGCATGCGCGCCAATGTCTTTTGTTCGATCTGGCGCACTCGCTCGCGGGTGATGTCTTCTTTTTCCGCAACTTCTTCCAGCGTGTGCTGTTTTCCGGTGAACTCGCCGAGCCCAAAACGCATCGACATGATGCGACGCTCGCGCTCGGGCAGGTCGCCCAACGATTTCTCCACCTGCGTGATGAGATCGCGGCTGATGGTCTCGTTGAGCGGGTCGCTTGCATCGGTGCTGGCAATGGTCTCGCCCACGGTCAGGTCATCAATGTCCACACCGACCGGGGCATCGAGGCTGGCCGTCGAAAGTGTGAGTTGTTGAATCTCGAAGAGTTTTTCCACCGAGATGTCGCATCGCGCCGCGACTTCTTCTGGCGACGGGTCACGCTTCAGCTCGGCGGTGAGCTCGCGCTCAGAGCGCTGCACACGATTGACGATCTCCATCATGTGGCCCGGGATTCGGATGTTGCGCCCCTGATCGGCCATTGCACGGGTCATCGACTGGCGAATCCACCATGTGGCATAGGTGGAGAACTTGAACCCTTTTTCGTAGTCGTATTTGTCGACGGCGTGCATCAGGCCGATGTTGCCCTCTTGGATGAGGTCGGACAGATGCAGTTCCTTGCGGTCGTACCGCCGGGCGATCGACACGACCAATCGGAGGTTGGCGTTCACCATGCGCTCTTTCGCCTTTACGCCCGCGCGCACGGCTTCTTTCAGGTCGCGACGGTCTTTGGCGCCGAGCTTGGAATCTTTCTTGTCCAGTCGCTCTGCGGCCTTCTGGCCATCTTTTACTGCCTTGCCAAGAATGCGCTCTTCGGCAGCCGTCAACAATTCGTACCGACCAATCTCATTGAGATATTGGCGAACGGTGTCGGGCGTGTCTCCCCCGCGCAGATGTGGGCCACTCACGGGTGGATTACGCCTCGCTCAAGATCGACACTTCGTACAGCCATGCCAGCAACTCCGATGCGACAGAGTCTGCCACATTTCTGTCGGTCAACTGATCACTCAATTGCTTGATGCGTCGGTCACGTTGAATGACCTCAGGGCTCGTATCGGTGACGCGTCGCGTGAGTTCACGACGCACCGCGGCACGAAGCAGGTTGATGCCTTCCTTCATGACATCACCTGTCGCATCTGCGACGCCAACAATTTCGAGCACTGCCCGCGCGTCGGGGTCGGCCTCACGAATCGCCGTGTTCAAATTTCCCCCACTCGCTTTCAACGCACGAAAGGCCGCGCGTTGTGCCTCGTCGGAAAAGACTTCCTCCGACACGATGCCGAGCACCTCGTCGAGCTTGTTGCACATCAGGGCCAACATCACGATTTCCGCTGAATCGGGGGCCCGCTGGGCCACATTGGTGACGACGTCCGAGAGGTTGACGAGGGGTCGTGAACCCCCGCGACGTTCGACGCGCGACGCCAACGAGCCGCGTTGCAGACCAAGTCGCTGCTCGAGTTCGCCCGCATACAGTCGGCGCACGTCGGTATTCGGATGTTCGTTGATGACAGCCACCACCGCGTTGCCGAGCGCTGCCTTGCCTTCATTGGTGTTGACGTCGCCAGCCGCAACCGCACGTTCGATGCGAAACTTCATGAACGGTTCTGCTGTCGTCACCGCGTCGATCAAACCCTGCGGGTCGGAATCTGCCATATCGCCGGGGTCTTTGCCGCCGTGCATTTTCGCCACGCTGACATCGACACCGATCTTTTGTTCCCACTCGTAGAACCTGGCGGCCGCACCCTGCCCGGCTGCATCAGCGTCGAAGGCGAGCACCACCTTCTTGGCAAACCGTTTCATCAGTCGCACGTGATCTTCGGTCAGAGCCGTGCCGCACGTGGCGACCGCACGAGTCAGCCCCGCGCGATGAAACCCAATGACATCCGTATAGCCCTCACAGACGACGATCTCGTCTGCCTTCACGACATCGCTCTTCGCCCAATTCAGGCCGTACAACGTTTTCGATTTGGCGTAGATCTTTGACTCGGCAGAGTTCTTGTACTTCGCGGGGTCGGTGCTGCCCGGCAGAACGCGACCACCGAACGCAACTGGGTCATCGTTTTCCTTGAAGATCGGGAACATCACCCGCGCCCGAAACGAATCTTGTGCCCGCCCGCGCGAATTCGTGAATGCCAAACCGCAGTCGCGCAACATTTCGGCGGGGGCGCCAAGTTCGACCGACAACGCATCCCACGCATCAGGAGCCCAACCAAGCTTGAACTGACGCGCTACGTCGCCACTGAGGTTGCGCGATCGCAGATAATCGCGGGCTGCTTTGGCGTCGGGCGACGTGAGTAGTCGCTGGTGGTACCACTCGACTGCCTGTGCCATCACCTCGACGAGTTGTTTACCGCGCTGGCGATCGCGCGGTTGGCCGCCAGTGGTGTAATTAAGTGTGATGCCGGCTTTTGCTGCCAGGTGCTCGATTGCGCCGACGAAATCGAGCCGCTCAACTTCTTGAATGAAGGTGAACACGTCGCCCGAAGCGCCGCAACCGAAACACTTGTAGCGACCGGTTTCGTCGCGCACGTTGAACGAGCCGGTCTTCTCGCCATGAAACGGACACAAGCCCACGTGGTTGCGACCCGTGCGCCGCAACGCCACATAGTTCGCGATTACCGCAGAAATGGGCTGCGCCGAGCGAACACGTTCGACGTCGTCTTCGGCGATGCCCATTTGCGAGAGGCTAGTTCGGGGTGGACTCCTGCCCGTTTCGACGATTGGCGATGATCGAGGTGACCACACCGACGGTGAGGAACGTAACGATGATTGCCAACGAGACCGCCACCGGAATGTGAATAGAGCGCCAAGCGAGGGTCATCTTGATACCCACATAGATGAGCAGTGAGGAAATGGTGTGTGGCATGTACACGAACCGCTCACGCATATCGGCCAACAGGAAGTACAGCGCGCGCAATCCGAGAATCGCCCACGCGTTTGACGCAAAGACGATGAATTGCTCGCGGCTCACCGCCAAGACTGCGGGCACCGAGTCGACGGCAAAGATCACATCGGTTACTTCGATGATGACCAGCACGGCCAGCAGTGGCGTCGCGAAGCGCTTACCGTCAACTTTGGTAATCATCTTTTGACCGTCATAGTGCTGTACTGACGGCACGAACCGACGGAACAGCTTCATCGTCTTGGTGTCGTTCGGGTCTGACTCTTCGTCTTTACCGCGAACGATCTTCCAGCCCGTGTAGATGAGGAAGACACCGAACACCAGCAACAGGATTTTGAAACGATTGATCACGGCGGTGCC